>BJGE01000004.1 GCA_014190275.1 Actinomycetes bacterium | reverse complement strand
GGTGATGGACTTGTCAGCAGGGCGGTGGCTAACTTTTTGCGCGGCGCTCGGATGCCTTGCCCTAGGGTCCGTATTGGTCTGTAGTCCGCCGGCAAAAGCGCACGCGATCATTGACTTAAAGGAAGTGGCCGCGGTCGCCGGGAAATCCAGTTCCATGACCCTTGAAATTCAGCACGGGTGCTTAAGCGATGTCGGTGGAACCATCCAAGTTATTGCGTTCGCCGGTGCGCCCTGGGGTGCGATAAAGCCGGCCGCCGTTAGCGGTTGGACGGCATCGAGGGCGCCCCTTGCTGGTGGCGGCCAGCAGATCACCTGGACTATTGACGGGCCCCCGAGCCCATTTGCGACCCCGCTCTTCTTTCCGATGACGGTTCGGTGGCCCAAGTCCGCCGGAATATTTGGTTTGCGGGTGCTGCAGGTCTGTCCGAGTGCCGTCACCTGGTGGGAGACCCCGTTTGGCCCAGCCACCGCCGATGCACCCTCGCCGCCGCTAACCCCACTACCCCAGGTGCAGGTGCTGGCCCGACCCCGATCGAATTCCGCCAACTCAGCCGATGCCGGACACTGGGCACGTTGGGCACTGACCGGCTGGCAGACCCAAAGAACCACCCGTGGTCAGGGCACCGTTGACGATCTGGCACACTATGGGCGTCTAGCCGCCCGGTTGGCCCTCTATCCTTCCGGTTGGCAGCCCGCAAGGTTTTCGTCGAACATCGTGTCCCCACGCGATTGCCGGCGCGCACCGCCTAAAAACAGGAGAAAAGCCCACCGTGGCCGTTAAAATCAAACTTAAGCGCCTTGGCAAGATCCACGCACCTCAGTACCGCATCGTGGTGGCTGATTCGCGCACCGCCCGTAATGGTCGGTCCATCGAGGAGATCGGCCTGTACCAACCGATGGAAGACCCAAGTGTCATCAAAGTCGACTCGGCTCGGGTGCAGTACTGGCTTTCAGTTGGTGCACTGCCTACCGAGGCGGTAACCGCGATTTTGAAAGTGACCGGAGATTGGCAAAAGTTCAAGGGACTGCCCGGTGCCGAGGGCACCTTGCGGGTAGCTGAACCCAAGGTAAGTCGGCTCGTGAAATTTGAAGCCGCGATTCAAGATGCGGCCAAAGAACCGAAGACCCCGGTCAAGAAGCCCAAACTCGAGGTAGCCGTTGCCGATGATGCGAAGTCGCAGGAGAAGCCGGCCGAGGAGGTCGTAGCTGCTGTTGCGGCGATTGAAGTCGCCGAAGTGGTCGAGGCAATCGAAATAGCCGAAGTGGTCGAGGCAATCGAAATAGCCGAAGTGGTCGAAGCGGACAACTCCTGATGCTGGAAGAGGCCTTGGCTCACTTAGTTCGCGGCATTGTTGACAACCCAGATGATGTGTTCGTAAGTGAGCGTGAGCAGCGTCGGGGCAAATGCCTCGACGTTCGGGTACATCCGCAGGACATGGGTCGGGTGATAGGCCGAGCCGGCCGCACCGCCACGGCGCTGCGCACGGTCGTCACCGCACTCAATGAAGGTCGCGGTGTGCGTATCGACTTCCTCGATGTCGCCGAGCGCTGACAAGTAGGGTATTTATGCGTGTCGTTGTCGGCCGCATCGGTAAACCACACGGCCTGCGGGGTCAGGTAACCGTTGAACTTCGAACCGACGAACCCGATGAGCGTTTTGCTCCGGGTTCGGTTCTTTTCGCCGACGGTGCCGCCGGCGAATTGACCGTTGGCGAGATTCATTGGCACTCCGGCCGCCTGCTCGTAAACTTCGTCGGCTACGAAAGCCGAAGCGCCGCCGAATCCCTGCGCGGAACCATTGTTGAAGTCGAACGCGACGAGTCGGACCGGCCAGCAAATCCTGATGAGTTCTATGACAGTGCGCTGATCGGGTGTCGCGTCGAAACCGTGAGTGGCGATTTTCTTGGGCTAGTGAACGAAGTAGTTCACTTGCCATCCCAGGAATTACTTTCGGTTGTAACAGCAACCGGACGTGAGGTTCTAATTCCATTCGTCTCGCAAATCGTGCCAACCGTTGACACGGCAAATCGTCGGATTCTCATTGATCCACCAATCGGCCTCATTGAGGAGTCGACCGATGAGAATTGACGTGGTCACTATTTTTCCTGATTACTTCATGCCTTTGGCTTTGTCGCTGCTCGGCAAGGCCTCGGCAGCCGGACTTATCGAGGTACACATTCACGACTTACGTACTTTCGCCCACGATCGACATAACAGCGTTGATGACACCCCATTTGGCGGAGGGCCGGGCATGGTGATGGGCCCGCAGCCATGGGGTGAGGCTTTGGATGAGATCGCCGCAACCAACAACGCACTGCGCCCGGTATTGGTGGTACCAACCCCATCTGGTGCAGTTTTCGATCAACGAATGGCCCAGGCATGGAGCACCCACCCGTGGCTGGTTTTTGCCTGCGGCCGCTACGAGGGCATTGATGCGCGGGTGGCACAACATTATGCAGGGCGCAGTGATTGGGCGGGGGTGCGCGAAGTCGGTATCGGCGATTATGTGTTGGCCGGCGGCGAGGTGGCCACCTTGGTAATGGTTGAGGCGGTCGTCCGCCTACTTCCGGGGGTTGTTGGTAACGAAGCCAGCGTGACCGATGACTCATTTGCCGCCGGGTCGATGGCACAACTGGTTGAGGGGCCGGTTTTTACCAAGCCCCAGGAATGGCGGGGGCTCGAGGTGCCCGAGGTGCTCCTCAGCGGGCACCATGGGCGGATCGCCAGTTGGCGGGCCGAGCAGGCCCGGCTTCGGACGGCGCAGATGCGCCCGGAGTTGGCCGCGGGTACCCATGGTCTTCAGCACTAGGTGGGCAATCTAGGGCGGTTTGGCGGCTAATTGAGGCTATGGCACACTTGGGCGGCACGCCCGAGGTGCCCCGCCACAGGGGAGCCCCCGGTTTTGAGCAAACGAGAAGTTCCCGATCCCCAAAGTGGGGCCAATAATAATCGTGGGCGTCCTGTGGCGCTTACAGGAAGTGAACCCAAGGTGAAGACCCTCGACAGCGTTGACGCAGCATCCCTAAAGACCGGGCTCCCGGACCTTCGGTCAGGTGACACCGTCAAGGTGCACGTAAAGGTGGTCGAAGGCAACAAAACTAGGGTGCAGATTTTCCAGGGTGTGGTGATTGCTCGGGCCGGCTCGGGCATTGGCGAAACTTTCACGGTTCGCAAGGTTTCCTATGGCGTTGGGGTCGAGCGCACCTTCCCGTTGCACACCCCGATCATTGAGAAGATCGAGTTGTTAACCCGCGGCGATGTGCGTCGCGCCAAGTTGTACTACTTGCGTGATCTGCGAGGTAAGGCTGCGAAGATCCACGAGCGTCGTGAGAACGTGCCCACGGCAGCAGCCGAGGTTGCCGAAGTACCAGCCCAAGACTAGAACTTCTTTGTTACCAAATTCGCAAAGTCATTCGCCGGTACCCCGAACAGATGGTTTAACCTGACGATGGCCAAGAGGCGAAGCGGTGCTTGGTGGGATCTACCACTTACTTTCATTATTGCTTTCGGAGTAGTTCTACTTATCACCACATTCGTCGCGAGGCCATTCTCAATCCCTTCTGGATCCATGGAAGACACCTTGCAGGTGGGCGATCGGGTATTGGTCAACAAGATTACTTACCGATTGCGACCCATTGAACGTGGAGATGTCCTGGTTTTTGACGGCACCGACTCGTTCGTTGAAGCCGGTGATATTCCCAAACGGGATCCAATCACCGGAGCAATTTCTTGGCTGGGCCAGTCGATAGGTGTGGTGCCACCCGATAGCACGGATTTCGTCAAGCGGGTCATCGGGGTAGCTGGTGATCATGTGGTCTGTTGTGACGGCGAGGGTCGTATCACCGTTAACGACTTTCCACTTGATGAGAATTCTTATGTGTTTGCAGGGGACGCACCAAGTGACATGAACTTTGATGTTGTTGTGACAGAAGGCAAGTTGTGGTTGCTGGGGGATCACCGATCGAACAGTGCGGACTCGCGTTACCACCTTGGCGATCCAGGCGGTGGCATGGTGCCACAAAGTCGGGTCGTGGGTCGAGTGATGAATGTCCTTTGGCCCCTCAACAGGATCCAATCCATCCCTATTCCGCAGACCTTCGCACAGGTCACGGCACCGAGTGCGGCTAACTGATGGCGGTCTCAGCGCGCGATGACGACAGCACCCAGCGGGCACCGGAACCGGTGGCAGGTGGGCGGCACCGTAAAGGTGGGCAAAAGGAGTCGAAGGAGTCAAAGGGCGGTGCCCTCCACTTCCTTCGGGAATCGGCCATCATTGTTGTTTCAGCCCTCGTGCTCTCGGCCCTGGTACGTGCTTTCTTGATTCAAGCCTTCTATGTGCCAAGTGCGTCGATGGAAGAAACCTTGCTGCCCAATGACCGCATCCTGGCGGCTAAAATCAGCACTCGAATTTCAGGTGTCCAACGCGGTGAAATCCTGGTCTTCCGCGACCCCGGTGGCTGGCTGCCGGACCCCGAGTCATCGTCCCCGGGCGTGCGAAGCTACTTGCGGGCCGCGTTGACGTTCATCGGCCTGGTACCAAGTGACAGTGGCCAAGATCTTGTCAAGAGAGCAATAGGAATTGCCGGCGACCGAATTGCGTGCTGTGACGAGCAAGGGCGCATCGTGCTCAATGGGGTGCCACTTGATGAGTCCTATGTAACGGGACCAACCGATCAGGTGCGTTTTGACATCGTGGTGCCGGGCGACTCAATGTTCATGATGGGGGATAACCGCGGTAATTCGAGGGATTCGCGCTACCACCTCGACGTCAACAACGGCGGTGTTCCGCAAGATGCGGCTGTTGGCCAAACGGTGCTGACTATCTGGCCGTTCGACCGATTTAGCGTCCAGTCCATCCCAGAAATCTTTGGTAACCCAGCGCTAGCGCAGGGTGCGCCTAATTAAGTTCCAGCGGCGATTTCGGCGTCGATGCGCCGACCGCTTCGCTCCTCACTGTTGAACCATTCAACCGCTGCGAGCATTATCCAAAAAGAATCAACAACCATCACAAGTGCCCACATTAGGGCCCCGGCTAGTTGTTGGTCGCCCATTGGGTCTGGCCCAAATGGGCGTTCGAGGGGAAACGCCGGGTACAGCACCACTGAGGCAAAATAGATGACAGCACCGACAATGCTCTCGGGCACCATCATCAGCGCCATTGAAAGCAGACGCATCGCCGGTGCCGGCCGGCGGGGCTGCAGGTTAGAGCCGATCAACGGGAAATAGAAGAGAAAAGCCGCAATGAGATAGAGCGGTTGCTCAATGAATTGATCAGCATCGTGGTTTGTCAAGGCCCAGTTGTAGAATGGAGTGAAGTGCAGGCCGAGTAGCACCGCTGCAAAAAATACCCAGGTGATGATCGGATTTGTCAATATTCGAACGACTCTACTTCGCAAAATTGGCAGGGCCCAGCGGCGTCGAGTCGCCGGGCTACTGGCCAAGAAGGCCAAAGTAACTGGCGAACCGAGAACGAGCAGGGGGGCCGCTGCCATCATGACGATTAGATGCTGGGTCATATGCACCCAAAAGAAGGTGTGGGACCAGGCCGACATTGGGCCGAGATAAGCCAGTGCAAGTAGGGCAATTCCGAGCAGAAAGCAGGTGGTCATCCAACCGGGCCAGCGGCCGTGCTTCTTAACCCGATTTACCGCCCAGAGGTACCAAATGGCGGCACCGGCGAGGTTGACCGCGATGAATAGGTCCAGGCTCCAGACGCCCAAGAATGGCCAGATGGCATCGTTCACTTGACTATCACCGACCACCACTTCACTTATCTGCAAATTTGTGATGAAAACCTGCTATTTTCACAGTCTAAGCCACTTTGTCGACCAGAAAGTTGGGGTGCTAGGTTGTCGGGAGGGGTCAAGCGGGGTTTACTAACCGTTTTCACGGTGCTCATCGGGGTGCTGGTTGTTGCGGGCTCCGTCCTTTTCCTAGGCAAGAATCAGCAGCAGCCCGCGGTCTTGGCAGCGACGTTGATCGGCACGGCCGCAACTCCCCAAGGTGAGTTACCCCACGCCACCGTAGAGCTTTCGGTGTACCCGCATTCATCAGGTGCGGTGCCCGGGCCGGTGCCGGTGGGCTCGCGGATCGGTGACCCGAGAAGCGCTAATGCCCCATCCGGCTGGCCGTTCTACTGGCCATCGACAACTTTGCAGTTGCCTGCTCATTCGCTAATTACTATCACGGTGAAGCAATACGACGGCGGCAACACCGTCTGGAACAACTACTTTGCGAAAGTTCATGGCACCCTTGATGGCACTGCCACTTATAACGGCAAGGCCCAAAAGGAAATCGAGCCCGACAAGGTTGCCCACACTTTCACCATCCATCAATTCGCAGAAACCACCCAAGACAGCCTCTTCGTGAGTGTGCCAATGCTGGAGGTCTCACCAAACGCCAAGGATGAAGCCAATGGCTACCCGAAACCCCAGGAGATCACCTTCTCCTTCATCACCGGCGGACCAGGGGAGTACGTCTGGAACTGTGAGGACCCATGCGGAAACGGTTATGCGGACTTCGGCGGCGTGATGAGTGAACGTGGTTGGATGAGCGGAACGGTCACGGTGGTCTGATGTCAATTGTTGACGAGCGCTCTGCCCCTGCCGATCAGCCCGAGGAGCCGACCAATCGCCCCGATGCGACCCATCGGTTGCGTGAATGGCTGGCGCGGCCGTACGTTCGACCGATTCTCACGATGTTCGTGGTCTTTTGCCTATTAGTAATTCCAATCGGTTGGCTCGTGGTGTTCTTCATGAATATGTCAGGGGCACCGGCCTCGGACGTTATGAGTGAGATCGAGAAGACCATTTTGGTATTCACGATCGTCTCTGCGCCGTTGATGGCTATCACTTTGACAATTATTGTTTACAGTCTCGTGGGCTGGGGTCGGGTAACCGGCGATGAACCGCCGATGCAGGAGAGTCCGGCTATCCGCTCAAATGCCACCGGAACTTATCTTTGGATCGGTGCGACCAGCCTTCTTGCGGCGTTTTTGGTTATTTGGGGCTTGCTCGCGTTAGCAAATATTACGGCGTCCTCATATGGCTCGATTCCGTCTAATCAACAGCCCAATGCCGCCAAGGCGATAGACATCAATGTCACCGGCCAGCAGTGGGTCTGGACATTTGAGTATCCAGACCAGGGCAAGATCTCAAGTGACGTACTAGTAGTTCCCATTGATACACCTATCTACTTCAATGTAACTTCCGTTGACGTAATTCATAGTTTTTGGGTGGTTGAACTTGGTGTCAAGATCGATGCCAACCCCGGTGCAATCACGAACACCGGAGTGACCCCGAATAAACTCGGAACCTTTAATATCAGGTGCGCTGAATTATGCGGTATGCACCACGCCTATATGGAGACGCAAATTCAAGTAGTTACCCAAGATCAGTTCGACTCATGGGTCCGTGAAATGGGCGGGAAGAGGACAGTATGACAATAACCGCCGTAATCCACGAGCAGCAGGCTGTGCCGCAGCCAAAGCAGCATGGCAAGCCAGGTGGTTTGCTGCGGCACACCAATATCGTGACGGGTGTCGTACTCGGGTTGATACTTGCGGTGGTTACCTACGTAATTGGCGGGCTGCTGGTGCCCTGGGGTACCGAAAACTCGAATTTTTTACAGGTGGGTGAAAGTGCGTTGGTGGCCGCGACCTACACCGCTTGGGTTATCGGCTTCATGATTGGCATTGGCGCTTTTGCCGGGCCGATCCGCTGGTGGCTGGGGCATGACCTGACCCACGCCGATGCGCAATACCTAGCCGGTAAGGGTCAAGGTCGAGGAAAGTACTGGAAGTACACCACAGATCACAAGGTCGTCGGAATCCAGTACCTGGTCATGGCGATGGTTCTCCTTGGGCTCGGTGGTCTGTTGGCCATGTTGATCCGGACCGAGTTGGGCGTCACGTGGGCTGAGGTTTTCGACCCCAACTTCTACAACTCGATAATCGGCACCCACGGCATTGTGATGGTGATCGCGATGATCATCGTTGTCGCAGGACCCCTTGGAAACTTCATCATGCCGTTGATGATCGGGGCCCGCGATATGGCTTTCCCGCGACTAAACGCTCTGAGCTTTTGGTTGCTATTCGCCGCGGTACCGCCCCTTGCGAGCAACTTGCTGCTCGGCGGTATTCGCGATGGCTGGACGGTGTATCAACCACTGGGCACCCAAGCCCCGGTCGGGATGGTCGGTTATCAAATTTGCATCATCACCTTCGCATTCTCCACCGGCATCGCCGGGGTAAACCTCATTACCACCATCGTGACGATGCGCGCGCGAGGCATGACCTGGAACCGAGTACCGATCTTCGTGATTGGCATCTTGTCCGCGGCGATCATGGGTTTGGTGTGGTTCCCGATGTACCAGTATTCGCAGGTGCTTGCGCTCAGTGATTTCGCATTCGGGTCGGCATTCTTCATCCCGCAAAATGGCGGAAGTGTGTGGCTTTATGAAAACCTGTTCTGGCTGCTTGGTCACCCTGAGGTTTATGTCATTGTTATTCCAGCCACCGCGGCATTGATGGAACTAATGGTGGTATTCCTTCGTAAGCCGTTGTTCTCCTACAAGATTGCCATCGCTGGGTTCGCCGGAGTGGTGGGCATCAGTTCACTTGTTTGGGTGCACCATATGTATATGACCGGTTGGTCGCCGGCTGCTGGATACCCGTTCATGCTCTCAACCGAGTTGATTTCAATTCCATTCGGTTTCTTAGTGCTGGTGATGCTGGGCACCATCTGGCGCGGCAAAGTCTGGACCAGATTACCGATGATGTGCGTGTACGCCATGATCTGGAATAAAATCGTCGGCGGGATTACGGGAGTATATCTCTCTGATGTGCCGGTTGACCAGTACATGCACGGTGGTATGTTCGTGGTGGCGCACTTCCACTTCATGCTGATGGGCGCTGGACTTTTCGGCGCCATGGGTGCAATTGCCTACTGGTTCCCGAAGATGACCGGGCGGATGCTCAACGAACGCATTGGCTCAATCGGCTTTTGGGTTTCGTTTTTCGCCTTCCAGCTAACATTCGGTTCGATGTTTGTGGCGGGTCTGCAGGGACAACCGCGCCGGGTTCTGCAATTTGATAATGCTTTTGATGTTTCAAACTGGCTATCGACTATTGGTGCCTACGCCATCGGTATCGGGATGTTGATCTTCTTGTACGCCGTCATCACCTCATGGAGAAGTAACGTGATCGCACCAGCTAACCCGTGGGGCGCCAAAACCCTGGAATGGCAAACGGCGACCCCGGTGCCGCTTGAGAACTTCCCGGTACTTCCGGTTGTGACCAGTGATCCTTATGGTTACGGAGTCCCTGATCCGTACCTGACCATTGAGAAGCAACTCACTGATGAGGATCAGGATGCAATGGTGGGTGCCCGATGAGCGAGTTAACGACTAACGCCCAAGCCTTGGTGCCGCGGTCAGCAACAACCGGTGAGCCGGTTACCACCACCGCACGCCGTAACCGGCTGGGGATCTGGATGTGCATAGTTTCTGATGCCACCGGGACTTTGGCGCTATTGGTCGCCTACGCCTACTTGTGGTCCTTGAATGTGAATGATGCTTGGGCTCCACCTAAGGACACTTGGGCCGACCCGCTGCCCTTCTGGTTGATTTGGGTCGGCGCGGTGGTGGCGGCTTTGGCAATGTGGTGGGCGGTCGCCGGTATTCGGGCCGGGCGTACCAGCCAGTTCATCACCGGCTCGATACTGGCGTCGGTGGTGGCGCTAGTGACATTTATCGGCCAGATCGTGCAACTATCTACATTCCCCTTTGACATCACCGATGGCGCTTATGCCTCGACGACTTTTTGGCTCTGCATCGCAACCGCGCTGCACCTGTCCGTTGTCGGCTTCCTAACCTCGGCAATGATCGGTAGATTTCGCGCGGGGCGCATTACCCGCGAGGATCATTCACATGCCCGGTTCGTTGCCATGTGGATGACGTGGGTTTGCGTCGCGGTGTTCTTAGGGGCCTTCTTCGCGACCACAATGAATGCCAGTCCAAATACCAACAGCCCCACCTTCGGCACCTTCCAGGAGTGAGTCCGGGGCGGCAGTGAACTCAGGTTTGCGCATCGGGGCCCGGCTCTGGTGGGGAGTACCAGTACTTCTAGTCCTGCTTTGGACGGCCGGCGCCTTTGCCGTGGAAGTCTTTCCCGGCCTGGCATCAACTCCATTGGTGACCGTGTGGCTGATACCCGTGGCTCATTTTACGCGTGATATCGCCGCCGCAATCACAGTTGGTGCCATCGTGATTGGGCTTATCCTTCCTGGCCCGGTGTCCGGGGGTACTGCCTACCGCCAAGTACTTCGGTGGGCGACTACCTGGGCATTGATCTGGCTAGTCAGCCTCGCCGCACTGCTGATACTGACCATCTCGGATATCTTCGCGGCTTCGCCGGTCGCGGCATTGCGACCGAATATCTGGTGGAGTTTTCTCGTTGACGTTTCTATCGGGCGAGTGTTCCTCTATCAGTTTGCCGCCGTTGCAATTATTGCGATGTCGTGCACGTTTGTGAGATCCCGATCCGGAGGTTGGGTAACAGCTATCATCGCGTTAAGTGCTGCCGCGGCACCTTCGGTATTGGGCCATGGCGGTGTGCATGCAGCTAACGTATCGGCGTCGATCAGCCTAGGTATTCATATCGCCGCGATCTCGATTTGGGTCGGTGGCCTGGTGGTGGTGGTCGCTCTACTAATGATCGAGCCGAACCTGAGTTCAATTATCCTGCCTAGATTTAGCTTTATCGCGCTCTGGTGCGTGATTTTCGTTGCTGAGAGCGGGTTACTTAATTCGGCCCTGCATCTTGGCGACCCGAGCCAATTTGTGGGCTCGTTCTACGGAGTTCTGGTCTTGACCAAGGTGGTTTTGCTGGGTGTCTTGGTGCGATTTGGCTGGCTGCAACGTAGCAAGGTGGTGGCGCGCATCAACGACGGGCAGCAATCACGTGCACGATTAGCCCGCTATGCCGCCTTGGAGCTAGTGGTGATGGGGGCGGCTATTGCGGTTTCGGTCACACTCTCACGCATCGGCCTAACTCCGGCGCGGACGACGACCGGTGAATTTTTGCCGCCGGCAACGGTGCTTTTGGCCATCGCGCTGCCGCTGCTGTTGGTCTGGTCCTTTCCGCAGCGTTCCCCCAGGCACCTCCTAGGAAGGCGGTGGCTGGTATGGCTGGGCGGATTCCAGCAGCTAGCGGCCGTTTTGTTGCTGGTGGTGGTGGCCGAGGTAGCAGGTGTCGGCATCTTAGGCACCCTCCTTGGGCCCGAACTCGGGGTACTTCTTGGCTCATTGCTGTTGCTGGCCGCTGGCTACATCTGGGCAGCCTCGGTGGTTGGCTCCCAAAGCATGGCGGGGATTGTCATCGTCATGTTGGGCTGGCCGCCGGTGATGTGGCTCATTGATTTGCTGGCCACCGATCCTGTCGGCTGGAAAACTATGGTGCTGACCATCGCAGTGACCGAAGCCCTTCTTGTAATGATGTGGTTGCGCAGGTCGTCGCGGGCGGGTTCACCAGAAGTTACCAGCTCGGCCGTGGCAGGCTGATCACGTGAGCGAGCCGAGCCAGATGAAGTCCAAGCCAGCGCATTCGCGCTTACGCAACCTGTGGCAGCTAGATATTCCCATGGTCTTAGCGGTCATATTGTGCGCCGTATTCACGGTGATTGAAGTTCGGCGAATTGGCGAAGGGGTTTGGCGGGCCTGGGCTTACGCATTCGAATGGCCGCTAATCGGACTTTTCTGTATCTGGATTTGGTACCGATATCGAAGGGACGGCAGCATCACGAAGGGGTTTACAACGCGCTGGAAAGACCGGATTGCAAACCTAAATTCCTCGGCAACGCAGTCGGTGCTCCCACCAGCCGACGCGAAACCAGTTGATCCGGACCTTGCCGCCTGGCAGTCCTATGTGGCTGAATTGCAACTGCGTGAGCCGCCCGGAAGGTCACCGAGTGAGTCAGCTGCCAAGGAAATAGGGGACCGGTGAACCTACCCGGGTCGGCGGCCGAATCCTCGCGGCTTGCCATCTGGCAGCGCCGCTTCGGGAAAACTCGCGTCCAAGGCGCCTATCTCCTCGTTACTTCAATTATTTCTTTTGGCACGCTCGCGTTGATTGCAGTTCTCCTGCAGCAGCCATTTGTCTTCCCGTCCTTGGGAGCCAGCGTTTTTGTGTTCTACTTTTCGGCACAAAGTGTGCAGGCAGCCCCCCGGAATGTCTTCTTCGGGCAGCTGATCGGCTTACTCGCGGGTGTATTTGCTCTGGCGATATTCGGGCTACTTGATGTCGGACCAGATCTCACCGGGGTTAGCTGGGCTCGAGCAGGTGCCTTGACTTTGGCTCTTTGCCTGACCCTTTCGGTGATGGTTTGGCTACGCGTTCCACATGCCCCGGCTGGCGCCACCACCTTGATAGTTGCGGCCGGCCTAATGACGTCCCCTCAGCAACTGGTGGTTTTGTTGCTTGCCGTCTTGGTCATCATCGGGCAGGCGATAGTAATCAGTCGGGTAGTGGGGGTGCCTATCCCGCTTTGGGCCCCCGCGGCAACGTCGCGAGCCAGCCGGTAATCGCGTTGCTCAGTCGACGCGCACCCAGACAAGTTTGCCCTTTGTCTTTGTGCAAACGACCACCTTGCCGTTGTACTTGGCCTTTGCTCCAGCCTTAGTGCACGCTGTCCCGGGCTTGTTACTTGTCTTGCTGGCAGTGGAGCCGAGGGTGAGGGCCCCATTGGCGATTACGGATTTGGCGTGGTCCCCGCCCGGGGCATAGCCGAACCAGACCCGCAACTTACCGTTGACGAGTTCCACGCTCGGGTCTAAGAAGCTGACGCCGGGAATGACGAGTAGCGCGCTGGATCGGTGGGTCCAGTCGAGCCCGTTGGGGGAGCTGTAGATCTGCGCATCCTGCTGGCCCAGGCAGACCGCCGAGCTGATCATGAGGTACGTGCCGTCTGGCATCATGAGTGGTGCCGGGTCCCCGAGATTGCAATCTTGGATGAACGCGGCCAAGGTCCAAGAAAGCCCGTCTGTCGAAGTCGAGATATTCATTCCGAGCTTGCCTTGTGGCGAGAAGGTGTTGTTGTAAAGCAGGAAAGTGCCGTCTGGCTTGCGCAGGACATGCGGTACCCCGCAGCCGAGATCCTCGACGAGCGAGCCGGGCTGGGCAGTCCAGTTCAGCAGATCGGTTGACGTAGCGTAGGACAGAGCTTTCATCTTGTCCGCGCACGCCACGACGCCCGGTTTATTCGTCATACTGGCGTAGTACATGCGGTAGTTGTTCGGTCCCATCTTCACGACCGACCAGTCAAAGCCCGCGGGCAACTGGGCTCCTTTGGACTCCGTCCAGTTCACCCCGTCGCTTGAGGTGTAGGCCTTCGCGGGCGCGTTCGTCGTATACAGGTAGTAGGTGCCGGTGGTGTCGTCGAAGAAGACGTCGGGCGAGACGCCGGGAGGCGAAGCCGCGGTGGTCGGCGTGACAGCTAGTGTCGCGCCCGCAATGGTCGACGGTGTCGCCGAGAGCACATCGGCGGCCTCCGCCCCAGGGATTCCAGCCATGGTGACCGCCGCGGCAAGGCCAAAGGCCAGCAGTGAGCGTTGAAAAGCATTGCTTTTAGCCATGCCGATGATCCTAGAGCGGCGCAACCGCATTTAGATTCCGAATGGCAAGAACGTTGACGCGGTTAATACCTACTGGCACAAACCACCTGGGCGCTGCGGGAGGCGGGCAATTTAGGTGGCTTTGGTGGAGGAATCTGACCTAAATATGGGGGTAAGAGGTTGACGGTGGAGGGAAATGGAGTATAGTGGTGCCGCTCGGGGTTACCAATGTGGCCAATGTGACGGGAGGTGGAGCAGGTGTTCTTGGGAACTCATGCCCCCCTGCTGGACGATAAAGGCCGCTTGGTCCTGCCGGCAAAGTTCCGTGAGGGCTTGGCCGCCGGTCTGGTGCTCACCAAGGGGCAAGAGCGCTCGATCGTGGTGTGGCCCGCGGCACAGTTCGCGTCATACGCCGAACGTCTGAATGAGGCCTCCCGTTCAGATGCCCAGGTGCGGGCCTACCTACGAGTGCTGTTCTCGGGGGCGTTTGATGAAATACCCGATCGCCAAGGTCGCATCACGGTGCCGCCTGCACTTCGGGAGTATGCCGGCCTGAACCGTGAAGTTGTTGTCGTCGGTAATGGCAGCACGGTCGAAATGTGGGATGCCACCGCCTGGAATTCCTATTTGGCCACCCAGGAAGACGCCTTCTCCGATATCAGTGAAGAGGTGGTGCCCGGGATCTTGTGATGCCGCGCGGTGAGGTCTCCTCCCGCTCCCGCAGTTCCTGACGCACTTCCCCGGCGCCAGGGACCCGCTGAAATCAAGCGGGTGGGGACCTGGCCACGCGGCAGCGGAAAAAGTAGTCAGCAACTAAAGCGAATATCACGCTAAGTGGAGGACATGATGGCAGTGCCAGCACGGGAGTTACCGGCAGTGACTGTGGCTTTGCCGCAGCAGTTGTCGGGTGCACCGGTGTTGCGGGTCGTTTCGTCGCTTCGCCCTACTAGCAATGCGCTGCGTCCGTTCGCTGTATTAGCTCTCGCCTCAGGTCTGACTTCAGCGGTAATGGTTGGCTTCGCTAATCTGGTCAGTGGCTGGGGTCAA
The DNA here is from genome assembly GCA_014190275.1 of Actinomycetes bacterium. Classification (GTDB taxonomy): domain Bacteria; phylum Actinomycetota; class Actinomycetes; order S36-B12; family S36-B12. The sequence continues at coordinate 48,643 of BJGE01000004.1, read as the reverse complement.
ATCTGATGGCCACCGCAGTTCGTCACCTACCGGTTATGCCCGCGCGAGTGATTGCGCTCTTGGCGCCGGCGCTCGCGGCCCCCGGCGCCGTCCTGGTTGACGCCACTTTGGGCCTTGGTGGGCACGCGGAATTCGCACTTCGCCAATTTCCGAACTTGCACCTGGTCGGGTTAGATCGCGATAACGAGGCAATTGAGTTATCCCGCGAGCGGCTAGCTGGTTTCGGGGAACGCATCACTTTCGTGCATGCGGTTTACGACGAACTCCCGGAGGTACTTGATTCCCTCGGGTTGCCCAAAGTTCAGGGGATCTTGTTTGACCTAGGTGTTTCGTCAATGCAACTTGACGAAGTCCAGCGGGGTTTCTCATATTCCAGCGACGGGCCACTTGATATGCGAATGGATTCATCCACCGGGATGACCGCGGCAGATGTTCTGAACACCTATGAGGAAAATAAACTGGCCCGCGTATTGCGAAATTATGGCGAAGAGAAGTTCGCGGGTCGGATCGCCGCCAAAATTGTTGCTGAGCGGGCTGAAGAGCCATTCACTAATTCCACCCGGCTGGTTGATCTGATTCGCCAGGCCATCCCAGCTCCGGCTCGTCGTACCGGCGGTAACCCGGCCAAGCGCACATTCCAAGCTTTGCGAATTGAGGTAAATGGTGAGCTGGAGGCACTTCGAGCTGCACTCCCGGCTGCACTTGATGCCCTGTGCGTTGGTGGACGCATTGTGGTCATGTCCTATCAGTCACTCGAAGATCGCATGGTGAAGCAGGCCTTAGCCAAAGGCGCACATCCCGATATCCCGCGTGGACTACCGGTGATTCCGGAAAACCTGCTGCCTTGGCTGCAACTACTTACCCGCGGTGCGGAGACTGCCGACGAAGCGGAGCTATCCGGCAATCCGCGAGCGGCATCGGTGCGCGTTCGAGCTGCAGAGCGGGTGGCGGCATGAGTGCTCCTGCCCGCAAGCATGAGATTAACCCGCAAGGTCCAAAAGACCTTGATTTGGTCAACCCCGGGGGCACCGAATACGCCACTCGCGGCGCTCATGCTCGAAAGCATGCCCGGCCGAATCTGCGGTTGGTATCACCACTTCGCCCAGAGCGCGCCAGCAGGGGAGTCTTCATTCTCTTCGTCACCGCGTTGCTAGGTGTTGGTTTAGTCGCGATGTTGGTGATCAACACCTCATTAGCTCAGGGGGCGTTCCAGATCACCGAGTTGCAGCAGGAGCAGGCGGCCTTAGCCGAGCAGGAGGCGGTCCTCACCGAGGCGGTGGAGGCTAATTCAACCCCTAGCGCCCTTGAGGCCAAGGCCCGCGCCCTCGGCATGGTGCCTAGTCAAACCCCGGTCTTCCTGCGCCTGCCCGATGGCGCGATTCTCGGTAATCCCAAACCAGCTCCCGGGCGCCCGGTCACCATCACGCTCGATGCAAATTCGTTGTTAGCCACACCGGCTGACGCGACGGCACTGGAGGCGACCGACGGCGTAGCCGTCGGCACCGAACTGTCGAGTGTGCCAGGAGAAAACTACGATCCCGCTGCTGCGGACGCAGCTAAGGCTGCCGAGCTGGCCCAGCCCACTAAGCCGACTAAGCCCACCAAGCCCACCAAGCCGGCGAGGGGCGCGGTCGCGGATAAGCAGAATGAGAATTCACTATGGGCCGAAGTCCCAATTGAGATCGGCAACACCGGTGCAGATGCCGGACTTGTCGCCAAGCCGGTGAACTGAGCAACGGCTGCGGTATGGCGCACACCTCAACTCGGCATCGGGCCGAGCCAAGGTCAAGATTTAAATCACCTAATGCCGAGGTCCCGGTAGCTAATCTGCAACTTGGAAACCCGTACCGACGCGGTGGGATTCTCACGTTGGTGACAGTTATCGTGTTAACTATTTTCGCGGCCCGCCTCATTGACTTGCAGGCCGTGCGCGGTGAATCCCTGGCCGCCGCGGCCCTTGACCAACGGCTACGAACCGTGCCGATCTTGGCTGGGCGGGGCGCCATTATTGACACCAACGGAGAGCCGTTGGCGGTAACCATGCAGGCTCGCAATTTGACCGTGGATCAAACATTGGTTACCGATCCCACCGCGGTAGCCATTGCGCTGTCCCCGATTCTCGGGCTGGACATTGGTGAGTTGATTACCCGATTGACAGGTGAACGAAAATTTGTGTATGTCGCCAAGGACCTAACCCCCCAGACCTGGCGTCTTATCGAAGCACTTCGCCTGCCCGGTGTTTTTAGTGAGGAGACAGCTCGGCGGATCTATCCCGGGGAGGATTTAGGTGCCAACGTCATTGGCTTTGTCGGTGCAGATGGGGTAGGAGCGGGTGGGATCGAATACGCATACGAAGCGGTACTCGCGGGCACTGCCGGGAGTATCACCTTCGAACGGGGGCCGGGGGGTCGTGTGATCCCGACCGCGCAGCGCGATCAGGTGGATGCAACCGCCGGTGCCAGCGTGCAGTTGACGATCAATCGAGATATTCAATATGTGGCCCAGGAGGCAATTGCCGCGCAGGTTGCAGCTTCGCGGGCGGATAGTGGCACGGTGGTGGTGCTGGATCCTAAGACCGGCCAAATCTTGGCATTGGCGGAGGCGCCGACCTTCGATGCCAATAGGGCGGGTGCCTCGGCCGCGGCGAATCGCGGCAACCGTGCACTTAGCTCCGTTTATGAACCAGGGTCTACCAGCAAGGTGATGACGCTGGCGGCGGTGGTCGACCAAGGAATGGCCACCCCGTACTCAACTTTTACGGTACCAAGTGGTCTTAAGCGCGGTGACAAAGTTTTCCATGACAGTGAGCCCCATGGCACCTTGCGTCTAACCCTTGCCGGGGTGATGGCGAAATCCAGCAACATGGGGACGATCTTGGCGGCTGAGCGGATAGGTGGGCGGACCCTTTATGAATACCTCAAGAAATTCGGGATCGGCGAAAAGATCGGCCTGAACTTCCCCGGTGAAAGTCCCGGGAAAGTGCCTAAATACAAGGATTGGTCCGTAACCTCATTTCCGACGATCGCATTTGGTCAAGGATTGAGCGTTAACGCGGTGCAGGCTGCGAGTGTGTACGCGACCATTGCAAATGATGGGGTGCGAGTGCAACCAAGTTTGGTGGCTGGTGTGCTTCATGAGGATGGCTTAGTTGAGAGGCCGCCAGCGCCGACTATGACTCAAGTGGTAAGCGCCGAGACCGCGAAACAGGTACGTGCCATGCTAGAGAGCGTGGTGGGGCAAGGTGGAACAGGTGTAAATGCAAAGATCCCCGGATATCGAATCGGGGGCAAGACTGGAACCGCAATGTATGTAGATCCAGCATGCGGCTGTTACAACGGTGGCGTAGTCGCGTCATTCATTGGGATGGCTCCCGCCGACAATGCACAGCTAGTGGTGGCGGTGAGTGTTGTCAACCCGCGCATTGGTCGATATGGCGGTGAGCTCGCCGCACCGGTGTTTAAAGAGGTGATGACCTATGCACTTCAGACGCAACGGATACCACCGACCGGTACCCGGTCCGCCAATTTGGCCTTAACCTTCAGCGGTGGTTAGGCCAATGTCCTCCGTGCCACGGCCGATGCCACTCGCTATGGCCCTCGCGCAACTGTGCCCGCCGTCGGGTGGGTTCACGATCTTGGGTGACGGTGCGGTCGAAATCCTCGGGTTGGAGTTGGATTCGCGCGAGGTACAAAGTGGTGACCTATTTGCGGCCTTACCCGGTCACAACACCCACGGATCAGTGTTTATCGAAGCGGCTATTAGTGCTGGTGCCGTAGGCGTGTTGACCGATGCCGAAGGGTTGCAGGTTTTGGCGGCGACCGGACCGGTGGACTTCCCGGTTGTGGTATCGACTAACCCGCGTCAGCTACTTGGCCAATTGGCGGGACAGATCTATCAGACGGCACCGGAGCTGGCGGTGGCGACACCGCTTCGACTATTTGGTGTTACCGGCACAAATGGCAAGACCACCGTCACCTATTTGATTGAATCCGGACTCCATGCCGCCGGTCGAGTTACCGGCATAGTGGGAACGGTGGGCGTGCGCATGGGTAAGGAATCCTTAAGCGCCATTCGCACGACTCCCGAGGCACCGCACCTACATGCTCTCCTTGGTCTGATGCGTGAGCGCGGGGTTCAAGACGTTGCCATTGAAGTTTCCAGCCATGCCTTGATGGAAGGACGCGTCAATGGACTTAGATTTGCGGTGGCGGCCTTCACTAATCTTTCACAGGATCATCTGGATTATCACGGCACCATGGAGGCCTACTTCATGGCAAAGGCTGCTCTTTTCACGCCAGCACGTGCAGAACTTGGTGTCATCGGGGTCGACACCCCGTGGGGACTTCGGCTGGCCGCTAAGGCCACCATCCCGGTAGTCACCTGGTCCAGCCGGGGGGCGGTGGCCGATTGGACTTTGACAGAAATTGGCGGTCGGACTTTTGTGAGTGGACCAGGGGGTGAGAAACAGGAACTCAGAAGTCAACTCCCGGGGGCGTTCAATCGTGCAAATATCTTGTGCGCCTACGTAATGCTCCGGGTAGCGGGAGTAGCTCCGGATGCTGCGGCATCTGGTATCGCATCGGTGAATGTGCCGGGAAGAATGGAAGTGGTCTACAGCCACGCTGGTGTCACCGGAATCGTGGACTATGCGCATACCCCCGATGCCATCGCAGGTGTCATCGAGAGTGTCAAGGAGCAATGCACCGGGGCACTCATCGTGGTTTTAGGTGCAGGTGGTGACCGGGACCGAAACAAGCGCCCGGAGATGGGTAAATCAGCCGCTCTGCTCGCAGATCACGTTATCGTTACTGATGATAATCCTAGATCTGAAGACCCAGCGCTAATCCGTGCTGCAGTACTGAAGGGAGCCGGCGCCGTGACTGCGTCAGGTCGAGGTGAACTCGCTGCTGTCACGGAGGTTGCTGATCGCCGAGCCGCGATCGCGCGGGCGGTATCGATCGCCAGTTCCGGTGATTACGTGCTGGTACTTGGTAAAGGCCATGAGCTGGGCCAGGAGATCGCTGGGGTAATACTTCCATTCGATGATCGCGTTGAGTTACGGGAGGCATTTAAGAATAGGGCGGGGTCTGAATCATGATCCCAATGAGTGTTGCTGAGATAGCCAAGATTGTTGGCGGTGTTACTCAACATGCGGATGTTTCAGCTCGGGTGCACGAGGTTGTTACTGACTCACGCCAGGTGGCGCCCGGGGCGATGTTCGTCGCCATTCGCGGTGTCAATGTCGACGGTCATGATTTTGCGGCGAGCGCTGTCCAAAACGGGGCGGCAATTGTGCTCGCTAGCCGCCCACTTAATGTGCCTTGCATAGTTGTGGCCGATCCGGTGCTTGCGCTCGGCGTACTCGCGCATTGGGTGCGCGAAAACAAACTTTCCGCCATAGTCATCGGGATTACGGGATCAAGCGGTAAGACCAGCACCAAAGATCTACTCGCGCAAGTCCTTGGGGCGGCCGGACCTACGGTGTCTGCTCCGGGGTCGTTTAATACCGAAGTTGGTGTACCGCTAACCATCTTGCAGGCGGATGTGTCCACGGAGTTCCTGGTTCTTGAAATGGGTATGCGGGGTGCTGGGCACTTGACTTATCTGACCGAGATTGCCGAGCCTGAGATAGCGGCCATAGTAAATATTGGTTCCGCCCATGTGGGGGTGGTCGGAACGCTCGAGATGGTGGCTCGCGCGAAAGGCGAAATAATTGCCACGTTGCCACGTTCGGGATTTGCCATCTTAAATGGCGACGATCACTTAGTGATGGAGCAGGCTACTCGCACGGTGGCGCGGGTCGTCACCTGTGGCGAGGGATCGCATTGTGACGTGCGTGCGACCGATATTCGAGTTGACGGTCAGGCACGGGCGGCTTTCACATTGACAATCGGTGAGATGAGCACTCCGATTCGCCTGCAGTTGCACGGTCGACATTTCGTATCCAATGCCCTGATTGCAGCCGGGGTGGCGCACTCACTCGAAATTGACATTGAGACAATCGCAATGGCACTGCGCGCAGCCAACCCGGTAAGTAAATGGCGAATGGAGGTGCACCAGTTATCCAGTGGCGTCACGTTGATAAATGACGCGTACAACGCTAACCCCGATTCGGTGCGCGCCGCAATCGATACCCTTGCTGCGATGGCCGCTGGCCGCCGCACCTGGTTGATTTTAGGTGAGATGCGCGAACTTGGCGAGGCTGCCGAGATGGAACACGCAAAAATCGGTGAATATGCCGCACAGCGTGGTATCGACGAACTCTTGTGTGTCGGTGAGGGGGCTCGAGCTGCGCATCAGAGCACGCAGGAAACCGCATTGGTCCACAGTTCATGGGTGGCGGATCCGCAGGGCGCGATCAGTGCTCTCCAAGGCAGCCTCGTATCGGGTGATGTGGCCTTGATCAAAGCATCCCGCGGTATCGGGCTAGAGGTTGTCGCGTCGGCACTGCTGCGGGCAGGTACCGAGTGAGACTGGTAGTGATAGCCGGGGCAATCGCGACCATTGTCTCCCTCATTGGCACCCCGCTCTTAATCAAACTATTGAGTCGCCGCGGCTATGCACAGGCGATCCGAGTCTCGACCGAGACCGGCAAGTATCCAGCTCACGAGGGTAAACGCGGTACCCCCTCCATGGGTGGAGTGGCTATCTTGGCGGGAGTACTCGCTGGATACTTCGGCACCCACCTAGTGACTTGGCGGCCACTTACGGCCTCAGGATTGCTGATTTTATTCCTGATGGTTGGCCTTGGGTTAGTTGGCCTCGCTGATGACTCCTTGAAGATTTTTAAACAGCGAAGTACCGGTCTACGTGCCCGCACGAAGCTAATTGGTCAAGCGGTTGTTGCACTTGCATTTGCCTGGCTGTCATTGCAGTTTCCGGTGGATGGCAGCACACCGGCTTCGATGGCAGTGTCGTTCGTCCGGGACACCTCACTTATTCTTCCACTCGGTTTGTTCCTACTTTGGGTCTGGTTCTTGGTTACCGCCACCACTAATGGAGTAAACCTCACCGATGGCCTAGATGGACTCGCCATTGGTGCGTCAACGATGACCTTTCTCGCCTATGTTTTTATTAGCATTTGGCAGTACGGTCAAAATTGTGCCTTTGCCGCGACCTCAACTTGCTACTCAACCTTGAACCCTTTGGATCTGTCGATTGTGGCTGCCTCTGCGGCCGGAGCCTGCTTTGGCTTTCTGTGGTGGAACACCGCTCCCGCGCGAATTTTCATGGGGGACACCGGTTCCCTGGCTTTGGGTGGTGGCATCGCGGGCTTGGCGGTTTTGTCGCGCACGGAACTGCTACTGCCGCTTTTGGCCGGCCTCTTCTTGATCACGGCTCTGTCCGTGATTGGTCAGGTTGGGTCATTTAAGTTGACGGGTCGACGCATCCTTCGCATGGCGCCGTTGCACCACCATTTTGAAATGCTCGGCTGGCCCGAGATACAGATCGTGGTCCGATTCTGGATTATTCAGGGGCTGTGCATTGGTGCTGGGCTCACCTTGTTCTATGCCGAATGGGTGCGTGCATGATCACCGGACTAAGGCGTGACTCTGACTGGTCACAATTTCACGTTGTCGTCGCGGGCATAGGTGTTGCTGGCTTTGCCTGCGCCGACGCACTGATGCAATTAGGCGCGCGCGTTACGGTTGTTGATAGTGCCGACGGGTCTACGCAGCTTGAGCGAGCTGAGGTCTTGCGTACGCTAGAGGCGGAAGTGCTACTTGGTTATTCAAGTGATATCCCAGACTGCGATCTGTTGATTGTTTCACCGGGTCTGCGCCCAACACACCGACTGATCACCACCGCCCTGGCAGCTGGAATTCCGGTTTGGGGTGAGTTGGAGCTAGCCTGGCGGCTGCGACCGATGAAGTCCCCGGCGCCGTGGCTGGTTATTACGGGCACCAACGGCAAAACGACGACTACCATGATGCTGGAATCCATGCTGCGCGCAGGCGGCTTCAACGCGGTGGCAGCAGGAAATATTGGCACCAGCCTCGTTGACGTAGTAATGCATGACTCTTATGAGGTGATAGCGGTAGAAGTTGGGGCGCCACAGTTACCCTTCGTGGAATCGATGAGCCCGCACTCGGCAGCCTGCTTGAACATTGCTGATGATCATCTGGATCACTTTGGCTCTAAGGCAGCCTATGTGGCAGCGAAAGCAAAGATTTTTGAACGCACCCAGCTCGCTGCGGTATATAACGCCGATGATGACGCAACGAGGATTCTGGTGCAGGATGCAGAGGTGGTCGAGGGGTGTCGCGCTATCGGCTTCACCCTTGGGGTCCCCGGGATTTCGATGCTAGGTGTGGTGGACGAAGCCCTGGTTGATCGGGCTTTCATTCCAAATCGTCAAGATGTGGCCCAGGAACTGGCGCTGGTAACTGACGTACAGCCAAATGCTCCGCATAATGTGGCCAATGCACTCGCCGCCGCCGCACTGGCTCGATCCTTTGGGGTCCCCGCCGGCGCCATCCAACAGGGCTTGCGAACTTTTGAGCCTGCGGCCCATCGAATTGCCCAAGTTGCGATGGTTGCCGGAGTCAACTTTGTTGATGACTCGAAAGCGACGAACACCCACGCAGCTCTTACCTCGTTGCTGGCTTACCCGAAGGTAGTTTGGCTTGCGGGCGGTATGGCTAAGGGCCAGGACTTCGCCGAGCTGGTTCAGCAGGCCCGAGCACATTTACGAGCCGTAATTGTCATCGGGGTGGATCAGGCGGTGATCGCCGAATCGGTGTCCCGACACGCCCCGGATGTCCCTCTCTTGAGCATGGATCGGACCGACACTGGTGTCATGCGAGCGGTCGTTGAAGCGGCCATGGGGTTCGCCAAAGTGGGCGATACCGTGCTGCTGGCTCCCGGTTGTGCCTCGTGGGACATGTTCACGGACTACGGTCATCGGGGCCAGGTTTTCGCGGACGCGGTCCATGAATTGGCTGCGGCTAGAGCAGGTGATCAGCTGTGACCGCGGTCGATAATGAATCGGTGCCCGCTACGTCCGCGCGGTGGCTCTCCGGGCGGGTCCGATTACTCCTTGACCACCCCCTGAGTACTTACTATCTGTTGCTGGGCGCTTCGTTATTACTGCTTGTGCTCGGTTTGGTCATGGTTTTGTCCGCTTCGAGTATCGAAAGCTATCGGGTATTTGGTTCGGCATACACGTTGGCACAGCGGCAGGCAATGTTCGCCGTCATCGGCGTGGTCGGGCTGGTGTTTGCGGCCCGCACATCCATCCAATTCTGGCGAGCTATTTGTTGGTACCTACTCGCCGTGTCATTGGGGCTTCTGATCGCGGTCTTAATTGTTGGCGTTGAGGTTTCCGGGCAACGCAACTGGATTGAATTATTTGGGCCATTTCGGCTCCAACCGAGTGAGTTTGCGAAGTTTGCACTCATCGTTTGGGGCGCTGATCTACTAACCCGCAAAAGCCACTTACTCAATAGTTGGAAGCACCTGCTGATTCCGTTGCTTCCGGTAGCCGGGCTGATGATGGTGTTGGTGCTTTTGGAAGGTGATTTCGGTAATGCGTTCATGCTGGCGGCAATAACCTGCGGGATGCTTTTTGCAGTAGGTGCGCCGCTGCGTCTATTTGTGCTTCTAGCCGGTCTGGGAGCCGGGGGTATTTGGCTGCTCACCATTGCAGCGCCCTATCGAATGGACAGGTTCGCGGCTTGGTTGAACCCGGGTAATGATCGCTTAGGGGTCGACTGGCAGGTCACCCAAGGCCAGTACGCGTTGGGAACGGGTGGCTTCTGGGGAGTTGGCCTAGGAGCGAGTCGGGAGAAGTGGGGATCTTTACCTGAGGCCCACACCGACTTCATTTTTCCGGTCATCGGCGAAGAACTTGGGTTGGTTGGCACCTTGGCGGTGCTTGGGCTGTTTGGGATTTTGGCTTTCGCGATCTTCCGACTCAGTAAGAGCACCAACGAGACTTTTGTACGCGTGGCCGCGGCGGGTGTTGGCTCGTGGATCTTGCTGCAGGCGATTTTGAATATTGGTGCGGTCCTTGGTCTACTGCCTATCACGGGAGTGCCGCTACCACTTGTTTCCTACGGTGGGTCATCACTCCTTCCGATTTTGGCCGCGGTTGGGATGCTTCTTGCCTTCGCCCGTCAAGAACCGGCAGCCCGAACCGCGCTGCGTCGCAAGTCGACGGCAATTTCACTGCGACGAAGATAGTCGATGTCTGCGCGCCCACCTAGTGTCGTGCTCGCCGCCGGTGGCACAGCCGGTCATGTAGAACCGGCCCTTAATCTTGCAGATGAGTTGATCGCCCTCGATCCGCAGACGCGCATAACGGTGATCGGTGGTGATCGCGGACTTGAAACCACACTGGTGCCTGCTCGTGGCTACCCACTGCTCAGCGTGCCCGCCGCTCCGATGCCAAGGCGCCCCTCAATTGATCTGTTACTGGTTTGTCCAAGGCAGCGTGCTGCTAAGAAACGAGCGAAAGAGCAGTTACGGGAAGTAAAAGCCGATGTGGTTGTTGGTTTTGGAGGTTATGCTGCGCTCCCCACTTACCTAGCGGCCCGGGAACTTCGCATTCCGGTTGTGATTCATGAAGCCAATGCCAAAGCTGGCTTAGCCAATAAGGTGGCAGCGAGGTTCACCTCACTGGTCTACGTCTGTGTCCCGGGAGCGATAAAGGGTGGCACGGTAATGGGCTTGCCCTTGCGGCCGGGCATCGCGCGATTGCAGCGAAGTGATGCACGCTTGGCGGCCTTGGCGAGTTTTGGTCTTCCCAGTGATAAACCGGTGCTCCTAGTATTAGGTGGATCCCAGGGGGCTCAGCATCTAAATGCCACGATCGCGGGGGCGCTACCGGAGCTGCTCGGTGCCGGGATTTCGGTGCTGCACTCCTACGGTTCGAAGAACGTGGCACCCAACAGCCAGCCTGGTTATGTGCCTTTGGCATATATAGCCCAGATGGAACTTGCTTACGCCGCCGCTGATCTGGCCATTACTCGCGCCGGCGCGATGACCTGCGCGGAGCTCGCGGCGGTTGGTTTACCTGCGATATATGTTCCGCTGCCTGTCGGAAATGGCGAGCAGCGCCTTAACGCCTTGCCGCTGGTCGAAGCAGGTGGTGGTCTTTATGTTGCCGACGGTGATTGCACAGCGGAATGGCTGATTCAAACCGTTCCGCCGCTAATTCTTGACCGGGGCAAACTAGCCACCATGGGTGCTGCGGTAGCGGGTATGGGTGAGCGTGATGCTGGTCGACAATTTGCGGAGGTAATCTCGGCGGTAGCCATGACACGCATAAAAGGCACTTCATCATGACGGGGCAAAGTCCAACCGATCTTGGCCGGGTGCACATAGTCGGTATCGGTGGTGCTGGGATGTCAGGCATCGCCCGCATTATGGTGGCGCAAGGTATCGACGTTTCTGGCAGCGACGCCAAGGATTCGCGACGCCTACAGGCACTTGAAGTAATCGGCGTGAAGACCCATGTTGGCCACGACGCAGGATTGATCGTGGGGATCGACACCCTTGTGTATTCAACTGCTATCTCTGCGGATAATCCAGAGCGCATGGCGGCTGCCCAGCAGGGTATCAGGGTGCTCACCCGATCCGATGCGCTCGCATTTGTGATGCGTGGGAGCCGAACCGTGGCGGTATCAGGTGCACACGGCAAGACCACTACCACCTCAATGCTGACCGTTGCGCTGCAGCACTGTGGCGCGGATCCATCATTCGCAATCGGTAGTGAACTGAACGAAACTGGTTCAAATGCCCATCTTGGCAGCGGTGATATTTTCGTTGTTGAGGCCGATGAGAGTGACGGTACCTTCCTAAAACTTGGTCCCACCGCGGCTATCGTGACAAATGTGGAAGCCGACCACTTGAACTACTGGGGTGATTTCGAGGCTATCGAGCAAGCTTTTGTTGAATTCGCAATGCAGGTGAGCACCCGCTCTGGCTTTATCGTCGTGTGTATCGATGACGCCGGCGGCGCCCGACTGACGGCGCAGGCGCAAGCGATGGGTGTTGATGTGCGCACCTACGGTGAGTCGGCGGACGCCGAATACCGATTGACGGGGGCAAAACTCGTCGGGAGGGGCTGGCACTTCAATATTGAGTTCTGCGGCCAAGTGGTGGGCCAGATCCAGTTGCAGGTGCCGGGTCGACACAATGCACTAAACGCCACGGCCGCCTATGTCATGGCGGTGGGGCTTGGCTTTGACCCACCCTTGGTGCAGGCGGGCCTAGGTGAGTTCAGCGGCACTCGGCGTCGATTTGATTTCAAGGGTGAAGTCGGCGGGGTCCGGGTATTTGATGACTACGCCCACCATCCCACCGAGATCGCGGCAACCTTGGCCGCCGCCCGAGATGTTGTTGGCGCCGGCCGCCTCATTGTGGCGTTTCAAGCCCACCACTTCTACCGCACGGCGATGTACTTGACGGAGTTTGGCGCAGCGCTGGGCTTGGCCGACGAAGTTGTCGTACTCGAGGTTTTCGCACCTGGTGAAACCCCGATTCCAGGGGTCAGTGGCCTGGCCATGGCAGCCCAGGTGCCGCTGGACCCAACGCATGTGGTCTTTGAACCATCTTGGTCCGCGGTGGCTGGCCAACTAGCTGATCGCGCGCAGCCGGGTGACGTGATCTTGACTTTGGGTGCCGGTGATATCGGACTTATTGCGCTGGAGATCTTGGATATTTTGCGGGAGCGGGGATGAGCGCACCGGTAATTCCGCTAGCTACCCCACCGCGCGTTGGTAAGCCGCGCCGCCGCTTACGCGGTCTTATCCTTATCTTGTTGGCGCTCTTGGCAACCGCAGTGATTTGGTTGGTTTGGTTTTCCTCGGTTTTTGCGGTGCGTGATGTTCGGGTCATCGGGGTCACCGGCAGCCCGGCAGCATCGGTACTAGCTAGTGCTGCGGTCCCCCTGGGGGTGCCGCTGGCCCAATTGGATGCCGATGGCGCAACAGCGGCCATCATGGCCTTGCCGTGGGTGGGTGCGGTTGAGGTGCGCCGAGGTTGGCCTAATGAGGTCATCTTGGCGGTGGAATCCCGCGTCGCCATTGCCACCCAAAAAGGCACCGGCCGCGGGGTTGATGCCGGTGGGGTCGCATTTGATGCACCGGTGCAGTTAGCTAGTAACCTGCCGATTATCGAGGCCGATGGGGTCGGCTTGGTCGCAGCAGTAACCGTGTGGCAGGGCCTACCGCCTGGGCTCCTGAGCAAAGTAGTAGGGGTCTCGGCGAGCACTCGTGATGATGTGGTCCTCGAACTTAAGTCCGGTTCCAAGGTGCGTTGGGGGAGCGCGGAGCAAGGTGAGCGAAAGGCCCAGGTACTTGCCGCATTGCTGCAACGCCGGGCCGAGGTTTATGACGTTTCGGCTCCGGAACTGCCGACCACCCAGCAAGAAAAGACCCGCAACTCCAGTTGAACCCGGCGTGGTGTCGAAATACCGGTAATGCTGCTGGTTTTCCAAGTATTTGGGGCCGTTGGAAAAAAAATCACCCCCCCACCTTGCGCAACACCCGTCCCACCCCCTACCCTCCCGCCGGTTGCAGGTAGACCAAATACTCACCCTGAACTAAAGGTTGAGACTTAGGTTGGGGAAGGCAGCGTTCGGGGTGACCACCTTGAACATGACTGAAGGGAAGAGACGCCGTGGCGGCTCCACATAACTATTTGGCAGTGATCAAGGTCGTTGGTATTGGCGGCGGCGGGGTGAACGCGGTTAACCGCATGATTGAGGTTGGATTAAAGGGCGTTGAGTTCATTGCCATCAACACCGATGCGCAAGCACTGCTGATGAGCGACGCCGACGTCAAACTCGATATCGGCCGTGAACTAACCCGAGGCCTCGGTGCGGGTGCTGACCCCGAAGTAGGCAAGAAGGCCGCTGAGGATCACATCCAAGAGATCGAAGAAGTTCTCAAAGGCTCTGACATGGTCTTCGTTACCGCTGGCGAAGGCGGTGGTACCGGAACGGGCGGGGCACCAATCGTGGCTCGGATCGCTAGGTCCCTTGGCGCTTTAACCATCGGTGTGGTCACGCGCCCATTTGGCTTCGAAGGTCGGCGCCGTCAAGCCCAGGCCGAGACCGGTATTGAAAGCTTGCGCGCTGAGGTCGACACCTTGATCGTGATTCCTAATGACCGGCTGCTGTCGCTATCTGATCGCAACATCAGTGTGATCGATGCTTTCCGACAAGCTGATCATGTCCTGCTTCAAGGTGTTTCCGGTATCACTGATCTGATCACCACCCCGGGCTTGATCAACCTTGACTTTGCTGACGTAAAGAGCGTCATGCATGGGGCCGGTTCGGCGCTCATGGGCATCGGCTCGGCCCGCGGTGAAGATCGTGCGGTTGAGGCGGCGGAGAAAGCCATCTCAAGTCCATTGCTGGAAGCTGGCATAGACGGCGCCCACGGGGTACTGCTGTCAATTTCTGGGGGCAGCGATTTGGGCCTGTTTGAGATAAATGAGGCGGCCCGATTGGTAAGTGATGCCGCACATCCAGATGCCAATATTATTTTCGGTGCCGTTATCGATGACACCTTGGGTGATGAGGTGCGAGTCACCGTCATCGCCGCTGGTTTCGACGGAGGTGAGCCACCGGCGCGAAAGGGAGCTGCGGCTGCGACCCGTCGCGGTGTCGATACCGGATCCATGCCGGCATTGACCGGTGAAATACCGGTCGTCACTTCACCACCCGCCCGGCCGGTGCAGCAACCGCGCACGGTCATTTTCGATGAGGCCGATGACGGCCTTGACGTGCCTGACTTCCTCAAGTAACTAAACCAAATGAAAATTGTCACAGGCCAACTTGGCTCGGTGGCACCCGGTGGCCGCTCAGCAATCTGGGCGGCCACCGGTCGTTTAGGTGGGCATAGCCGGCCACCGTTTGATGAACTCAATCTGGCGTCTTATGTCGGAGATGCGCCCGAAGATGTCGAGCGCAATTTACAGATTGCGGCGACGAGCATTGGCTTAGCCACCACCAACTTGGTACTGATGAAGGGTGTGCACGGGGCGCAAGTGTTAATTGTGGAGCGAGGCGGACCGGTGCCAGACGTTGTGCCGGGATTCGATGCGCTGGTGACAAAGTCACCGGGGGTAGGCCTGGTGGTTCTTGCGGCCGATTGCGTCCCCTTAGTGCTGGCCGATGTAGTCAATCAAGTCGTTGGCGCGGTGCATTGCGGTTGGCGTGGCCTAACCGCAGGAGTAGTTCCGGCGGCGGTAGAGCAGATGCGCTTACTTGGCGCTGATCAGTTGCAGGCCGTAATCGGGCCCTCAATTTGTGTCAAGTGTTACCCGGTGCCACCGGAGCGGGTACTCGAAGTCCGGGCGGGGTTACCAGCGGTAATTTCGGCTGCCGCCTGCCCCGATTCGGAGGTGCCCTGTCTAGACGTTGGCGCAGGGGTGCGTGCCCAACTTGCGGCTGCCGGAGTTAGTCCTAGAAAAGTCCAAACCTTGGCGGGCTGCACCGCACACACCGCCGGACTGTTCTCCTACCGCCGTGATGGCGTCACCGGTCGGCAGGGCATGCTGGTGCGACTATGAGCCAAGACCGCAGGGTGCAGGTGGCTGAGAATCTCGCGGTGGTCAATGCCCGCATTGACAGTGCTTGCGCGGCTGTTGGCCGGGACCGATCCGGGGTGCGGTTGATCGTGGTGACTAAAACTTTCCCAGCCAGCGATGTGCAACTGCTGGCCGAATTGGGAGTGCGAGAAGTTGGCGAAAATCGCGATCAGGAGGCGAAAGCCAAGTGGGCAGCAGGCGCGCAGTTGCCACTGCAGTGGCATTTGATCGGGCAACTACAGCGCAATAAAGTCAATTCGGTGCTCCAGTGGGCCGATGTTGTCCAAACGGTGGATCGCCTCGAATTAGCCGTAGCCCTCGACGGTGCCGCGGCACGGCTGGGACGGCGTTTGACGGTCATGGTCCAAGTGGCACTGGATATCCCCGTGCAAAGTGGCCGCGGTGGTGCCGACCCGGCAGGTGTCCTGGCGTTGGTCGAGCAGGTGCTTGGACTTAACCAGCTTGACCTTTGCGGAGTAATGGGGGTTGCGCCATTAGTCGGGGAGCCGGAGGCGGCATTTAGTCGGCTGGCCCAGGTGGCGGAGCTGGTTAGAGGGCTGGCGCCGGGTGCCAATCAGATCTCGGCCGGGATGAGTGGTGATCTAGAAGTGGCCATCGCCTATGGCGCGACACAGGTGCGCCTTGGCGGCGCAGTACTGGGGAACCGGCCCTAACTGCCGTAAGGTCAAGGGTTAGTTAGTCCGAAAATGAGGTGGAGGACGACGTGGCTGGCGCGATGCGCAAGATGGCCGTCTACCTAGGTTTAGTTGAGGACCCGGGGGTAGCGGAGTACGACGATTACGACGATGTGCGCCGCGATGTGCGTACCCGCGAAACCCGAGCTGGCGATCGCAGGGGATATGACGACTACCCGGACGAGCGCACCTCTGAGAAAAATGTGCGTTCGGTGTCACAACCGCGAGCCGTTCGCACTTTCCGCGGTGACGATGAGCCGGCAACGCGCAGGCCAGCCGCCCCAGCGGTGGCCGATATCAGTCGGATCGAGACAATTCACCCGCGCAGCTACAACGATGCCCGCCGCATTGGCGAGGAGTACCGCGAGGGTGTCCCGGTGATCATGAATCTCTCCGAGCTTGATGATAGTGACGCCAAGCGCATTATCGATTTCGCGGCCGGGCTGGTATTTGGTCAACGTGGTGCGATTGAGCGGGTTACGAACAAGGTATTCTTGCTCTCGCCGGTAAATGTTGATGTTGGAGAGGCCGCGCGGCAGCAACTAGCGCAGGATGGGTTCTTCAATCAGAGTTAGATCGTCTGTATGTCCGCAACTATTCGGGGAGTAACAACATGAGCGGCATCGGACAGCTGCTCGCTACGGTCCTCTGGATCTACTGGCTGCTCTTTATCGTGCGAATCGTATTTGACCTAGTGCAGTCATTCGCCCGCTCTTGGCGACCTCGCGGCCCGATCCTGCTGCTCGCTGAGGCCATTTACACGGTCACGGATCCACCACTTCGCGTACTTCGCCGAGTAATACCACCCTTGCGACTTGGCGCCGTCCAGCTCGACCTGGCTTTCTTGATCATTTTGATTCTGCTTCAGGTATTGATCAATTTTGCTTTGATGATTTAGCCGATCTTTTATGGGTGACTAGTTGATGCTCTGATGAGGAGGCTTGGATGGCCCTGACCCCAGCCGACGTGCGCGCCACCCAATTCGCGACAACTAGGGTCCGTGCCGGGTACGACGTGGACGAAGTTGACGCGTTCCTTGATATCGTGGAGTCGGATATTGCCACCCTGACCGCAGACCTTCAAAAGTCACGGGATGAAGCTGCGGTTCTGCGGACCCAGTATGCGCAATTGCAACTCCGGTTGCGCGCGGCTGATCTGGAGTTGGCGGCGACTGGTGATCGGGTACGGATCATGAATGCACCGGAAACCCGCCAGGACACCGTTGAGATTGTCCGACCGGACAAAAGTTTATTTACCGGCGACGCTGCCACCGTCTTGGCAATCGCGCAGGCCACCGCCGATGAAATAATTGGGGCCGCGAACAAACAGGTGCAGGGTATCCGCGCCGACCTACGCACTCGACTCGAGGCGCAGATCGCTGAACTCGCGCGGTTAGACGCGGCTGAATCGTAGTTCTAGTTCTGTCTCAGGCACATTAACCGATGTGTTAGCACTTTCGGGCCAGTCGTTCGCAACCTGGGTCAGTGCAGGGGCGAGTACTTCGGCGCTAATAAGCAGGCCATGCTCGGCCATGGTCGCAAGCACATCGCCATCGGTACTTGACCAACAGACATTAATTCGGTCCGCGACATCAAGGCCGGCATTCTTGCGGGCCTCTTGAATGGCACGGACGATCTCGCGGGCCAATCCGGCTCGACGCAATTCATCCGTAATGGTGAGGTCCAGGGCGATGCTCTCACCGGCATCGGCGGCTACGGCCCAACCTTCGCGTGGGGTCTCGGTAATGACCAAGTCTGCTTCAGTGACACTAACCGCGCCGACACCGGCGACCGCCAAGGTGAGCGCTCCATCCACCCGGATGGCTGCGATCATGTCAGCAGGGTTGGCAGCACTGATGGCTGCCGCGATGGCCGGAGTTTGCTTGCCGAAGCGTTGCCCCAGGGAACGAAAGTTGGCTTTTAGGGTCGTGTCGACGAAGCCCGCGCCGCCGTCATCTAGGGATTCGACCGTGCTGATATTGAGCTCCTCACAAACTTGCTCGCGTAACTCTGGTGCGAGTTCTAACCACCCGTTGGCCGACACGAGTGCCCGCCCCAGTGGTTGCCGGGTGCGCACTCCACTTGATGCGCGAGCAGCGCGACCTAGCTCAACAATGCGTCGGACCAAAGCCATATCTGCACCCAGGCGCTCATCAATAAGGTTTGCATTGACTGCTGGCCAACTTGCCAGATGCACCGATTTTGGTGCAGTGGGGTCGGTGGCGCGGTAGAGGTCCTGCCACACCCGTTCGGTGATGAATGGGGTGAACGGGGCGAGGCACAAGGTGGTGGTGTGTAACGCCTCATGCAATGTTGCCAGTGCGGCGGGGTCGCCGTCCCAAAAGCGACGTCGAGATCTGCGCACATACCAATTCGAAAGATTGTCGATGAACGTCGACAACAGGCGCCCGGCGCGCTGCGTGTCAAATGCTTCCAGGGCCGCATCGACATCGCGTGCTAGTCGGTTGGCTTCAGACAGTACCCAACGGTCAATGACGGGGCGCTGGTTTGGCTCGGGGGCGGGGGCGGCCGGCTCCCAATCGGAAAGTCGGGCATAAAGGGAGAGAAAGGAAACGGTGTTCCAGTAGGTCAGTAAGGTTTTGCGCACCACGTCGCCAATTGCGGCGTGACCAACACGGCGTGCCTGCCAAGGTGAGCCACTAGCCAGCATGAACCAGCGCACGGCGTCGGCGCCATGCTCATTCATCAAACCGATCGGCTCAAGGACATTACCTAGATGCTTTGACATCTTGCGACCGTCTTCGTCGAGAATGTGGCCGAGGCAAACGACATTCTTATAGGACGACTCCTCGAAAACTAAGGTCCCGATGGCCATCAGCGTGTAGAACCAGCCGCGGGTTTGATCGATTGCCTCGCAGATGAAGTCGGCCGGATATTGCTCTTGGAAACCTTCAGTGTTTTGGAGCGGATAGCCGACCGCGGCAAATGGCATTGCCCCAGAGTCGTACCAGCAGTCGATAACTTCGGGTACCCGATGCGAAATGAGCCCACAGGTCGGGCAGGGCATGGTGATGTAGTCAACATAGGGTCGGTGCGGGTCAACCGAGCTGACATCCTTACCAGCTAGTTCACCGAGTTCAGCCATCGAGGCTACCGCGGTGAGGTGCCCATCCGGGCAACGCCAAATTGGCAGCGGGGTGCCCCAGTAGCGGTTGCGCGATAGAGCCCAGTCAACGTTGTTATTCAACCAGTCGCCATAGCGGCCCCACTTGATGCCCTCGGGAAACCAATTGGTTTGCTCATTTTGGGCAAGTAGTTGATCTTTAATGGCGGTGGTGCGGATATACCAAGAGGGCTGTGCGTAATAGATCAATGGCGTGTGGCAGCGCCAGCAGTGTGGGTACGAATGTTCGTAATCATCGTGCTTGAACATCAAGCCGGTTTCCTTCAAAGTCTTGATTAGTACGGCATCGGCTTTTTTGAAAAACTGACCGCCGACTACGGGCACGTCGGGGGCGAAGTGACCATCCGGCAGCACCGGATTCACCACGGGTAACCCATAAGCGCGACAGGTAATTAGGTCGTCGGCACCAAAAGCGGGCGCTTGATGCACCAGGCCCGTGCCATCCTCGGTGGTTACGTAATCGGCCAAAACTACGTAATGCGCGTCGGGGATTTCGACATATTCGAATGGGCGTTGATAGGAAAGACGTTCAAGTTCGGTGCCGGACATGGTGGCCAACACGGTTACCGGTTCGGCGAAGATTTGATTGATCAGTGCGGCTGCTACCACGAGGGTTTCACCATCCGCTGTTGCCACCACGGCGTACTCGGCGGTGGGCTTTACCGCAACGGCGGTATTGGAAACCAAGGTCCAAGGGGTGGTGGTCCAGACCAACAATGCAGCACCGGGAAAACGTACAAGAAAGTCACTATCTGTTACCGGGAACCGGACATACACCGATGGGTCTATGACACTTTCGTAGCCTTGGGCGAGTTCATGATCGGATAACCCCGTACCGCAGCGAGGGCAATACGGTGCAACGCGGTGGTCTTGAACCAGCAGACCCTTTTCGAAAATCTGCTTAAGTGACCACCAGACGCTCTGAATGTAATTTGGATCCATTGTCCAATAGGCCGCATCGGTGTCGACCCAATAGCCCATTCGCCTGGTCATCTCGGTGAATTCATCGACATGCCTTAGCACCGATTCGCGGCAGCGGGCATTGAATTCAGCCACCCCATAAGCCTCGATATCTTGCTTGCCCGTGAAGCCGAGCTCCTTTTCGACGAACAGCTCAACGGGCAGGCCATGGCAATCCCAGCCGGCTTGGCGTTGGACGTGGTAACCCTTCATGGTCCGGTAGCGCGGGAAGACGTCTTTGAAGACTCGGGCTTCGACATGGTGGGTACCGGGCGTGCCGTTGGCGGTTGGTGGTCCCTCGTAAAAGACCCAAGGCGGCCGGCCTTGGCTTTGGGCCACCGAAGCGGCAAAAATGCCTTCCTCCTCCCACCCGGTAAGTACCTCGTGCTCCAGGGCAGGTAGGTCAACCTGCGCTGGGACGGGCCGGTACATGTGGGTCCTTTCCCGGTTGGCTGTTACTCGAGTAGGCAGGATATCGGCCTGATTCATGGCTCGGGTGGCCCGCTGCGGCGCGGTGCGGTTGAATCTGGGGCTTGGCCATCTATAGTCCGGCTCGGTCAAGGTTTGCAAGGAGGGGTAGTGGTGGCAGCGAAGAAGGCCGCGCCGGCTAAAAAACAGGTTAAAAAGTCTGCCCCGGTCAAAAAACCGGTTAAAAAACCGGTTAAAAAGGCCGTCCCGGCTAAAAAACCGGTTAAGAAGGCCGCGCCGGCTAAAAAACCGGTAAAAAAGGCCGCCCCGGTTAAGCAGCCGGTAGCCGGCCAGAAGCAGCCGGTGAAGAAGCCGGTGGAGAAGAAGCGTCCGGTGGTCCGTGAGGATGAAACCCCGTGGACGGCGGCGGAGCTGCGACAGGTGCGCGCCGAATTGGATGTAGAGGTAATTCGGCTAGAAGAGGAAATTGTGTCGGCCGAAGAAGGGCTCGTTGCCCTGATCCTAGATTCCGGTGACGGTGCCGGCGATGACCAAGCCGATGCGGGCAGCAAGGCATTTGAGCGCGAGCATGGGATGTCGCTGGCCAATAATGCGCGCGACATGCTGCTGCAGCTACACCATGCCCTTGCCCGGATTGATGACGGTACCTATGGGGCGTGTGAATCGTGTGGCAAACCCATCGGCAAATACCGCCTGCAGGCGTTCCCGCGGGCAACTTTGTGTTTAGTGTGTAAACAGGCCGAAGAGCGCTACTAACCGGGGCGCTGGCACGATGCGGACGCGCGGGTGTGGCCCCCGTAGAGTGGGGGCGTGACTTCGCGCAATATTCGCTCGAAGAGCATGATTGTTGTCGCCATAGTGGCGGTAGCTGTGATCGCTCTGGATCAGTGGACCAAAAGCTGGGCGGTAAGCACTATGCGTCCACGCATGGTGTCCGGTGGCGAGGGCCCGATCAACCTTGTGGGTTCTTGGCTGAGGTTGATTTACACGGAAAATACCGGAGCGGCTTTCAGTCTCGGTACCGGTGTCACCTGGATCTTCTCATTGATCGCGCTCACGGTAATCATCGTGATCATTCGGACCGCGACTCGTCTTGGCAGTATCTGGTGGGCGGTGGCCTTAGGGGGCCTACTGGGCGGTGCCATCGGTAATCTAATTGACCGGCTGACCCGGGCGCCGGGGGTGGGTCGGGGATATGTGGTGGACTTCATTCAACTGCCCTATTGGCCGGTGTTTAATGTGGCGGACATGTGTGTTGTGGGTTCGGCGATCTTGATGGTTGCGCTCACCTTTTTCGGCGTGAACTACAAGGGGGCGGCCGCACCCGCCGTTGTCGATAAATGAGACCTGGCCAATGAATTCCCGTCAAGTCCCAGTACCCGAGGGCTTAGCCGGTGAGCGCGTAGACCTAGCCTTGATGCGGCTACTCGGCCTGTCTCGGGCGCGTGCCGGGGAATTAGTGGGTAATGGTGGGGTGCTCGTCGACGGTCGACCGGTGACAAAGGGTGATCGACTGCAGCCGGGAGCCACGTTCCAAATCGATACGGAATTACTCACTGGTCAGGTTTCCACCGGTGCGGGCGGTATTCGCGAAGCCATGGCTGACCCGGTGCCGATAGCTGTGCTTTTTGAAGATGACGAGGTGGTGGTCGTCGATAAGCCGGTGGGAGTCGCCGCCCATCCAAGCCCGGGATGGACGGGCCCAACGGTAATCGGCGGCCTAGCCGCCGCCGGGCACCGGATCGCAACATCGGGGGCGGCGGAGCGGCAGGGCGTGGTGCACCGGCTAGATGTCGGAACATCCGGCGTCATGATGGTTGCTAAGAGCGAGCGGGCCTACGCAAGCCTTAAGCGCCAATTCAAGGATCGCACTGTTGACAAGATGTATCACGGCGTTGTTCAAGGACTACTTGACCCGTTACGGGGCACCATTGACGCGCCGATTGATCGGCACCCGGCCCAAGATTATCGGTTCGCGGTGGTCAGCGGCGGTAAGCCGAGCATCACGCATTACGAAACCCTGGAGGCGTTTTCGCACGGTTCCTTGGTGGAGATTCACCTAGAAACTGGGCGAACCCACCAAATCCGCGTCCACACCGCAGCCATGAGGCACCCATGTATTGGTGATCTGACCTATGGTGCTGATCCGGTACTTGCCGCAAAGTTGGGGTTGAAGCGACAGTGGTTGCACGCGGTGCGGTTGGGGTTCGAGCACCCCGGCAGCGGGGAGTGGATTTGCGTTGAAAGCGAATATCCGACTGATCTGAAGGTGGCTTTGGAGCGCCTGCAAGAAGGCACATGACCGGAAAGTTAAGGTGGGTTAATGACTGAGGATCCGTTTGTACATTTACATGTGCACACTGAATTCTCAATGCTGGACGGTGCGGCGCGACTTGGTGATTTGATGTACGAAGCGGTCAAGTTGAAGATGCCGGCAATCGCCATGACCGATCACGGCAATCTCTACGGGGCCTACGATTTCTACAAGACTGCGCGAGAACACGGGATCAAGCCCATCATCGGGCTAGAGGGTTACTACGCGCCACAGGGGCGATTCGAGCGGCGGCCATTTGATTTCGGTGGTGGGTTTGATGAGGGCACGCCGGAGGATCCCACCGCGGGTCGTGGCAAATTTAGCTACACCCACATGACCCTTTGGGCCGAAAATACCGCGGGTATGCACAATCTTTTTCGACTTTCATCCCTCGCGAGCCTTGAGGGTTATTACCACAAGCCGCGCTTTGATCGTGAGCTCCTCCAGAGATACGGCACCGGGCTAATCGGCACCACTGGGTGTCCAAGTGGTGAGGTCAATCGGTGGCTGCAAGCCGGCCAATACGAAAAAGCTTTAGCGGCCGCCGCAGACTTCCGCGATATCTTGGGGGCCGGAAATTACTTTTGCGAGGTCATGGAGCACGGACTCGATATTGAACAACGGTTCCGAGAGGATCTCCTGCGGATAGCGCGCACGCTGGCGCTACCCATCGTGGCAACCAATGACCTTCATTATGTGCACGCAACCGATGCGGCAACCCATGATGTGCTGCTTTGCATCGGAACCCGGACAACCCTTGACGATCCGAAGCGTTTTAGGTTCAATGCCCAGGAGTTTTATCTAAAAAGTTCGCAGGAGATGCGCGCCCTTTGGAGCGAGATCCCCGAGGCCTGCGATAACACCTTGCTGATCGCGGAGCGGTGCAATATTGAGTTCGCCGAAGGCGCCAATTTAATGCCGCAATCCCCGGTGCCGCCGGGTGAGTCTGAGGAGTCTTGGCTGGTTAAAGAGGTTGAAATCGGCCTGCACCGACGTTTTGGTGCGACCATCCCAGAAAATGTCCGGACCCAAGCCGCCTACGAGGTCGACGTTATCTGTCAGATGGGTTTTCCCGGCTACTTCTTGGTGGTGGCCGACCTGGTGCAATATGCCAAGTCGAATGCGATTCGGGTCGGCCCCGGCCGGGGCTCAGCAGCAGGTTCGATGCTTGCTTACGCCCTTGGTATCACCGATCTTGATCCGATTCGCCACGGGTTGCTGTTCGAACGCTTTTTGAACCCGGAGCGAATATCGATGCCCGATATTGACATTGACTTCGATGAGCGCAGACGCTCAGACATGATCCGTTACGCCACGGACAAATACGGTGAAGCCCATGTGGCGCAAATCATCACCTATGGATCCATCAAAGCGAAGGCCGCCATCAAGGACAGTGCCCGGGTCTTGGGCTACCCGTACGCTCTGGGTGATCGCATCACCAAGTCGATGCCGCCGGCGGTGATGGGCAAAGACATCTCACTCGCGGGAGTATTCGATCCAAAGGATTCCCGCTACAGCGAGGCCGCCGAATTTAGAGCTTTGTATGAGTCGGATAACGACGCTCGTCGAGTAGTGGATACCGCTCGCGGCCTGGAGGGGTTGAAGCGGCAACCAGGTGTTCATGCCGCCGGAGTGATTTTGTGTCGTGAGCCTTTGATGGATGTCATTCCGGTTTGGCGCCGCGATCAAGATGGTGCGATCATCACGCAGTTTGATATGGGTGCCTGCGAAGCCCTCGGCCTGCTCAAGATGGATTTCCTGGGGCTCCGAAATCTCACGGTACTTGATGACTGCCTCAAATACATTGAGGCAAATAGATCCGAATTGGTGGTCCTGGAGGACTTAACTTTGGAAAACGAAGCTACCTTTGAACTTCTCGCTCGTGGCGACACCCTAGGGGTTTTCCAACTCGATGGGGGCCCGATGCGGGCACTCCTTCGATCGATGCAACCGGATAGTTTCGAGGACATCTCCGCGGTCTTGGCACTTTATCGCCCCGGCCCGATGGGCGCTAATGCTCATAATGACTATGCCGATCGCAAGAATGGTCGTAAGCCAGTTGTTCCCATCCACCCGGAGTTAGAAGAGCCACTCGCGGACATTCTCGGCGATACCTACGGCTTGATTGTTTATCAAGAACAGGTAATGGCAATCGCCCAGAAATTAGCTGGGTACTCCCTCGGCAAGGCCGATCTGTTGCGCCGCGCGATGAGTAAGAAGAAACGGGAAATCCTGAAAAAGGAGTTCGTTCCTTTTGAGGCCGGCATGCACGCCAACAACTTCTCGGATGAGGCGATCGCGCGGCTCTGGGAAATCCTAGTTCCATTTTCTGACTACGCATTCAATAAAGCGCACACCGCCGGCTACGGAATGGTTTCATACTGGACCGCGTATCTTAAAGCTAATTATCCTGCTGAGTACATGGCGGCATTGTTGACCTCAGTAAAAGACGATAAGGATCGTTCTGCGATCTACCTGAATGAGTGCCGGCGGATGGGCATCAAGGTCTTGCCACCGGATGTAAATGACTCGGACTTCGATTTCACTCCCCGGGGCACGGATATTCGATTCGGGCTTTCGGCGATCCGAAATGTTGGTGGCAACGTGGTGGACTCCATCATTTCAACCCGGCGTCGGGTGGGCAGATTCGAAAACTTCCATGATTTTATCGCGAAAGTTGAAGTTGCCGTCTGCAATAAGCGGGTAGTTGAATCCCTCATTAAGGCGGGCGCCTTCGACTCATTTGGGCATACCCGCAAAGGCTTGGTCCAGGTTCATGAAGAGATTGTAGATTCCGCGGTCGATATCAAGCGCGCTGAAGCTGTTGGGCAATTTGATCTCTTCGGGGGCCTTGAAGCCCTAGGTGACGGAGCGCTTGTTACCCAGGTGGAGATTTCTCTAGGGGAGTGGGAAAAATCCGTACTGCTGGCGCATGAGCGCGAGATGCTCGGACTTTATGTATCTGATCATCCCTTGCAGGGTGCCGAACGGGCCCTCGCTGAGTTAACCGACCGGTCGATCGCAGCCTTGCTCAATGACGAAAGAGCCGATGCAAGTGTGGCAACAATCGGTGGGCTAATCACGAGTGTGCAACGCAAGACCACCAAGCAAGGTTCATCATGGGCGATCATTACTTTGGAGGATCTTGAAGGCTCGATCGAGATCATGGTCTTCCCGCAAACTTATCTCCCGGTAAGTACTTCGCTTGTCGAAGATGCAGTAATCGTGGTCAGAGGTCGTGTTGATCGCAGTGAAGATGACGGGGTCCGGGTTATCGCCATTGGCATCACCGTGCCGGATCTAAGTGAGGCAGGTTCGGGGCCGATGCGTCTTACTATGCCGGCGACCAGGTGTATCCCGCCCTTGGTGGATAAACTTAAAGAGGTGCTAGCGGGCCACCCGGGTACCACCGAAGTGCACCTGCACCTAACGGGCGGAGTCAGCACGACGGTACTGCGGCTGGATGACAAACTTCGGGTGACACCATCTTCATCACTTTATGGCGACCTGAAAGCACTGCTTGGACCATCCTGCCTGAATTAATTCAGGCCAACTTAACCGGAGTCTGATGTCCTTCCTGCGTCGAACGTCCGCTGTCATCACCGCTGGTGCTGTCGTTGGCGTATTTAGTGGGCTGGCACTCGGAGTAATTTGGTGGCGGTTGGCACCGCGGGTGCCTTTGGTAGTTAGGTCCGGTGGGGCATATCCAGCGAACTATCAACCGGACGGATATCTGGCTGCTGACCTGTCCTTCGCGGTACTAGCGCTATTTGCCGGGCTCGCCGTGACTATCGGGCTGTTAGTCATGCGGCGTGAGCACCCACTGTCGGTATTGGTAGCCAGCCTGATCGCCGGCGGGTTCGGGTCGGTCCTGATGTGGTTTGTCGGCAGCCGGCTTGGCTCGGTCGATATTGCCGGGTTGGTTGCGACAACTATGGATGATGCCGTAATACAAGCCCCCCTTAAAGTCTCGATGCCGGCATTGCTCTTGGTTTGGCCTATTACCGCGGCAGTAGTGATTTTCGCGGTGACCTTTTCGGACTGGTGGCGTGCGGCTAAGGAAAACGCGCGATCGGTCCGGTAAGTGCATCGGTAATTTTGGTCAGGTCGGCAGGGCTTAACCCAATATCCATTCCGCGCTTGCCGCCCGAAACATAAATGGTGCTCTTTTTTAGGGCGCTTTCATCCAAGACAGTTTGTAGCTTGCGCTTTTGGCCGATTGGGCTGATCCCCCCCACGACATAACCGGTAATTCGCTCGGCCACTTGGTGGTCGGCAAGCGCGGCCCTGCGGCCACCGCAGCAGGCTGCGTGCGCCTTTAGGTCCACCATTGCGCTAACCGGGACTATGGCAACGGTTGGCAGGCCATCTACATCCACAATGAGGGTCTTGAATACCTCGGCGGGGTCAAGATCTAGTGCTGCCGCGGCCTCGGCACCGAAACCCCGCTGCTCTGGGTCATGCTCATAAGTGTGCACGGTGAAATTGATCCCGGCGGCGGTAAGTGTGAGGAGCGCGCGGGTGCCCGTGTCACTGCGCTTTCCGGTCCCAGGGGTCTTGGTCATATTTCCCGGTCAGTTTGGATAATCAATCGAAGGCAGCAGGTCGATGGCGGGTACGGCTGACAAAAGTGCGATAAGAGCATTTTCGCGTGCTAGCAACTCGCTAGCCAAAGTTAGCCGGGAGTTGGCATCAGGTGCGCCAAGCAAGCTCTGCCGCTCCCCGGTCGGCAGCACCATCGAGGCGGTAATGAGATAGCTGAGGACAGTTGGGTCCCCGGGTAGGTCTGCGGTACTGGCATCGCCATCGTCAAATCGGCCACCGAGAATGGTTCGGTACGCGGTAAATCGTTTGGCTGCCTGCTGCATTACGAGTGGACTGACTTCAGTTACGGGCTCGTCCAAAAACTCAATAGTTGCCGTAGCAAGTGGCTCGGCGGTATTAACCTCATGGATCAAGAAACGCCGTGAACCAACCGTCATAATATCGAATCGACCATCCTCAAATCGATCGGCTTGTCGGATCACAGCCGAGGTGCCTATCTCGTAAAGTGCGTCGACCCCGTGATGATCAAGTGATCTGCCATCACGTACCGCAATAATGCCGAATTCTCGGGCATTTTCATCCGGATTTGCGAGCAGCATGTCGACGAGGTCGCAGTACCTCGGCTCAAATATGTGTAGCGGCAGGACTAGCCCAGGCACCAAGGAGGTGTTGAGCGGGAACAGCGGCAGCAGGGTCAGCACATGGGCAGCGTAAACTGCTGGCCATGATCGGGCGCATCGACCTTCGAGGTTCGACAATTGACCCACGGCTGGCGCTGCCGCGTGCCGCCATTGACGTAGCTGATGCGGCGGCGCAGATTGCACCAATCCTGCGGGAAGTTCGCGAGGAGGGTGCGGCGGCGGTGCTGCGCTGGTCCAGCCGGCTTGATGGTGTCCAACCCCCAACCCTTCGGGTGCCAAAAGCGCAGATCGAAAGCGCCGAAGCGGGGCTGGAACCGGCGGTGCGGGCCGCCCTGCTAGAGGCCATCGATCGCACCCGGCGCGCCCACTTAGATCAACGTCGTACTGATAGCACGTCTGTGGTCGTTACCGGAGGCACCGTTACCGAGCGATGGTTGCCGGTTGAGCGCGTCGGGCTTTATGTGCCCGGTGGCCGCGCCGTGTACCCGAGCAGCGTCATCATGAATGTGGTGCCAGCTCAAGTGGCTGGCGTGAAGTCACTAGTAGTGGTCTCACCACCGCAGAAGGACTTTGGTGGCTGGCCGCACCCAACGATTTTGGCGGCGTGCGCTCTGCTTGGCGTTACCGAGGTTTATGCGGTTGGCGGTGCACAGGCCATTGCGATGTTGGCCTACGGAGTCGATCTGCCAAGTGGGCGATGCGAGTCGGTTGATCTAGTCACGGGTCCTGGAAATATTTATGTCACAGCTGCCAAGCGCGCCCTCCGCGGAGTAATTGGCATTGATAGTGAGGCGGGCCCAACAGAGATCGCAATTTTGGCTGACGACACCGCCAATCCACGTCATATTGCCGCAGATCTGCTGAGCCAAGCTGAGCATGATGTCCTAGCGGCAGCGGTGCTCGTAACTCCATCCGAAGCGCTAGCCGATGCTGTTGCCCTTGAGGTTATTAAACAAGTTGCCAACACCAAGCATGTGGAGCGGATAACGGAAGCACTAAGTGGCGAGCAAAGTGCCATCGTTTTGGTGGATGACATCGACGCGGGGTTGCGAGTAGTCAACGCGTATGCGGCCGAACATCTGGAGATTCAAACCGCCGATGCTCGGGCCATCGCCATGCGGGTAACCAATGCCGGCGCAATATTTGTCGGTGCCTGGGCGCCGGTCTCGCTGGGCGATTATTGCGCTGGCTCTAATCATGTGCTGCCCACTCGCGGTAGCGCTAAGTACTCATCGGGCTTATCCGTGCAGTCTTTCCTCAGGGGTATTCACATAATTGATTATGACGAGGCTGCGCTTAGGGATGTTGCCGGTCATGTGATTGCTTTGGCGGGAGCAGAGGATCTCCCCGCACATGGTGATGCCATTCGGATTCGCACCGAGTGTGGAGCCGATTAAGGTGCCGGGTGCATTTGAGTTACCGATTCGCGATGACCTACAGGGCGTGACTTCATATGGAGCCCCGCAGCTGGACGTCCCGGTTTGTTTGAATGTGAATGAAAACCCGTTCCCGCTTCCCGATGAGGTGGTCTCGGCGATCACGGCTTCGGTCCAGCTAGTTGCCAGAGGGTTGAACAGGTATCCACAGCGCGACGCGGTGGCCTTAAGGCAGGCACTTGGTGACTATCTGGCCAGTGAATCCGGTGTTGAAGTACCGTGGCGTCAGATTTGGGCCGCGAACGGCTCCAATGAGGTAATGCACCACTTGTTTTTGGCCTTTGGTGGCCCTGGTCGTTTAGCGTTGAGCTTTGACCCTACTTACTCAATGTATCCAGAGTATGCCCGTGACACATTCACCGCATATAAGTCATTTCCCCGGCGCGCAGACTTCACGATTGATGTAGCAGGTGCCTGCGCGCAGATCTCGGATAACCGTCCTTCGTTAGTTCTCGTGACCGCGCCCAACAATCCGACCGGTACCGCACTTGATGTGGCGGATCTCAGGAAACTCCTCATCGCAGCACAGCAGTGCGGGGCAATGCTGATCGTCGATGAGGCGTATGCGGAGTTTCGTCGGGTTGGCACTCCATCCGCACTGGCACTCTTGGCAGAGTTCGCCAACTTGGTGGTCACCCGCACGATGAGCAAGGCCTTTGGAATGGCGGGCACCAGATTGGGTTACGCGGCGGTTGCCGATCCTGCGGTAGTGGACACCTTGGGCGTGGTGCGGCTGCCTTACCACCTGTCGTCGGTGACCCAGGCGGTTGCGATAGCCGCCCTTTCGCACTCCTCGTCCTTGCAGGCCCAGGTTGCGACAATTCGAGATGAGCGTGATGCCCTGCAGGATTGGCTGCTGGGGCAGGGCTTTGCGGTCGCCCGCAGCGATGCAAATTTCATTCTCTTCGGTAAATTCGGTGATCGAGAGGCGGTTTGGCAGCGATTACTTGATCAAGGGGTGTTAATTCGCGTCACGGGTCCCGAGGGCTACTTGCGTGTGAGCATTGGCGCACCCGCCGAAAACGATAGGTTTAGGGTCGCGCTGATGAGCGCGATTGGTGAAGAAGGGTGATTATGAGTCGCACATCGCGGGTGGAGCGGAACACCAAGGAAAGCCAGGTGCTGGTCGAACTGAACCTTGATGGCACTGGCGCGAGCACCATCGAAACCGGGGTGCCGTTCTTCGATCACATGTTAGCGCAGTTGGCCAAGCACGGCGGCTTCGACTTAATCGTTGCCACCAAAGGTGATCTCGAAGTTGATGCGCACCACACCGTGGAAGACACCGCGTTGGCGATAGGCCAGGCGTTGGATGAGGCATTAGGAGACCGAGCCGGGCTTTGTCGATTCGGCGACGCTCTCGTGCCACTGGATGAGTGTTTGGTTCAGTCGGCCGTTGACCTGTCGGGGCGTCCCTACTTGGTACATGAGGAACCCGAGGTCGTTGAGCTGATTGGCTCCTATGACACCACTTTAACCCGGCACATCTGGGAATCCATCGTGGCTACCGCGAAAATTACTTTGCACGTGCGGGTGATTTCAGGGCGCAATGCACATCATGTGGTCGAAGCTCAGTTCAAGTCGGTCGCCCGCTCCTTGCGTGTCGCGGTCGCAAAAGATGCGCGCGTGGTTGGCGTGCCATCGACCAAAGGTACTTTGACCGCGAATAAGTCATAGCGTCGAACTGTGGCAACTAGGAACATCGTGCTTTTGGATTACGGCTCAGGAAACCTGAGGTCGGCCCAGCGGGCACTGGAGCGAGTGGGTGCAAGTGTCACCGTCACGGCCGATTTCGAAAGTGCCCTTGATGCCGATGCCCTTGTGGTACCGGGAGTTGGCGCCTTCGCCGCCTGCATGCGGGGGATCCTCGAGGTCCGCGGTGATGAAATCATCGATAGGCGATTGAAAGGTGGTAGGCCGGTACTTGGGATTTGCGTTGGCATGCAGGTGCTATTTAGCGAAGGGGTTGAACACGGCACCGCCGTCACCGGTCTTGGCTACTGGCCCGGAGTGGTGGAGCAACTCGCCGCTCCGATTTTGCCGCATATGGGATGGGACACTTTGCGCGCTCCGGTGGATTCGAAGATTTTCGCGGAGGTCGCGGGGGAGCGGTTCTATTTCGTTCACTCCTATGGTGTTGTCTCCGAGGACTTGACCGGGCACGAAAAGACCGGGCAACCACCGACTGTTACCTGGGGGACTCACGGTGCCGATTTTGTGGCAGCCGTTGAAAATGGGCCACTTGTTGCCACTCAATTCCATCCCGAGAAGTCAGGTGACGCAGGCTTGGCGCTGCTTCGTAACTGGCTTCACTCTTGGTAATGGTCCGCGTATCCGCAGATGGTGGACCCAAAGTATGGTTCGGGGCGTGTCTAAACAATTGATCCTGTTACCAGCCGTTGACGTCTCCAAGGGTCAGGCGGTGCGTTTAGTTCAGGGTAAGGCCGGAACTGAGACGAAATATGGATCACCGCTTGATTCTGCTCGGGCTTGGATCAACCAAGGGGCAAAGTGGATCCATCTAGTTGATCTCGATGCAGCGTTTGGAACCGGCGATAACGCGGGGCTGTTGGCGCGCGTTGTCGCCGATATTCGAAACCATGCGAAAGTCGAGTTATCCGGTGGGATCCGTGACGATTCATCGCTCAAAGCGGCACTGGCCACCGGGTGCGAGCGGGTCAACTTAGGTACCGCCGCACTTGAGGATCCGGTCTGGACCGCAAAGGTAATCGCTGAATACGGTGAGCAAATAGCTGTGGGCCTTGATGTGCGGGGCACGACTTTGTCAGCGCGCGGGTGGACCGAAGAGGGTGGCGATCTTTGGGAGGCTCTAGCCCGACTAGACCAAGCGGGATGCGCGCGCTACGTAGTCACCGATGTGACCAAGGACGGCACCATGCACGGACCCAACTTCCACCTGCTCCGTGATGTTTGCGCAGCGACCAAGCGACCGGTAATCGCGTCGGGCGGAATCTCCAAACTTGAGGATCTGCACAAGTTGGTTGACATGGTGCCCACGGGGATCGAAGGAGCAATTGTTGGGCGGGCGCTTTATGACGGAGCGTTCACCCTGGCGGAGGCGATCGCTGCCATTGAGCCGCGGTACGACCCGTACGAGTGGGGACCGCCGCGCCCGTGAGCCTCGCGATCCGAGTCATCCCCTGTCTAGATGTTGATGCTGGGCGCGTTGTCAAGGGTGTTAATTTCACCGGGCTGCGTGATGCTGGTGATCCGGCTGAACTAGCGACCAGGTATGACACGGCCGGTGCCGATGAATTAGTTTTCTTAGATATCACCGCATCAAGTGGGGATCGGAAAACCATGCTTGACGTGGTCCGACGTACCGCTGATTGCGTGTTCATTCCCTTGACCGTTGGTGGCGGAGTCCGGTCACCTGATGACTTTGATCGTCTACTGCGTGCTGGAGCCGACAAAGTCAGTTTGAATACTGCTGCGATCACCGACCGGGACCTAATAAGCGAGGCAGCCGAGCGCTTCGGATCCCAGTGCGTTGTCTTATCGATAGACGCACGCCGTTGCCCAGCAGGTGTCAGCACCGAGAGCGGATTCGAAGTCACGACCCACGGAGGTCGGCGCAGTACGGGGATTGATGCAATCAAATGGGCGGTAGAGGGCACCAAGCGAGGTGCCGGTGAGATCTTGCTGAATTCGATGGACGCGGATGGTACGAAGTCCGGATTTGACTTAGAACTAATTGCGCGTGTTAGAGGTGAGGTCCACGTGCCGCTGATCGCAAGCGGAGGGGCTGGGTCACTCGCTGATTTCGCTCCGGCGGTCCGGGCAGGCGCGGACGCGGTATTGGCGGCGAGCGTCTTTCACTTTGGTGAGTTCACGGTGACTGAGGTTAAGCAGGCTCTAGCAAATTCAGGGTTCCCGGTTCGGGCAACTTCGCGCTAGACGCCCACGGTGGCGCTGTTGAAGGCGGCTACCGCATCAGCAGGTCCGTCAACTTCCAATTCAACTTCGGTGCGGCCGTAGGACCGCATGACAAGTTCGCCAGCACTGCCACGCAAAGTGACAGCCGGATTGCCCCTGCGCGCGACTATGCGCGACGGCGTCGCCTTGTCCGTGCGTTCAAGCACTACCCCGATCGGCACCTTGCGAAAAAGTAGGCGGGAACCCTTAGCTAGCCGGCCCCAAAGGAGATCTAAGAAACCCGGCGGTAGTTCTCGGGGCCGCCAATTTGCCTGGCCGCGCCGCAAATCCTCGTGGTGAACGAAGTACTCGAACAAGTTTGCCAGGCCATCAACCCCGGGTATTGAAAATATTGACAGTGTCGGCGGTCCGTTGCGAACTTTGGCCACAAGGTCCACAAAGGGCAAATTCGAGGTTGCTTCCTGAACATGTTGGGTCCAGCCGGCCAGTGGTCCGCCCAAGATGCCGAGGGCAGCGTCCGGCCTTGACTCGCGAATCACCAGGTGAGCTGCGAGGTCGGCGGCGTTCCAGCCTGCGCACAGGGTTGGGGCAGCAGGGCCGAGGGTGAGCATCAGTGCGGCTAGATCAAGGCGTTCAGAATGGGCAGTTGCGGTGGCCGTCACCACCTCATCATGGTGTATTCGACCCGTGCCGGCACAATATGGGTATGCGAGAACGAGCCGAGCTGGTTTCGGGTGTGCGGTTTAACGACCAAGGCCTAGTACCCGCGATCGCCCAGCAGTGGGATACCGGTGAGGTTTTGATGATGGCGTGGATGAATCTGGCGGCCCTGGAGCTAACCCTCGAAACCGGGCGGGCCACATACTTTTCACGCAGCAGGTCCAACTTGTGGGTCAAAGGCGAATCATCTGGTAATTTCCAAACTGTCCGCGAGATCAAATTGGACTGTGATGGCGACACAATCTTGCTCGAGGTGGATCAACTAGGTGTGGCTTGCCACACCGGCCGACGCTCTTGCTTTGCTGCCGGGGCGGTGCCAAAGCATGAGCCGTGAAACTGTCCCGGACCTGCCCGAGTTTCGAGTTCTAGCCAAGGATCGCCGAGTCATTCCGGTAACTCGGAGATTATTGGCGGATGACCACACCGCGGTCGGACTTTTTCGAGCCCTGTGTGGTGAGCGTGCCGGCACCTTCCTGCTGGAATCAGCCGAACCCGGACGGCTTTGGTCGCGATACTCATTCATCGGTGTGCGATGCGCGGCGATGCTTACCGAGCGCGATGGCGTCGCCGCTTGGTTGGGGCGTGCGCCACGTGGGGTACCGGTTGCGGGTAACCCTGTTGATGTGCTGCGAGAAACCATTGAGCTGCTGCACACTGAGCCGATTCCAGGATTACCTCCGCTGACCGGTGGGCTAGTGGGTTATTTCAGTTACGACACGGTGCGGCGTTGGGAGCAGGTGCCCGATGGTAATCCAGATGAGTTGCAAATCCCCGAGTTGGCATTCTTGTTCGCAACAGATCTAGCGGTTGTTGATCACACCGATGGCTCGGTACTGCTTATCGCGAATGCGATTAACTTCGACGGTTCAGATGATCGTGTAGATGAGGCTTGGGATGAAGCGGTGGCGCGGTTGGACCAAATGCAAACGGCGCTCGGTAATGCGTCAGCCGCGGGGGTTTGGACATACGATGCGGACGTAGAACCGGTGGTCGAAGTGAATACCTCGGAGGAGGATTTTTGCCTTTCGGTCGGGCGCGCCAAGGAATACATTAGGGCGGGCGATGCATTCCAGGTCGTGCTCTCGCAGCGGTTTCAAACCCCGTGCGCGGCCAGCGGACTAGATGTCTACCGTGTACTTCGTACCAGTAATCCGAGCCCCTATATGTATCTCTTGCGCCTACCGCACGATGATCGCTCCCAGCCTGATTACCAAGCCGGGCAGATGTCGGAGCGCACGGCCTTTGAGATCGTCGGTTCGTCACCCGAGGCCTTGGTAACAGTTAGTAATGGGCAATGTGTGGTGCATCCGATAGCGGGTACGAGAGCCCGTGGTTCTACACCAGAGGCTGATGTCGCCTTGGGCGAAGAGCTACTTGCGGACGCCAAGGAGCGCGCGGAGCATTTGATGCTGGTAGATCTCGCGCGCAATGACATCGGACGAGTCTGCGACCCAGGTTCTGTCACCGTGGTGGACTTCATGCAGGTTGAGCGTTATTCGCATGTCATGCACCTAGTTTCAACTGTTACCGGTGAGCTGCGTTCTGATCAAACTGCCTATGACGCATTAGCCGCGACCTTTCCTGCCGGAACATTGTCGGGTGCACCTAAGCCCCGCGCGATGGCCATCATCGATGAACTTGAGCAAACACGGAGGGGTCTTTATGGTGGCTGCGTTGGTTATTTTGACTTCGCGGGAAATGTCGATACCGCAATTGCAATTCGGACCGCACTTATCAAAGATGGGGTAGCGGTGGTGCAGGCGGGCGCTGGAATCGTTGCTGATTCGGTGCCCGAGTTGGAGGCCGCTGAGTGCCGTCACAAAGCGGCTGCGGTTTTGCGCGCCGTTGCGCTCGCTCAAACCTTGATCGATGCGTCGGGCCGGACGGTCGACGGACTGCGGTGAACTCGTTCCGCTGGGGATTGCTCGGGTTGGTGGTATCCAGTCTGCTCGTTATTGCTGGATTTTCCCTGCCATGGGCAAGTGCTACCGCCCCCCTTGTCCAAGGAATAAATGACGCGCAGGCCGAGGTTGTTTTCACCGGACGGGAACTCTTTGCCCTGGCCGCGGTTATGGGTTGGGTTGGCTTAGCGGCTTTAGCAGGGCTGCTGGCTACCCGGGGCTGGGGGCGGGTAGCGGTGGGCGCAGTGGTGCTGGTTGCGGGTTTGATTACCTCGATAAGTGCAATTAGATTCGGCGCCGATCCGCAAACATCTTTAGCAGCCGCAGCAACCGATCGACTAGTGAGCGGGGCTTCGGATTCTGGGGGTCTAGGGCAGTGGGCAAGAACCCCCTGGTGGGCCGTCGGGCTAGTTGGTGGGCTCGGGTTATTGGCATCTGGTGGCTTGATCTTGGTGCGCGGTCGCACCTGGCCCGGGTTGAACCGGCGTTATGAGCGGACGGCTACCGCCCAATCGGGCGCTGCGGGCCCGATCTCGTCCCTAACGGCATGGGATGCCCTTGACCGCGGGGAAGATCCGACCATCTGATTTGGCTACCTCATCGGGCGATGCACCAGGTGTTAATGCTTAGATGTGGTCATGGGCAATCACAGTACGGGCGCCACGCAGCACAAACAGGGCCATCACGGGTCCACCCCAGCGGCTTGGACGACTGTCGTCATCATCACGATTGCCTTCTTGGTTGGCACCTTGGCCTTGATTCTCGGTAACTGGCCGATGTTCTGGGTCGGCGCGGGGTTGGTAGTCGTGGGGGCGGTAGTCGGAAAGATCATGCAAAAAACCGGGCTCGGCACCATTCCCCGACGCTGATTTACCAGATCCTGACGAATCCTTGATCCGGCTGCCGCCGCGCGGAGTATGAGTGCGTGGTTTTCCATGGCACCCTTAGTGTTATGAGCCCTGATTTGGCCAAAGGCCTAATTCTGGTAATTGAGGATGAGCGGGCGATATCAGATCTTTTGCGGCTGTACTTAACTCGCGAAGGCTTCGGGGTCCAGGTTGAGTCCGATGGCTTAGCCGGACTTAGGGCTGCCCGCACCCTGCACCCGATCGCCATCATTTGCGATGTGGGCTTGCCATCGATGGACGGAACCGAAATATGTCGCCAGTTGCGGGCTGAAGGTAATTGGACTCCGGTGCTTTTCTGCACCGCACGCGATGATGAGGTCGATCGGGTTGTTGGTTTAGAGCTAGGTGCCGATGACTACATCACAAAACCCTTTAGCCCCCGTGAGGTGGCAGCAAGGGTGAAAGCCGTTGTCAGACGTGCGGCCCATGCGGCCAGCGCTACTGGACCTTTGACCCTCGGCGATGTTTCGCTTGATCCGGTCACCAGGCGCGTCAGCGTCGCCGGTGCGCAAATACAGCTAACGGCTACGGAGTTTGACCTGCTGGAACACCTGATGGCCAACCAGGGCAAAGTGTTGAGCCGCGAGCAATTACTTTCTGAAGTCTGGGGTTACGCGGCAATAGTTGGTACCAGGACCGTTGACGTGCATGTAGCTCAAGTACGAGCCAAGCTTGGTGACCACAGTCCCATTCGCACCGTGCGTGGGGTGGGCTACTCCGCGGAGCTCGAGCCGTGACCACTAGGCGGGCCCGCATGAGCATCATCACCCGAACGGTGCTTCTAACTAGTTCGGTGGCGGTGATTGTAGTAGTCGTCGCGGTAGCTGTCTCGTATCTGTTAATCAATGCGACAACTCTGCAGCAATCACGTGAACGACTTAGTCGGCTGACTGATATCACCGTTGCGGCCCTTGACCGCGGGGGCTTAGGGATGGATTTGGGAATAGGTTCAGATTCCCTGTTACCCAAGGAGTTAGAACGTACTTTGGTCGCGGAGCAAATCTCCGGTTACATTTTGAGCTCATCGAGCGTGCCACCGCCGGGGTTGTCGGAGGCCTCGATGCAAAGTTTGATGGGTGGCGCGGTTGTCTCCACCGAAGGTGTGACGCCGAGCGGTCCGGTACTCATCGAAGCCCGCAAGATGAGTGGTGATACAGCCTTGGTCCTGCAGCTGCCGATAAAAGTGGTCGGCGGGTCAGCACAAGCCCTGTTGCTGCGCTTTGGTGTCGCACTGCTTTTAGGCCTTTTGATCTCGATCCCGATCGGGTATTGGGCCGCCCAGCGCCTCACGAGGCCACTGCGGGCGGCACGGCAAGCTGCCAATCAGATGGCATCTGGTGCCCGCGATGTTTTGCTGATTGAGGAAGGACCGAGTGAGATCGCCGATATCTCCGAGGCGCTCAACCATCTAAGTTCGGCGCTAGCGGTATCTGAGGGGCGGCAGCGGGAGTTCTTGTTGTCAGTTTCGCATGAATTACGAACGCCACTAACCGCGGTAAGAGGTTATGGCGAAGCCCTTGCTGATGGGCTGATTCCCGGGGCAGAAGTGGCCAGGACCGGTGCCATCTTGACCGCGGAAGCGACTAGGTTGGATCGACTGGTCTCCGATTTACTCGATTTAGCCCGACTAGGCGCCGTGAACTTCCAGCTGACACCGCTGGATATTGATCTGGGTGAGTTGGTCCGCGAGGCGGCAAAGGTTTGGGCTGACCGCTGCGCCCGGGAGAGGGTGCGGTTCGATTGCCAGACCCCACCGCTTGCGTTAATCGCACACGTTGACCCGGTCAGGTTGCGACAGGTAATCGATAATCTCGCAGAGAATGCACTTCGCGTCTCACCCGAAGGCTCATTGATCGAGTTGATCCTAGGAGCCGAAGGGTCATCGGCGGTGATTGAAGTGCGCGACGGTGGCCCGGGCCTGACCCCGGGCGATATCGAGGTGGCATTTGAACCCGGGGCGCTCCATGAGCGTTACCGTGGGGTGCGACCGGTTGGCACGGGCCTAGGCCTTGCGTTGGTGGGGCGAATGGCTTCCGGACTGGGTGGTCAAGCGTCCGCGGGCCGGGCCCCGGGCGGCGGTGCCCGTTTCATGGTGCGCTTTCCTCTCGTAGGCTAAGGCCATGGAGCAGGTGACCGTAGTGGCGTTGGCGCCGAATGACATTGTCGAGGCGGCTTCGATAGATTCTCGCCCCCGGGTGCGCCGCTTACTCGCGCCACTAGGTACCGGGGCACTGGTTTTGGTCGGGTGCGGCTACCTGTGGGCGGTTGACCCAAACGTGCCCGGTCACTACCCGCTCTGCCCGACTCGCGCGCTTTTTGGGATAGATTGCCCAGGATGCGGAATTCTTCGCGGGACCCACGATTTATTGCATGGTGATTTTTCTGGCGCACTAGACAACAATTTTTTGCTGTTGGTGCTCGTACCAGCGGCGATCGTGCTTTGGGCGCTGTGGGTGATACGAAGTTGGGGCGGCTATCGCGGCGCGGTGACCCGCCAGCAGTTTCAGCGCCGAAACCGGATAACTTATTTTAGCCTGGGCCTTATTTTGGTTTTTGGGGTCATTCGAAACTTCGTCCCATATTTATCTTCGGGGGCCTGAGTAGCGCTGAATTTGCCCGTGGTTACCCTTAGGAGGTGACCGTACTGGACGACATTCTCGTGGGCGTGCGTGAAGACCTCGCACAACGCATGGACGCCGTTTGCCTTGATGATCTGAAGGAACGTGCGCAAAGGATGCGCCCGGCCTCGGATGTCTTCAATATTCTTAAGGGTGATGACGTTTGCGTGATCGCAGAGGTGAAACGTGCCAGCCCCAGCCGCGGCACGATAGCGGAAATTGGGGACCCCGCGCTATTGGCCTGCGCATATGAAGCCGGTGGCGCGCACTGTATAAGCGTTTTAACCGAGGAACGTCGATTCGGCGGCAGCCTGGCTGATCTGGCAGAAGTTAGAGCCGCAGTGGATGTCCCCGTACTGCGCAAGGATTTCATCGTGTCCAGTTATCAGCTTTGGGAAGCAAAGGTTTATGGCGCCGATATGGCGCTGTTGATAGTGGCGGCCCTAGATCAGCCAGCCCTAATAAGTTTGGTTGAGCGCGCTAAGAGTTTGGGTCTCAGCGCGCTGGTCGAGGTGCATGATGAACTAGAGGTGAAGCGGGCCCTGGATGCTGGCGCTGTCATCGTCGGCGTCAATGCGAGAGACCTTAAGACCCTTGAAGTTGATCGCACGGTTTTTCGCCGGCTGGCCCCGATGATCCCTGAATCATGTGTCCGGATCGCCGAGTCCGGAGTGCGCGACCCGCACGACCTCATCGCCTATGCCGAAGCCGGAGCTGACGCGGTGCTGGTTGGCGAGAGCCTCGTGACCGTCAAAGATCCACGTGCGGCGGTCCATGATCTTGTCACGGCCGGTGCGCACCCAGCCCTTCGGCATAGTAGAGGGTGAGATCAAGTTGACCACTTATGAGACCGCGATCTCGGCCGGGCACTTTGGGCCCTATGGCGGCCGGTTCGTTCCCGAGGCTCTTACTGCAGCTCTTGATGAATTGGACGCCGCATTCCGGTCCGCGATTATCGACCCAGATTTTATCGACCGACTTACAAAGTTGGAGGTCTCGTATACCGGTCGCCCAAGCCCACTGACCAAGGCGGATCGGTTTGCCGAGCATTGTGGGGGAGCCCGAATCTACTTAAAGCGCGAGGACCTAAACCACACGGGCTCGCACAAGATCAATAACGCGATTGGGCAGGCATTACTTACCCAGCGGATGGGCAAGACCCGGATGATCGCCGAGACTGGTGCCGGTCAACATGGGGTGGCTACGGCAACGGCTGCGGCCCTGCTCGGGCTGGACTGCACTGTCTTCATGGGCGAAGAAGACACCCGCCGACAGGCCTTAAATGTAGTTCGGATGCAATTACTCGGGGCAGAAGTATTCTCGGTAACCGCCGGTAGTCGCACCTTAAAAGATGCGATCAATGAAGCTATGCGAGATTGGGTGGCTTCGGTTGAGAAGACCCACTACGTACTCGGTACCGTCACCGGGCCAGCCCCATTCCCGGAAATGGTGCGATATTTTCAGGCGATCGTGGGTCGTGAGGCGCGCGAGCAGATCCAAGCGGCCGAAGGCCGACTTCCGGACGCGGTAGTTGCGTGTGTAGGCGGTGGATCAAACGCAATTGGCTTGTTCAGCGGATTCATGGATGACGCCACGGTGCAATTGCGCGGATACGAAGCCGGTGGTGATGGGGTAGAGACCGGACGCCATGCGGCACGCTTCGCCGCCGGGTCGCCGGGTGTGTTGCACGGTGCTCGCACCTATGTAATGCAAGATACTTGGGGTCAGACAATTGCCTCACATTCGATAAGCGCGGGGTTGGATTATCCAGGGGTTGGTCCGGAGCACTCATGGCTCCATGACACCGGGCGCGCGAAATACGAAGCCGTCAATGATGACGAGGCAATGGCTGCCTTGGCGCTACTGAGTCGCACCGAAGGCATCATCCCGGCGATTGAGACCGCCCATGCGCTAGCCGGCGCCATGCGAGTGGGGCGCGAATTGGGGCCAGATTCGCTGATTATCGTTAATCTGTCGGGGCGCGGGGACAAAGACGTTGCGACCGCGGCCCGGTGGTTTGGGATCGGCGCGCCAGCAGGGATCGAAATGGCCGAAGGTCGATGAGCCGGCGACTAGCCGAAGTATTCGCCCAGACCAGATCCACGAATCGTGCGGCATTGATCGGGTATCTACCAGCGGGTTTCCCGACCGCTGACGCGTCAGTAGAACTAATGAACGCAATGATCGATTCCGGGGTGGATGCAATAGAGGTCGGTCTGCCTTATTCGGATCCGTTGATGGACGGTGCGGATATCCAGTTCGCCGTCGCTCACGCGTTGTCCGGTGGCACCACCACCGAGGTAGTTTTGGATGTGGTCGGTCGCCTCGACGGTGATCGGGCCGCGATCTTGGTGATGTCTTACTGGAACCCAATTGAGCGCTACGGCGTGGAGCGGTTTGCCACTCGGCTGAAAGCGGCTGGTGGCAACGGGGTCATTACCCCAGATCTCACCTGGGAGGAGGCCGGCCCCTGGCTGGCCGCAACCGCCGGGGCGATCGACACGATTTTCCTAGTGGCGCCATCGTCAACCGATGACCGAATTAAGACGGTGGTTAAGAAAACCTCCGGATTTGTCTATGCAGCCTCGACCATGGGGGTGACCGGGGCCCGGAGCGAAGTC
This sequence comes from Actinomycetes bacterium, assembly GCA_014190275.1. Taxonomy (GTDB): domain Bacteria; phylum Actinomycetota; class Actinomycetes; order S36-B12; family S36-B12. Next base: position 6,271 of record BJGE01000004.1, on the reverse strand, counting down.
GGTGCTGGCGCCCAGGGGTTGGTGGCCCGGTGCCGGCTGGCCACTAAATTGCCGATCGCCGTCGGCTTAGGGGTATCTACCGGCAGCCAGGCCCACGAAGTGGCGGCCTACGCCGACGGGGTCATCGTGGGATCGGCGTTTGTCCGCTGTATCCGAGCCGCACCTGATTTACCCGCCGCAATTTCGGCCGTTCGGGCCCTGGCCGGGGAGCTCGCCGAGGGGGTTAAAAGGTGAGCCGGCGAGGTCGCGTACCGTGGGATTCAATCAGTAGGAAAATGCAACCACTATGAAAAAATGGATCTTTCGAAACTTAAGGGAGCAATGCGGATGAGTGAGGGCGGCAAAAACCGGCGCGAGGCAGCAGCGGCAGCGCGAGCGGCTTCGCAATCTGGCGAGAAGCGTCGCGAGCGCGCGATCCGAATTGTGGGTGCGGTCACGGTTCTCGTAGTAGTGGCGGGAATCATCGGTATTGCGGTGGTTGCAAAGAGCACCGATACCACCGGCACTTTGGTGACAGCCACGGCTGATCCTGCCGCCGCTATTCCCGCCGGGGTTTACCCGACCGGAGACGTAAATGAATACGGCGTCCCCTACAACGCTTCGGCAACCGGTGTGCCGGTACTCACCATTTGGGAGGACTTCCAATGCCCATCATGTGCAAATCTGGAAGAGACTAATGGCGCTGGGATCGTCCAACTTGCAGATGAGGGCAAGATTCAATTGGTCTGGCGGCCAACAACCTTTTTGGACTTGCGAGTTGGCAATGACGCCTCGACGCGCGCGGTTGCGGCCTGGGGTTGTGCGGTAGATGCTGATAAAACCCTTGAGTACCACGATGTGGTGTATAAGAACCAACCAGAAATTGAAGGCGACGGTTATAGCGACGAGCAATTACTGACTTTCGCAGCCGATGCGGGTATTGCCGGTCCGGCGCTTGATACCTTCACCCAATGTTTAGCGGATCGCACCTATGTCGGTTGGGCAGCCAATAGTTATGACACCTTCCTAAAGTTGAATGTGCCGGGTACCCCGGCCGGATTCCTAAATGGCACTCCACTTGATAATACGGTGCTTGCTGATCCGGTAGCCCTTGCGGCCGCCGTCGCTGCCGAGGCGGCGAAATAGGTATCGGGTCCCTCGTTGGCGGGGGGTTAGTGCCGACTTTTCTCCCAAGCCCACCGGTTGGGGTCTGGACCCTCGGCCCGATTCCGATCCGGGCTTATGCCCTCTTCATCGTAGTTGGCATCCTCGTGGCGGTTTGGCTTGGCAATAAGCGCTATCTGGCCCGCGGCGGTAAACCCAAGGTGATCACCGATATCGCAATCTGGGCAGTGCCATTTGGCATCGTGGGCGGCCGGCTGTATCACGTCATCTCCGATGCTCAGTTGTACTTCGGACCCGACGGTCGTGGACTTGGTGCGGCCTTTCGCATCTGGGACGGTGGGCTTGGGATCTGGGGTGCGGTAACCCTCGGCGCCTTAGGCGCCCTGATCGGTGCGCGCCGGGCCGGGGTGCTACTGCCACCGGTTGCCGATGCCATCGCTCCGGGCATCGCCCTAGCGCAGGTGATCGGGCGGCTAGGCAACTGGTTTAACCAAGAACTCTTTGGAGCCCCGACAACCGTGCCGTGGGCACTTGAAATCGATGCGGCCCACCGACCGGCGGGTTACGAAAGCTTCGCGACTTTCCACCCGACTTTTCTTTATGAGGCGCTGTGGATGCTAGGGGTCGTCGGTCTTCTGCTTTGGGCCGATAAGCGGTTTAACCTAGGTCACGGCCGGGTTTTCGCCCTTTATGTGGCTTTGTACTGTGCCGGCCGCCTGTGGATCGAAGCCCTGCGGATCGATAGTGCCAACACGATTCTTGGCCTCCGCCTAAATATTTGGACCTCGCTTCTTGTTGGCACCGGGGCGCTGGTGTATCTGGTCATTTCCTCTCGGCTCCGGCCCGGTCGAGAGGAACTCAAGGTGGGCGAAGCCGACCCGAAATTGTTATCGGGTACTATGTGAGCTGATAGGCCAACGTCGTCCTGTCGAATCCACCAATCGGTCATTTTGATCGGGCATTTTGACTAGTCCTTTTGACCGGGCAATATGCCGAAGGTGGCGCGACGACGAAAGGGCATAAGTGTCTGTGCGGGACGGCCTACCTGCTGCTCAGGGGTTGTATCAACCAAATCGTGAGCACGATGCCTGTGGTGTTGCCTTCGTTGCGACACTTACCGGGGTCGCATCCCATGAGGTGATAGCAAAAGCCTTGATGGCACTTCGAAACCTAGATCATCGAGGTGCGTCCGGCAGTGAACCCGATAGTGGCGATGGGGCCGGGATCTTGTTGCAGGTTCCTGATGCGTTTTTGCGCGCAAACGTGTCATTCGAACTACCCGCGGCAGGGCAATATGCGGTGGGTATCGCGTTCTTGCCACAACTTGAGGTGGAGCAGGCTGCGAGCAAAGCCGAAGTGGAGCGCATCGCGCGTGATGAAGGGCTCCATGTCCTGGGCTGGCGCACCGTGCCGACGGATCCAACCACGGTCGGCCGGACCGCGCTAAATGTCATGCCGACAATCGAGCAGTGCTTCTTGAGCTCACCGCAGGGCAAGAGCGGCCTAGAACTAGATCGTCAGATTTACGCGGTCCGAAAGCGCGCAGAACGCGATGTCGACGTCTACTTTCCCTCGCTTTCGGCTCGGACCATCGTGTACAAGGGCATGTTGACCACGGGTCAACTGGAGTCTTTTTATCCCGATCTATCCAGCGAGTTGATGACATCGACCCTAGCGCTCGTCCACTCGCGTTTTTCGACCAATACTTTCCCCTCTTGGCCGTTGGCCCATCCGTATCGTTTCATTTCGCATAATGGTGAGATAAATACCGTCCAAGGAAATAGAAACTGGATGCAGGCTCGTGAGTCAATGCTCACCTCCACCATCCTTCCGGGCGATATGACTCGGCTGTTTCCGATTTGCACCGGTGGCGGCAGCGACTCAGCGTCATTTGATGAAGTCCTTGAGTTGATTCATCTTGCTGGCCGCTCGCTACCGCATGCGGTGTTGATGATGATCCCGGAGGCTTGGGAGAACCATTCAGACATTGATCCAGCGCGCCGGGCGTTCTACGAGTTCCATTCGACTCTGATGGAGCCATGGGATGGCCCAGCCAATGTGTGCTTTACCGACGGCACGATCATCGGCGCGGTTTTAGACCGAAATGGGCTGCGTCCGGGCAGGTATTGGGTCACCGCGGACGGGTTAGTAATTCTGGCTTCGGAGTCTGGAGTGCTCGACTTCGATCCCGCCTCGATCGTGCGTAAGGGCAGGCTGCAGCCGGGTCGGATGTTCCTGGTAGACACCGCCGCCGGGCGCATCATCGAGGATGAGGAAGTAAAAGCAGAGTTGGCCGCGGCTGAGCCCTATGGGGATTGGCTGGATGCGGGCCTAGTGCATCTGGAGGAGTTGCCTGAACGCGAGCACATTGTGCATACCCATGACTCGGTGGCGCGGCGGCAGCAAACATTTGGCTACTCGGAAGAAGAACTCAGGCTCATCCTTGAACCAATGGCATGTATGGGAATTGAGCCGATCGGGTCAATGGGTACGGATACCCCAATTGCGGTGCTCTCGACTCGCCCAAGGTTGCTCTTCGACTATTTCCAGCAGTTATTCGCGCAGGTGACCAATCCGCCACTTGATGCAATCCGCGAAGAGATCGTTACTTCACTCGCCAGCCATATCGGCCCGGAGGGAAACCTGTTGGAGGCAACGGCGGGGCACTGCCGACAAGTTGTGCTCCCATTTCCGGTTATTGATAACGATGAACTCGCCAAGGTCTTGCACATAAACGCTGACGGCACCATGCCCCGGTTCGCGGGTGTGCGGATATCCGGGCTCTATCCGGTAGCTGGTGGGGGAGAGGCAATAAAGCGGCGGCTGAGCGAGATCTTCAACGAGGTTGACGCGGTGATCCGTCAGGGTAAGCGTTTCATCGTGCTTTCGGACCGGGACAGTGACGTGTTTAAAGCGCCCATCCCATCGCTGCTGCTTTGCGCCGCCGTGCACCACCATTTGGTGCGAACGAAGGCCCGCACCATGGTGAGCATGCTGGTTGAGGCCGGTGATGTGCGCGAAGTGCATCATGTTGCCCTGCTGATTGGCTATGGTGCGGCCGCTGTAAATCCTTATCTTGCGCTCGAGTCGGTTGAAGATCTCGCGAGGAGGGGTGCGATCGACGCACAAAGTCCGGAGCGCGCAATGCGCAACCTTGTTAAAGCCCTTGGGAAAGGTGTGCTCAAAGTCATGAGCAAGATGGGAGTATCAACCGTCGCTTCATATCGCGGTGCACAGATTTTTGAGGCCCTTGGTTTATCACAAGAGGTGGTGGACGGCTACTTCACCGGAACTTCTTCCCGGCTGGGTGGAGTTGGCCTCGATGTGTTAGCCGCGGAGGTGTCGGCGCGGCACGCTGTCGCCTATCCACCTTCGGGTATTTCGCCCGCCCACCGTACCCTAAATATTGGCGGGGAGTATCAGTGGCGCCGCGAAGGTGAGCCGCACTTATTCGACCCTGAGACGGTTTTTCGACTCCAGCACGCCACGCGAAGTAAGCGCTTCGATATTTTCCAGCAGTACACCGCCGGTGTAAATGAACAAGCAGAACGTCTGATGACGATTCGTGGGCTCTTCAAGATGCGCACCGGGCTTAGGCCGCCGGTATCAATTGATGATGTGGAGCCGGCTGAGTCAATAATAAAACGTTTCTCGACCGGGGCCATGTCATACGGTTCGATCTCCGCAGAGGCACATGAAACTTTGGCCATCGCGATGAATCGCATGGGAGCCAAGTCGAATACGGGTGAAGGTGGCGAAGATCCCGAGCGCTATGTCTTGCTGTCAAATGGCGATTCGAGGCGCTCTGCCATCAAGCAGGTTGCATCTGGCCGATTCGGCGTGACCAGTGATTACCTAGTGAACAGCGAAGATATCCAGATAAAGATGGCCCAAGGCGCCAAACCCGGCGAAGGCGGTCAGCTACCGGGCCACAAGGTGTACCCATGGATTGCCAAAACTCGGCATTCGACACCAGGGGTGGGTTTGATTTCGCCCCCACCACACCATGATATTTATTCCATTGAGGATCTCGCCCAGTTGATCCATGATCTAAAGAATGCCAACCCGCTGGCTCGGATCCATGTCAAGTTGGTATCTGAAATTGGTGTCGGCACAGTTGCTGCAGGTGTGGCAAAGGCTCATGCCGATGTCGTACTCATCTCTGGTCACGACGGTGGTACCGGTGCTTCGCCACTTACGTCATTAAAGCACGCGGGTACACCATGGGAGTTGGGGTTAGCGGAGGCGCAGCAGACGTTGATGCTGAACGGACTCCGGGACCGCATTGTTTTACAAGCAGATGGTCAATTGAAAACCGGTCGGGATGTCGTTATTGCGGCTCTTCTTGGCGCCGAAGAGTTTGGCTTTGCGACCGCGCCGCTGGTGGTGATGGGTTGCGTGATGATGCGGGTTTGCCATCTTGACACCTGCCCGGTCGGGGTGGCCACCCAGAACCCGATCCTGCGCGAGCGCTTCACCGGCGAGCCGGAGTTCGTTGAGACCTTCTTTGAGTACCTAGCGCTGGAGGTTCGCGAGTACCTGGCGGAACTTGGTTTTCGCACCCTTGCCGAAGCGGTCGGTCACGCGGAGTACTTAGACGTGGAGGGCGCAGTTAGTCATTGGAAGACAGCCGGCTTGGATTTAACCCCGATTTTGTATGTGCCAGATATCCCGCCTGACACACCTCGGCACCAGCGGATCGCACAAGATCACGGCTTGGACCGGGCCTTAGATATTGAGTTGATAGCACTGTGCGAGCCGGCCTTGGAACGCGGTGAACAGGTGCACGCTCGGTTGGTGATCCGCAATGTCAATCGAACCGTGGGTACGATGCTGGGCTCGGAAGTAACCCGTCGCTACGGCGGTGGGGGTTTACCCGATGACACGATCGACCTGACTTTTGCCGGTTCGGCAGGGCAGTCCTTTGGCGCCTTCCTTCCGCGTGGGATAACCCTTCGTCTTATCGGCGATGCGAATGATTATGTTGGTAAAGGGCTTTCGGGTGGCCGAATCGTGGTGCATCCCTCTCCGGAGGCAACATTTACTGCCGAGACAAACATTATCGCTGGAAATGTTATTGGCTACGGTGCCACCAGCGGTGCGATCTATCTGCGCGGACGGGTAGGCGAGCGTTTTTGTGTCCGAAACTCTGGTGCTACCGCGGTGG
>BJGE01000003.1 GCA_014190275.1 Actinomycetes bacterium | reverse complement strand
GCGCCACCTGGTGAGGTACTCGGGCACTTTGACGTCTGGGGGCGTGTGCTCATCGGTCACCGGGGTTTGGAAGCTGGCAATTAGCGGGACAATCCCGGCCCAGATCTTGCTATAGATCGGATCGACTAAGTCCGCTGGGTCAACATCGGGGTCACCCGTTCTGATCTTGACCGAGCATTCGGTCAAGTCCAGGGCCAAGGTTAAGGTCGCTGCCCGCTCTTTGGCAGATGGGTGCCGGCACTCAGGCCAGCGTCCGGGTAGCAGGTGTTCGGTGATGCAGGCCAACGCATCGAGTTCATCGTCACCGGATAGTTGTTTTGCGACCCCAAGCACCATGGCTGATCGATAATTCATACTCGATTCAAATGCACTGCGGGCTAGGACGAGGCCATCGAGCAAGGTCACGGTTAGGCAGGTGGGCTGCCCGGCCGCCAGCCCCCGAAAAAGGCGTGACCCGGTGGACCCGTGAAACAGCACCTGCTCGCCGCGGCGGGCAAAAGCCACCGGTAGCACATAGGGCTGGCCGGATTCGTCGATGACCGCCACGTGCGCGACCAAGCCGGCATCGAGAACCTGATGTAGGGCGGCCCGCTCGGTAACAGTATTTTCCGGGATGCGACGGCCTCGGGTTCGCTCGGTGGATCCCGGGGTGGGTGCCTCGGCGGGGCTCACAACACTGACCAAGCTTCAGTAAGTACCGCACGCAAGATGCCCTCGATCTCGTCGAATTCTTTTTGCCCACAGGTAAGCGGTGGCGCAAGTTGTACGACAGGGTCACCGCGATCATCAGCCCGGCAGTAAAGGCCATTGTCGAAGAGCGCTTTGGACAAGAAGCCGCGGAGCAGTCGCTCGGCTTCATCGTCGTTGAAAGTCTCGCGGGTGACCTTGTCTTTAACAAGTTCGATACCGTAGAAGTAGCCGGCCCCCCGCACATCTCCAACTATAGGTAGGTCGCTCAGTTTTTCTAGGGTACGCCGGAAGTTGCCCTCATTTGCCAGCACGTTTTGGTTGATCCCCTCGGTCTGGAACAGGTCAAGGTTCGCAAGTGCTACCGCGGCTGCCACCGGGTGCCCGCCCCAGGTGTAGCCGTGGAGGAATGAAGTTGAGCCGTGCTTGAACGGCTCAAAGAGGCGCTCACTCGCGATCATCGCACCGATGGCCGCGTAACCCGATGACATTCCCTTCGCGCAGGTGATGATGTCCGGGGTAACTCCAAAGCGATTCATCGCAAACATGTCACCGATGCGTCCGAATGCGGTGATCGTTTCGTCGGCAACCATCAAGACGTCGTATTCATCGCAGATCTCGCGTACCCGCTCCAAGTACCCGGGTGGTGGCGGGAAGCAACCACCGGAGTTCTGTACCGGTTCGACGAAGACGGCCGCCACGGAGTCGGGGCCTTCGAATTCGATGGCTTCGGCGATGCGATTCGCCGCCCACAGGCCAAAGAGTTTCTCGTCGTGCCGGTACTCCTCCTCGGCGCGGTAGAAGTTGGTATTTGGCACCTTTACGGCACCGGGGACCAAAGGCTCGAAGGGGATCTTCGCCTCCGGGATCCCGGTGATCGAAAGCGCCCCTTGCGGGGTGCCGTGGTAGGCGATGGCTCGGCTGATGACCTTGTGCTTGGTTGGCTTGCCGGTGAGCTTAAAAAATTGCTTGGCTAGTTTCCATGCGGTCTCCACCGCTTCACCGCCACCGGTGGTGAAAAATACGCGGTTCAGATCACCGGGTGCATGGTGTGCAAGACGCTCTGCGAGTTCGATGGCGCGTGGGTGGGCGTAGGACCAAATCGGGAAAAAGGCAAGCTCCTCGGCTTGCTTGGCGCCGGCCGCTGCGAGCTCCTTGCGGCCATGGCCGAGCTGAACAACGAAGAGTCCGGACAGTCCGTCAAAGTACTTTTTACCTTTATCATCCCAGATGTAAGGGCCGTCACCCTTGACGATGATGGGGACGTGACCGCCCGCGTAGTAGGAAGAGTGCCGCGTGAAGTGCATCCAGAGGTGGTCTCGGGCCGAGTTGGCCATGGCATCATTTCCTGGCTCGGTCACATATTGCGGTGTGGTTGTCATCTTTTGCCCCAGGTGTAGATCTGCTTGCGCAGTTTTAGGTAGACGAATGTCTCGGTTGAGCGAACGCCAGGTATGGCACGGACGTGCCTGTTGACGACATCGAGTAAATGGTCATCGTCTTCGGTAATAACTTCGGCCAAGATGTCAAAGGATCCGGCGCAGACCACGAGGTAATCAACCTCGGGCATTACTTCCATCTTTTCGGCGACTGATTCGATATCACCGTCGACTCGAACTCCGATCATTGCCGCGCTGGTGAATCCCATTTGCACCGGATCGGTGATGGCCACAATCGCCATGACACCGCAATCTTGTAACCGCTGCACCCGCTGGCGTACCGCGGCTTCGGATAAGCCGACCGCCTTGCCGATGGTCGCGTATGGCCGCCGGCCGTCTTCCTGTAATTGCTCGATGATGGCTTTTGAGACGTCATCAAGGGCGGCGGGTGCCCGCTCGCGGGTCGACATGATGGCTATGTTGCCCTACTGGCGGCCAGAAGGCAAGTGATTTCGTCGATAATAGGTATTAAAAGTGCGAAATCCACAACTATTAGCCCATGGGGCTGCCGAAACCGGTGGTGAGGCGATACGCTTCATACGCTTTGGAGTTTCCTTATTTCGTCTTCGACAATTGGAGTTAACGTGAGCGGCAATCGGGTTCTGCGAAATTTCGTAAATGGTGAAAGTGTCGAGGCGGCCGATGGCCGCACCAGCGACCTGATCAACCCGTCAACCGGCGAAGTGTTCGCATCGGCTCCAGTTTCGAACGCCACCGACGTTGATCGCGCGTATGTTGCGGCCGACGCGGCCTTCGAAGTCTGGAGTAATTCGACCCCATCCGAGCGGCAAAAGGCTCTCCTGACTATCGCAGATGCATTTGAAGCGCACGCCGATGAATTGGTCGCCCTTGAAAGCGAGAACACCGGTAAGCCGGTAGCGGTTACCGCCGCTGAAGAAATCCCACCCATGATCGACCAGATTCGTTTCTTCGCGGGCGCCGCCCGGGTACTTGAAGGCCGGGCCGCGGGGGAGTACGCCAAGGGTTTCACCTCAATCATTCGCCGCGAACCCATTGGGGTAATCGGGCAGGTAACGCCGTGGAACTACCCGATGTTGATGGCGGTCTGGAAATACATCCCGGCCATTGCCGCTGGTAACACGGTGGTGCTGAAGCCCAGCGACACCACGCCGGTTAGCACTGTCCGCATGGCCGAGATCATCGCCGAGTCCGGTGCGCTGCCGCCCGGTGTGATGAACGTGATTTGCGGTGATCGCGACACCGGCCGCGCAATTGTCGAGCACAAGACCCCCCAGATGGTTTCGATCACCGGATCGGTGCGAGCCGGCATGCAGGTGGCTGAATCAGCGGCACGCGACTTGAAACGCGTCCACCTCGAACTCGGTGGCAAAGCCCCGGTGGTGATTTTCGATGATGCAGACGTAGCGGCCGCAGCGGAGTGGTTGGCGGTGGCCGGCTATTTCAACGCTGGTCAAGACTGCACCGCGGCAACGCGCATGATCGTCGGCCCCGGCATTTATGACGACTTTGTCGCAGCTATGGCAGAGCAGGCAAGGGGCACGTCAACCACATTCGCCGATGGCCCCGGCGGCGATGCGCTAGTGCCGCCGGTCAACAACGTCAACCAGATGGAGCGGGTACTCGGCTTCATCGAGCGCACCCCAAGCCATGCATCCGTGGTTACCGGAGGCAACCGGCAAGGTGATCGGGGCTACTACATAGAACCCACGGTGATCGCGAACCTTAAGCAAGACGATGAAATGATCCAGAACGAGATCTTCGGGCCGGTGGTCACGGTACAAAAGTTCACCGATGAGGCCGAGGCGTTGCGGTGGGCCAACGGTGTGCCTTATGGCTTGGCGTCTTCGGTTTGGACGAAGGACTTCGGCCGGGCGATGCGCATGGCCAAGGGTCTGAACTTCGGCTGCGTCTGGATCAACACCCATATTCCGCTGGTTGCTGAGATGCCGCACGGTGGCTTCCGACATTCGGGGTATGGCAAGGATCTGTCCATGTATGGGTTCGAGGATTACACCCGCATCAAGCACGTGATGGCGAACCTAGAAAGTTAAGCCCGGTTAACTTGTTGCTAAAACGTGCTCATGGATAGCGGGAATTACTTTCGCGCCATATGCGGCCAAGGTGGCGTCCTTGTCGTCATGTTGCAGGTAAACGGCGAATTGGTGCACGCCGAGAGCCCGTAACTCCTCGATGCGACGCACCTGCTCAGTTGGTGTACCGATGATGCAGAAGCGATCAATAATCTCGTCGGGCACGAAATCGACATGGTCGCCGCTGGCCTTGCCGTGATGGTTGTAGTCGTAGCCCTTGCGATCCTTTATGTAGTCGGTCAGCGCCTGTGGCACGCCGCTTCCAGTATCGCCGTAACGCTCGACTATGTCGGCAACGTGATTGCCGACCATGCCACCGAACCAGCGCAGTTGATCGCGGGCGTGGGCGTGGGCTTCTGGTGAGCCATCGGTCACATATGCCGGAGCTGCAACGCAGATGTAAATATCGTCAGGGTTTCGGCCGGCGGCCGCGGCGGCATCGCGCACCGCTTTGATGGTCCATTCGGCAATGGACGGGTCGGCTAGTTGCAGGATGAAGCCATCGCCGACTTCGCCGGTCAAGGCAAGCACCCTCGGCCCGTAGGCCGCGACAAATACCTCGGTTCGACTAGTGCCGGCCCAGGGCAGACGCAGGTGGTTGCCTTTGTACTCGATCGACTCACCATTCACCAAGCCCTTAAGGTCAACAACTGCCTGCCTAAGCTCGTCGACGGAAACTGGCTTGCCATTGGTGACTCGAACCGCGGAGTCGCCGCGGCCGATCCCAATAACGGTGCGGTTGCCATACATCTCATTCAAGGTTGCAAAAACCGAGGCGGTGACGGTGATATCGCGGGTGGCCGGATTGGTGACCATCGGGCCGACGATGATCTTGCGGGTTTCGTCAAGAATCTTGCTGTAGATGACGTACGGCTCCTCCCACAAGATATGCGAGTCGAAGGTCCAGACGTGGCTGAACCCGTAAGTCTCCGCGCGACGTGCGAGGTCCACCACCCGAGCGGCGGGGGGAGTGCACTGCAGAACGACGCCGATTTCCATGGCAGGTCCTTTCAGCTAGCTGGTGCGCGGAAAGCCTAGGTCCACAGACGAAGTTGCGGGGTCCGGCCACCGCGAGGTGACCGTCTTGGTGCGGGTGTAGAACTCAATACCGGCGGGGCCGTACATGTTGCTATCGCCAAATAGCGAGGCCTTCCAGCCGCCAAAGCTGTAATAGGCAACCGGAACCGGGATCGGCACATTGATACCGACCATGCCCACATTGATGTCGTATTGGAATTGCCTAGCGGCGCCACCGTCGCGGGTGAAGATCGCGGTGCCGTTGCCATATTGGTGCTTATTAATTAGGTCAACCGCTTCTTCATAGGTTTCTACTCTGGTCACCGCAAGTACTGGACCAAAAATCTCATCGTCATAAACCTTCATGCCGGGTTTGACGTTGTCGACCAGGGAGGCGCCGAGGAAGAAACCCTGTTCCGGTAGGTCATCTTCGCGCCCATCAACGACCACCGTGGCTCCTTCGCCGGCGGCCCCAGCGAGGTAGGAAGCCACTTTATCGCGATGTTCACCGGTAATTAGTGGGCCCATCTCAGCATCGGGGTCGGTTCCGGGACCAACCTTTAGTTTTGGTAACCGAGTCGCAATCGCATCGACAATTGCATCACCGATATTTCCGACGGCAACGACCACAGAAACCGCCATGCAGCGTTCACCGGCTGACCCGTAGGCGGCACTGACCGCCGCATCAGCAGCCATGTTGATATCAGCATCGGGCAGCACGATCATGTGGTTCTTCGCGCCACCAAGTGCTTGCACTCGCTTGCCGTTTGCGGTGCCGGTGGTGTATATGTATTTCGCGATTGGGGTGGATCCGACGAAGCTCACGGCCGCGATATCCGGGTGCTCCAAGATGCGATCAACTGCTACTTTGTCACCTTGAAGAACGGTGAACACACCCGGTGGGAGCCCAGCTTGTGCGAGCAACTCGGCCAGGTATAGGGCCGCGGATGGGTCCTTCTCACTTGGTTTGAGGATGAAACAGTTGCCGGTTGCAATTGCGTTAGCGAACATCCACATTGGTACCATCGCGGGGAAGTTGAACGGGGTGATACCTGCAACGACCCCGAGCGGCTGCTTTATCGAGTAGACGTCGACACCACCGGAGACCTGCTCACTGAAACCACCCTTAAGAAGAGCGGGAATGCCACAGGCGAACTCAATGTTCTCCATGCCTCGGGCCAGTTCACCGGCGGCATCGCTTGGGACTTTGCCGTGCTCAATTGACACCAACTCGATTATCTTGGCCCGGTTCGCATTGGCTAACTCCCGAAAGGCGAACATGATCTCCGAGCGTTTCGACAGCGAGGCTAAGCGCCAGAACTTGAAGGCTTCCTTCGCCGCGGCAACTGCTGCGTCAACCTCGGCCACCGACGCAAGTCCGACACTGGCCTGTTGCTTACCCGAGGCGGGGTTGTAGACCGGGCTGGTGCGCCCAGAAGTTGACGACACCTTGGCCCCGTTGATCCAGTGGTCAATGACGCGCACAGTAATTCTCCGTTTCTTTGTAAAAATTTGATTTTACTTCAAATCAGGTATTGCGAAAGCCCACGCCTGAGATATTGCCCGTGACCCTTCACTCCTTTGTATTCGTTGTTCTGGACAACCACCTTGCCGCGCGAGAGCACGGTGTCGACATGGCCATCAATGACAAAACCCTCCCAAGCCGAATGGTCCATGTTCATGTGGTGGGTCTTGTGGAACCCAATCTCGGTGCGCCCAACCGGGTTGTAAATAACGATATCGGCGTCTGAGCCGGGGGCAATCACGCCCTTGCGTGGGTAGAGGCCGAACATGCGGGCTGGGGTGGTCGAGCACAATTCGACCCACCGCTCAACCGAGATCTGGCCATCGACGACACCCTGGTAGATCAGATCCATGCGGTGTTCGACCGAACCGATGCCATTGGGAATCTTTGAGAAATTACCTAGCCCAATCTCCTTTTGCTCCTTGAAGCAAAATGGACAGTGGTCGGTGCTTACCACCGAGAGGTCGTTGGTACGCAGGTAGCGCCAGAGTTCTTCTTGATGGCCTTCGGCTTTGGATCGCAGCGGGGTCGAGCAGACCCACTTCGCACCTTCGAAACCCGGTTGCATTAATTGGTCTTCCAGAGACAGATATAAATATTGCGGACAAGTCTCACCAAAGACGTTCTGTCCACCATCGCGTGCTCGCTGCACGACCTCGACGGCTTGCTTTGCCGACATGTGCACTATGTAAAGCGGCGCGCCGGTCAGGTGCGCGAGCATCACCGCGCGATTGGTAGCCTCGGATTCGGTTTGCCACGGGCGGGTTAGTGAGTGGTACATCGGGTCGGTGTTGCCGGCGGCAAGTGCCTGGCTTACCAAAAGATCAATGGCGGTCCCGTTTTCGGCATGCATCATAATCATGGCGCCGTTATTTGCCGCAGTTTGCATTGCGCGCACGATCTGGCCGTCGTCACTTAGGAATACACCTGGATAAGCCATGAATAATTTGAAGCTGGTGATGCCCTCGTCGACTAACTCATCCATTGCCTTAAGGGAGTCATCATCGACCCCGCCGATGATCTGGTGGAACCCGTAGTCAATATGGCAATTACCTGCCGCTTTCTCAAACCAGGCAGATAGTGAATCTTGAACGCGCGTGCCAAAGGTCTGCACCGAGAAATCGATGATGGTGGTGGTTCCACCCCAGGCGGCTGCACGAGTGCCGGTTTCGAAGGTGTCCGACACGAATGTGCCACCGAACGGGAGCTCCATGTGCGTATGGCAATCGACACCACCGGGAATTACGTATTTGCCGTCGGCATCAATAATTTGATCGACACTGCCCGCAAGACCGGCCCCTAGAGCGTTGTCACCAGGCGCCAAGACCGCCGCAATGCGCTCACCGTCGATCAGCACATCGGCTTTGCTGGTGCCCTGGGGTGAAACCACGCTGCCGTTCTTGATCAAGGTCGTCATGGGGTCTCCTAGCTGTGCTATCTGCGGACAAGGTCCTCGTAGGCCTCCGGTCGGCGGTCACGGTAGAACGCCCACCGGTTTCGCACGGTCGTGATCAAATCCATGTCGAGGTCGCGAACTATTAGCTCGGGCTGATATGGGTCGCCTTTCTCGCCAACGTACTGGCCTTCTGGGTCGATGAAGTAGGACTGGCCATAGAAGTCGTCATCGCCGAGGTCCTCGATCCCCACCCGGTTGATGGCCCCCACGTAGTACTCGTTCGCCACCGCCGCAGCGGGTTGCTCAATACTCCACAGGTACTGCGAGAGTCCGCGCGAAGTGGCCGACGGGTTAAAGACGATCTGCGCCCCATTGAGGCCGAGCGCACGCCAGCCCTCGGGGAAGTGCCGGTCATAGCAGATGTAGACGCCGATCTTGCCAACTGCCGTGTCGAAAACGGGGTAGCCACCATTACCCGGACGGAAGTAGAACTTCTCCCAGAAGCCATTGACATGTGGAATGTGCTGCTTACGGTACTTGCCGAGATAAGTGCCATCAGCGTCGACAACCGCAGCTGTGTTGTAGAGGACTCCGGGCTGCTCTGCTTCGTACATTGGCAGCACCATGACCATATTGAGTTCCTTAGCCAATTTCTGGAACCGCTCGGTGGTCGGGCCGGGGATGGCCTCGGCGTACTCATAGAACTTCGTATCTTGGACCTGACAAAAATACGGGCCGTAGAACAGCTCCTGGAAGCAGATCACCTGCGCCCCCTGCGCCGCGGCTTGGCGGGAGTAGTCCTCATGGGCCGCGATCATGGACTCTTTATCGCCGGTCCAATTGGTCTGGACGAGGGCGGCACGCACGACGGTCATTTCGTTCCTCCTAGATGTTCAATTACTTTCCCGGGGGTGCCGGAGACCAAATTTGGGTGTGATGTTAGACCGTAGATATCGCTTAGTGTGTTTTATGGGTGTATTGTGTTACACGGCCGAGTCACCTAAATCAGTGGGTATCCGGAAATATTGTTTTAAAGGGGCGCCCAGCGGAGCCGATGCTGGCATACATTCGTGGGTGAAGGTTGCCGATGAGCGGGCTGCTTTAATAACCTTGCGCTCCATGGGGTTCAAGGTGGCAGCTGGCACTTTCGTCCCTCTGGTGGCGGACCAGTGGAAGCGGGTAATCACGGCATTGGCGACCGCGGCTATGGCAGGGCCAACACTTAGGGGGGATGAAAGTGGCAAGTGCTCACCAGGCTAAGGAAATCGCTACCAACGCGGTCGTAGCAGGTGGTGTTAGTCGCCCCGGCACCTGCGGGGAGATCGGTACGGTGATTAACCCCGCCGATGATTCGGTGGTGGCCACCATGGAGTTCGCCGGTGCCGGTGACGTTGATAGTGCGGTACAGGCAGCCAAGGCGGCTTTTGCCAACTGGTCGACCGCGCCACCGGCCACCAGAAGTGCGGCATTGGTACGGCTGGCGGCCCGCCTCGAAACCCGGGCCGAGGAGTACGCGCAGGCCGAAAGCGTGCAGAGCGGTAAGCCGATCCGGCTGACCCGTGAGTTTGATGTACCGGGGTCAATCGACAATGTTGCATTCTTCGCGGGCGCTGCACGAAATCTAGAAGGCAAGGCGGCCACCGAGTGGGATGGAGTCCACACGTCTTATATTCGCCGCGAAGCCGTTGGCGTAGTCGGTTCAATCGCTCCCTGGAACTACCCGCTGCAAATGGCCATGTGGAAGGTCCTGCCGGCGATTGCCGCGGGTAACACGATTGTGTTGAAGCCGGCCGCGATTACGCCCTTAACCTCTTTGATGCTTGCCGAAGATTGCCTCGCGGTCGATATTCCAGCCGGGGTGGTGAATGTGGTGGTTGGATCCGGGGCGATCGCCGGGGAGGCGCTCATTAGCCACCCGGATGTTTCGATGGTCTCATTTACCGGCTCCACCCCAATTGGCCAGCGGGTGATGGAGCTCGCGACGGCAACCGTCAAGCGGGTGCACCTAGAACTCGGTGGCAAGGCGCCATTCGTGGTGTTCGACGACGCAGACCTAGCGGCCGCGATCCACGGGGCCGTAGCCGGCTCCTTGATCAACGCCGGGCAGGATTGCACCGCCGCGACCCGGGCCTATGTGCAGCGCCCGCACTTTGAGGCATTTGTTGCCGGGGTCGCTGACCTATTTACCCAGGTGGTCGTCGGCGACCCGGCCGACCCGGCCACCGATATGGGTCCATTGGTGGCCAAACGCCAGCAGGTAAGTGTCGCCGGCTTCGTGGATCGGGCCCGGGCCGCGGGTGCCAGCGTGGTTACGGGGGGTCAGATTCCGCAAGGGCCACTCGCGGCGGGGGCGTATTATCTGCCGACGTTGGTGATCGGGGCCGAGCAGCGGTCCGAGATCGTCCAGAGTGAGATTTTCGGGCCGGTTTTGGTGGTGTTGCCCTTTGACAGCGATGACGAAGGTCTGGCCTTGGCCAATGACACCCCGTTCGGCCTAGCGGCCTCGGCCTGGACCACCAGCCTGCTGCGGGCCCTGCGCGCCTCGCGGGAAATCAAAGCCGGGTGCGTCTGGATTAACGATCACATACCAATTGTCAGCGAAATGCCACATGGTGGCTTCAAACAGTCCGGCTTCGGCAAGGATATGTCGACTTATTCATTTGAGGAGTACACGCAGGTAAAACATGTTTCGATGGACATCACCGGTGTCGCACGTAAACCCTGGCACCGGACAATCTTCACCGTCAACAATTGAGAGGGAATCCAATGCCAAGCCAAGTATCCGAGGCCGCTGCGGGAATAATCGATCTGACTTTGGGCTCCTTGTCGCGTCGAAGGGTGCTACAGGCGGCGGGTATTGGTGGGGTTGCGATGGTGGCCACCGCATGCGGTGCCTCGGGCAGTGATGCCGGCACCGCATCGGGTGCACCATCGGCCGCTTCGGCCGCGGATCTTTCAGATACCGACAAGACGGCTAACTGGTCGAACTGGCACCTTTACTTGGATATTAACGACGAGACCGGCGAGTACCCAACCCTTAAGGCGTTCCAAGATGCCAACGGGATTGCGGTCACCTATACCGAGGACGTGAACGACAACAACGAGTTTTACGCCAAGGTGCGTACCCAACTAGAGCAGGGCCAAGACATCGGGCGCGACCTGGTGGTTCTCACCGACTGGATGGCAGCGCTTTGGATCCAAAATGGTTACGCCCAAAAACTTGATAAGGCCATGATCCCAAATGGCAAGAACCTGATCCCGAGGCTGGCTGATGTCGCATTCGACAAGCCCCGTGACTTCTCACTGCCATGGCAATCAGGCTTTGGCGGCCTCGGCTATAACAAGTCGGCTCTTAAAGATGCCCTTGGAAGCGACAAGCTGACCACTTTGGACCAACTCTTTGACCCAAAGCTCAAGGGCCGCATTACGGTGCTGTCCGAGATGCGCGACACCATGGGCTGCATCATGGCTTGGCAGGGCAATAAGCCATCGGACTTCACCGATGATCAGTTCAGCCAGGCAATTGAAGAGCTGACCAAGCAGGTTGACAGCGGGCAGATTCGCCAGGTAACAGGTAACGACTACATCGCCTCACTTGAGTCCGGTGACGTCATCGCGGTTATCGGTTGGTCCGGTGACCTCTTTGCCCTCGGTGAAGACTTCGGGTTCGAGATCCCAGAGTCGGGCGGCATGCTCTGGACCGACAATATGCTCATCCCGGCCCTCGCTGCGCACAAGAAGAACGCCGAGATGATCATGAACTACTACTACGACCCCAAGGTTGCGGCCGAAGTAGCAGCATATGTGAATTACATCTGTCCTGTTGAGGGTGCCAAGGCTGAGATGGAGAAGATCGATCCGGCGCTAGCGGCCAGTGAGTTCATCTTCCCATCCGCGGCAACCCTTGATCGCACGTATGTATTCAAGGCGCTGACTCCCGAAGAGGGCGATAAGTACGAGCGCGAGTTCCAGACCGCGATCGGCAACTAGCAAAGTGGCTGGAGCCCTGCGACGGGTGGAGGACCTCCACCTGCTAAATCTCACCAAAAAGTTCGGTGACGTTGCCGCGGTTGATGACCTCACCTTGACCATCCCCGCGGGCTCGTTTTTCGCGCTCCTGGGGGCATCCGGATGCGGTAAGACCACCACCTTGCGCATGGTCGCCGGCTTGGAGGACCCAACCGCTGGCACGATAAGAATTGGCGCCAAAGACATTACCAACCTGCGGGCCTTCCAGCGGCCGGTCAACACCGTATTTCAGTCGTACGCCCTTTTCCCGCATCTAGATATCTTTGAAAACGTCGCATTCGGCTTGCGCCGCCGCGGGGTCAAAGATGTTAAGACCCCGGTCAACCAGATGCTTGAGCTCGTAGAACTATCGGCGCTGGCTAGGCGTAAGCCAACCCAGTTATCCGGGGGCCAGCAGCAGCGGGTGGCGGTGGCTCGCGCTTTGATCAATGAGCCCGATGTCTTGCTACTGGATGAACCCCTCGGCGCCTTGGACTTGAAATTGCGGCGTCAGATGCAAATTGAGCTCAAGCGAATTCAAAACGAAGTGGGAACCACTTTTGTGCACGTTACCCATGACCAGGAAGAGGCCATGACGATGGCCGACACCGTCGCGATCATGAACGCCGGGCGCATCGAGCAGATGGGTAATCCAGCCACAATTTACGAACTACCTAAAACGGTCTTTGTGGCGAATTTTCTCGGGCAATCCAATTTGATCACCGGTACGGCACAAGGAAGAAACGGCGATGACATCTTGGTGTCAGCGCACGGGCAAACCTATGCGGTTCCCGCTGCGCGATCAACGGCCGCTGGAGACAGCATCATCGTGGGCGTGCGCCCTGAGAAAATGACGGTTCTTGATGCCCCGGACGGACACAAGGCACCTGCCTCGCACAACAAAATCCTAGGTCGGGTGACAGACGTTTCTTATGCCGGAGTTTCAACCCAGTATCTGGTGCGCACGCCATGGGAGCAAGAACTCACTGTTTTTGAGCAAAATGTCATCGTGGGCGACAGGTGTTCGGTCGGCGACGAAGTACTTCTGCATTGGGCACCTGAGCACACCTTCGGGCTGGACGGCAAGCAAGACGTCCATGCAGGAGTGGCACCGGAGGTATTGGACCTCGAGGCGGCGGCCCTGGCACTTGAGCCCCGCGGCGAGTAGCGGTGTCGCCAATACTGGTTGCGGAGTCGGCGAAGCCGGTCGTGGTCGCCCAGCGTCGATCTCGAACCGGCTACATTCTGCTATTTCCGGGCCTGACCTGGCTGGCGATTTTCTTCGCTATTCCGTTTGTCACATTGTTCATGACGAGCCTCCAGCAACCGGTGCCAGGCAAGTTGGGCAAGTATCAGGCCGGCTTTGAACTCAGTAACTACGCCAACGCGATGGCCGAATATTGGCCACAATTCCTTCGATCCTTTATCTACGCAGGGATTGCCACTCTGCTCGCGCTGGTTATCGCTTACCCGCTGGCCTATTTCATCGCGATGAAGGGGGGCAGGTGGCGGCCGTTGCTATTGGTGTTGGTTATCGCGCCATCCTTCGCGTCATTCCTGCTGCGCACCTATGCCTGGCGCACCATCTTGGCTGATGAGGGTCCGATCACCTCGTTTTTCAACGCGCTGCACCTACTGCCCGATGATCGAATTTTGAACACCGGCATCGCGGTGGTCGCAGGGCTGACGTATAACTTTCTGCCGTTTATGATCTTGCCGCTGTACGCGGCCATCGAAAAGATTGACCCACGGTTAATTGAAGCTTCCAGCGACCTCTATTCGTCGGCCGCTACGACTCTCCGAAAGGTCACCTGGCCGCTGTCACTCCCGGGGGTGGTCGCCGGGACATTGCTGACGTTCATTCCGGCCGCTGGTGATTACATAAATGCCGAACTATTGGGCTCTACGAAGGACCGCATGATCGGCAACGTTATCCAGACCAACTTCATTGAATTTCGTGACTATCCGACGGCAAGCGCCCTCTCCTTTGTGCTGATGGCCGTGATCTTGGTGCTGGTATTCACCTATATCCGAAGAGCCGGGACGGAGGAACTTCTCTGATGCGCTTTATCCGCCGTAACCTCCTTGGCGTAATCGCGATTCTCGTCTTGGTCTACCTGTTCATTCCCATTGCAGTTGTTGCGGTGCTGAGCTTCAACAAGCCCTCCGGAAAGTTCAATATCAGCTGGACCCAGTTTTCGACGGATGCGTGGACGAACCTCTGCGGGGTCCCCGGTGTCTGCTCATCATTTATCACGAGTATCCAGATTGGGATTATCTCTACGCTCGTCGCCACGGCACTCGGAACCATGATCGCCTTCGCTCTCGTCCGCTACCGGTTTCGCGGGCGGAGCACTACCAACCTATTGATCTTCCTGCCAATGGCAACACCCGAAGTAGTTATGGGTTCGAGTTTGCTAGCCCTCTTTTTGAATTTGCGATTCCCACTAGGTCAGTGGACGGTGGTTATCGCGCACATCATGTTTATAATCTCCTTCGTGGTAGTCACCGTCAAGGCCAGACTCCAGGGCCTTGATCCCAAACTCGAGGAGGCGGCGCGAGATCTGTACGCCAATCCACGGGCAACTTTCCGGTACGTAACCTTGCCCCTCGTCGCGCCGGGGATTGCCGGTGCCGCACTACTTGGGTTTTCACTTTCATTTGATGACTTCATAATCAGCTATTTCAACGCGGGCACCTTGGTGACTTTCCCGATCTTTATTTGGGGCGCAGCCCAGCGCGGTATCCCGGTACAGGTGAACGCGCTGGCCACGCTCGTCTTCGTGGTGGCACTGCTTATTGTGCTCGGCAGTCAATTGGTGAATTACCGGCGGCGGCGGAAGCTGTTGTCGGCGTAAGATATATTTTGGTCGAACTTTTAGGCAAAGTTGACAAAGGCTGTTAGCAGCCGCGATTTCGTTGAAGGGACTGGTGGGATCCCCGAGGTATCGACCTCGGTTTCCGGTGGTCTCTTTACCGAAAGGTCAATCCCGTGTTTGATGACACGCCAACCGATATCTCCACCAAGTCACTAAGCAACGTTCGAAATGCGATTTTTTGGCTAGATGATCCGGGTCGACCCGGGTCGCGGCCATCGTTGGAGGAACATGTCACCGCTGACCTTTGTATAGTCGGCGGCGGTTTTAGTGGCCTTTGGACGGCGGTGCTAGCCAAACAGCAGCATCCCGACTGGCGGGTGGTCCTTCTAGAAGGTGATCGGCTCGCCGGTGGGGCATCGGGCCGCAATGGCGGGTTCTGTGCTGCCTCCTTAACCCATGGACTCGCAAATGGCATGAGCCGGTGGCCCAGTGAAATGCCGGTCCTGCTTCGGCTTGGCAGCGAGAACCTAGATGCGATTGAACGATTCGTTGGCGACCACGGGATCGACTGCGAGTTCATTCGATCCGGGGACCTAGCGATTGCGACCGAGCCCTATCAAGTTGCGAATCTAATTGAGCTTTGCGAGGCGGGCACTGCACTCGGTATGCCGTATGAGTTTCTAGATGAGGAGAGCCTGAAAAGTCGCGTTAATTCGCCCACCTACCTTGCTGGATTATTCGATCGGTCAGGGACCGCGATGCTTAATCCGGCAAGGTTGGCGTGGGGATTGGCCAGGGTTGCGGCTGACATGGGTGTCGATATCTACGAACAGACGCCGGTCTCGACAATTAACGACAAATCAGAAACAGTGAGCGTCTTCACGCGCTCGGGGAGTGTTGCTGCCGCCAGAGTGGCATTGGCGACCAACGCCTATCCGCCGCTATTGCGCCGAATCAGCAACTACGTGGTGCCCGTGTATGACTACGTGTTGATGTCGGAGCCGCTAAGTCACGAGCAGCTTTCATTGGTTCGGTGGGACGGCCGGGAAGGTGTGTCCGATAGTGCGAATCAATTCCACTATTACCGGATAACCGAGGATGGCAGGATTCTTTGGGGCGGTTATGACGCGGTTTATCACAGCGGGAACGGTTTTGGTAGGGAGCACGAGGTTGATAATGGTTCGTTCCAGCGGTTGGCCGCGCACTTCTTCCAAACATTTCCGCAACTGGCCGGGCTTGAGTTCACCCACGCATGGGGCGGTGCGATTGATACCTGCTCGCGCTTTAGTGCCTTCTGGGGCAAGGTGCACGGCGGTAAGACCGTCTATGTGTCCGGATACACCGGGTTAGGCGTTGGTTCATCTAGGTTCGGCGCCCAGGTGATGCTTGATCTGTTGCACGGGCGAAAAACCGAGCGCACCGAATTGTTGATGGTCAAAAAAAAGCCGAAGCCATTTCCGCCAGAGCCACTGCGGACCATCGGTATTGATTGGACAACTAGGTCATTGAAATCGGCTGATCGAAATGCGGGGCACCGCAATCTGTGGCTGCGGACCTTAGATCGGTTCGGGTTGGGGTTTGATTCGTAGGTGGCGACTACTTTTCTATGGGTTGAGTATTAAGGTCAGGGGATGACGCGCTACGGAGCACAATTTGGCCCGGATATCACCTTTCTTGGCGTGGATCGCTGTGATCTAGACGTCGCAAGCTCCTATGCGGATGCCGATATCGTGATTCTGGGCGCCCCATTTGATGGCGGTACCTCCTTTCGAAGCGGTGCCCGCTTCGGCCCGCAGGCGATTCGAGCAACCTGCTACCTACCGCATGACGGTAGCCGGCCGTCATTGGCGATGCGGGTCGACGGCCTTGCGGATCTGCGAGTGGTCGACGCAGGCGACGTGGAGATGTATAGCGGTGATGCTGCCACGGCATGCGCGTCCTTGGAGGCCGCGGTTGAGCAGGTCGCTAAAACCGGCGCCATCCCCATTATTTTGGGTGGTGACCACACCATCACCTGGCCTGATGTCACCGGGGTGGCGCGCGCCCGGGGTTGGGGCAAGGTAGCGATTATCCACTTCGATGCCCACGCCGACACCGGCGACACCTGCTTCGGTTCACTAATCGGGCACGGCCAACCAATGCGCCGGCTGATCGAGTCCGGGGCGGCCCGTGGCGATCGTTTCCTGCAGATTGGGCTGCGCGGTTATTGGCCTGAGCCAGAAACCTTGCGGTGGATGGCCGAGCAAGGGATGCGCTCCTATGAGATGACCGAGATCGTGGAGCGTGGTCTCCCCGAAGTCTTAACCGAAGTATTCAAGATTGCCTTAGATGAATGCGACGGCGTGTTCCTGAGTGTGGATATTGATGTGTGCGACCCCGGTCATGCACCGGGCACCGGCACTCCCGAACCAGGTGGCCTTACCGCGCGCGAACTTCTTGATGCCGTGCGTCGCATCTGCTACGAGTTGCCCGTGGTCGGCATGGACGTAGTCGAGGTTGCTCCACCATTTGACCATGCCGATGTCACGGTGATGCTGGGCAACCGCGTGGTCCTGGAGGCAGTATCTGCAATCGCGCGGCGCCGCCAAGACAATCGCGATGGCACGACATGGGATCCGCGGCAGCCATTGCTGGCTGACCGCATCCCGGGGGAGCAGTAATGCGGGTGCTTGCGATTGGCTCTGGTGGCGTCGGCACCTCGGCAGCACTGATCGCGAAGCGCCGCAACTTCTTCGAGCTTTGGGTGTGTGCTGATTACGACCTAAGCAGGGCACGGGCGCTGGCGGACCGAGTCGGTGATTCGCGTTTTATTGCGGCCCAGATTGATGCTGCTAATACCAATGAGATCACCAAATTGTGTCAGGCTAATGGCATTACCCACGTGCTGAACGTCATTGACCCGCGGTACGTGATGCCGATTTTCGACGGAGCATTTGCGGCGGGTGCCAATTATCTCGATACCGCAATGAGCCTCTCGCGCCCGCATCCGACCCTGCCGCATGAGCAGGTGGGTGTCATGCTCGGTGATGAGCAATTTGCCAAGGAATCGCAGTGGCAGGAGGCCGGTCTATTGGCCTTGTGCGGCATGGGAGTCGAGCCCGGGCTCTCGGATGTTTTCGCGCGATATGCCGCTGACCACCTGTTTACCGAGATTGACGAGATTGGCATCCGTGATGGCGCGAATCTGACGGTTTCGGGTTACGACTTCGCTCCGTCTTTTTCAATCTGGACCACGATCGAGGAGTGCCTTAATCCACCGGTGATCTGGGAGGCGGGCAGCGGCTGGTTCACCACCGCCCCGTTCAGTGAACCTGAGGTATTCGAATTTCCAGAAGGCATCGGACCTGTTGAGTGTGTCAACGTTGAGCACGAGGAGGTCCTGCTGGTACCTCGTTGGATCAAGTGCAAGCGGGTAACTTTCAAGTATGGTCTCGGCGATGAGTTCATTGAGGTGCTGAAGACTTTGCATAAACTCGGGCTCGACAGCACAAAGCCGGTAAGTGTGCGAGGGGTAATGGTAAGTCCGCGGGATTTGGTTGCCGCTGCTTTACCGGATCCGGCGACCCTAGGCGACAAAATGACCGGCAGTACTTGCGCGGGTACTTGGGTTACGGGGACTGGAAAAATGGGGGAGTCAAAATCTGTTTACCTTTATCACGTGCTAGACAATGACTGGTCGATGCGCGAGTACGGGGTGCAGGCGGTGGTGTGGCAAACCGCCATGAATCCGGTCATCGCCCTCGAACTGTTAGCGGCAAAGGCGTGGCAGGGCACCGGAGTATTAGGGCCGGAGGCGTTTGACGCCGCGCCGTTCTTAGAGCTAATGGAGTCCGGCTACGGCCAAAAATACGGGCTCCGGGTCGATAACTAGTTACTAGCTGGTGGCTTCAAAACCGCGTTCGATAATGCCCAGTGCCTCTTCGAGTAGGTGCATTGGCATGGTCAGTGGCGGTAGGAACCGCATGACATTGGAGTAGGTGCCGGTAGTGAGCACCATCACCCCTTCGCCGTGGCAATACTTAGCGACCGCACCGGTGCGCCCCGGGTCCGGGTCCATGGTGCCCGGGTGAATGAGCTCAATTGCGAGCATCGCCCCGCGACCACGGATCTCACCGATGGTGGGGTGATTAACCTTCATCGCTGCTAAGGCGGGGAGCATTACCGACTCAATCGCCTTCGCCCGTCCGCAGGCATCCTCTTCTTCCATCCACCTAATTGCTCCCAGAGCAGCCGCGCAGGCAACCGGGCTGCCCCCGTAGGTGCCGCCCAGGCCACCGGCGTGCACCGAATCCATGATCTCGGCCCGCCCGGTAACACCGGCAAGTGGCAAGCCGCCTGCGATTCCCTTGGCGGTCGTGACTAGATCCGGGATAACGCCTTCATAGCTGCTGGCGAACCAGTCACCCGTACGGCAAAAGCCACTTTGAATCTCATCGGCCACGAATACGATGCCGTTGGCCTGGGCGAACTTGGCCATGGCGGCAAGGTAGCCGTCGCCTGGGACGATGAAGCCACCTTCACCTTGAATCGGTTCGATGACGATCGCGGCGACCTTGGTGCCGCCGATCTCCTTTTCGATTCTGCTGATGGCACGCGCTGCGATGTCTAGGCCAGAAAGGGGAGCGTCGCGGAAAGGGTACGAGGTGGGCACGCGGTACACCTCGGAGGCAAATGGGCCAAAGCCATCCTTATAGGGCATGTTCTTGGCGGTCATCGCCATGGTGAGGTTGGTGCGACCGTGATACCCGTGTTCGACCACGACTACGGCGGCCCTGTTGGTGTAGGACCTAGCGATCTTCACGGCATTTTCAACCGCCTCGGCGCCGGAGTTGAAAAGTGCCGAGCGCTTGGCGTGGTCACCGGGGGTCAGGCGATTGAGGGCTTCACATACTTCGACATAACCGGAGTAGGGGGTCACCATGAAGCAGGTGTGGGTGAATGCGGCCACCTGCCGCTGCACATTTTCGACCACGTAGGGATTGGCGTTGCCAACCGTGGTTACCGCGATCCCCGAACCCATGTCAATCATGGAGTTACCGTCCACATCGACGAGCACGCCGCCGCCGGCTTTGACAATGAAAACCGGCAAGGTGACACCGACTCCGGCGGAGACCGCCTCGGTCTTGCGGGCCAGCAGTGCCATGGACTTTGGCCCGGGGATGGCAGTAACAATCCGGCGCTCTTGGGTCAGATCGTTATCGGTGCGCTCAGGTGTCAAGGTCATGATGGTCTCCAAGTTCCGCGTTGAAGACAGTCTAGGTCAATGCCGGTTAATTCACCGGTCGAGGGGGGACATAGGTTTTGCCCATGAGCATGAAGGACTTGCACACCCCACGCCACTGGCCAGCATGGATCGCGGGCACCGCATCCGATACGGGTACCCGAGCCGAGGTAACCCACCCGGGGGATGGGTCGGTAGTCGGCACCTACACCGTGCCCGATGCGGCCGGTGTCGAAGCCGCGCTCGAGGGGGCTTGGCTGGTGCGCCGGGAAGCCCAGCGGACCTCCGCCGCCCAGCGGGCCGCGGCACTAACCCATGTCTCGCGCCGCCTTGAAGAGCGCCTTGATGAAGTAGCCGCCTTAATTACTGCCGAAAATGGCAAGCCGATCACCTGGTCGCGGGCCGAAGCCACCCGCGCGGTTTCAACCTTTAGATGGGCTGCGGAGGAAGCCCGCCGGTTCAACGGCGAGTTTCAGCGGCTTGACACCGAGGCGGCCACGGAGGGCCGCGCCGCGATCATTCGTCGCTTCCCGCATGGCCCGGTACTTGGAATTTCACCATTTAATTTCCCGGTAAATCTGGTTGCCCACAAGATCGCTCCCGCGCTCGCGGTTGGGGCACCGATTGTGGTTAAGCCAGCCCCCGCCACCCCACTTGGTGCGCTACTGCTTGGCGAGCTGCTCGGCGAAACCGACCTGCCGGCAGGCATGTTCTCGGTGATCCCGGTCGGTAACGAGGTGGCCCCGGCGCTGGTGTCCGACCGGCGGCTACCGGTCATTTCGTTCACCGGCTCAGAACCCGTCGGGTTCGCAATCCAGCGCGAGGTGCCCAATAAGCACATCGTTCTTGAGCTTGGTGGCAATGCCGCGGCGATCGTACTTGCCGACTACAGCAGCGAGAAAGATCTGCAGTGGGCCGCTCGTCGTATTGCCATGTATGGCAATGCGCAAGCGGGGCAAACCTGTGTGTCAGTGCAGCGCATTTTTGTGGCGGAGTCGGTCGCCGAAGCCTTTACCGAAAGGCTAATCGAAAATGTACACGCACTCGTAAAGGGCTCACCTTGGGATGCTGCTACCGAAGTCGGCCCCATGATCAGCGAGGTGGCCGCGGTTCGGGTTGAGGAGTGGGTGCAAGAGGCGGTCGCGGCCGGGGCTCAAGTGCTTGCGGGCGGTTCGCGTAAGGGCACCTCGATTGAGCCAACCCTGCTCGCCAACGTAGACCCAGCAGTTCGAGTCTCATGTGAAGAGGTATTCGGGCCGGTGATGTCCATCCAAGTCATCAAAGACTTGGAAGAGGGCATCGAACTGGTAAACAATTCGCGGTTCGGGCTGCAAACCGGTGTTTTCACGCACAATATTCAGGAGATATTCCGCGCGCACCGCGAACTTGAGGTGGGCGGTGTGATCATCGGTGATGCACCGACCTTCCGCGCAGACCAAATGCCGTATGGCGGGATTAAGGCTTCTGGTGTCGGGCGGGAAGGCCTGCGGTCGGCGATGACCGACTTAACCCATGAGCGCGTGCTGGTGCTGACCGACCTAGCGCTGTAACTACCGCGTCAGTCTAAGATGGACGTATGACCACGCATTTGAATAACCACCACCGCGATACCCTAACGGCCATCTTCGCCCACCCGACCAGCCATAACATCCGCTGGGTTGATGTCATCAGTCTGCTTGGCGCCGTTGGCGAGGTTGAGGAAAAGCATGACGGGCGTTTCCGTATCACCGTGGGTACCGAGATTGAGGTTTTCGACCGCTCGCATAACAAGGATATTTCCATTGAGCAGGTAATTGATTTTCGTCGCATGCTAAAGCACGCCGGTTACGGTCCACAGGCACCCGCCACGATTAAAAGCCCGGGCGAGGAAATTTAATTATGAGCCTTTTGGTTGCCGCCATAGATTTCCACGAGACCCGGGTGTGGGCGATTGACGCAGATCCGAAGGGTCGCCCGGCGCAGATTGTGGCCCAAGATCCGCAGGGGTACTTTCGACACCTACACGCAAAGGCCGGAAACCCAGACGGCACCTACCGCGATGACAGTGATGAGTACTGGAAGGCGGTCGCTGAGTCATTGGGTAAATCCGATGGCATCTTGTTGCTGGGCCACGGCACCGGCAAGGCCAATGCCAGCCACCATTTTGTCGCGTACGCCGAGAAGCATTTTTCGGATGTCTGCGCCAAGTTGGTTGCCGAAGTGCGCTGCGATATTGATGACCTAACCGATCGTCAGGTGCTGCGCCTGGCCCAGCAATACTTTGGCACCGAACCCGAGCGCGATTTCGGGGATAGCCGCCGCGGCGAATAACGTGACCCGACGTATCGTCATCTTGGGGAGTACCGGCTCAATCGGTACTCAAGCACTTGACGTTGCTGCCCGCAATCAGGATCTTTTTCAGATAGTGGGCTTATCCTCAACCGGATCAGATATCCCAATGCTGGTCAGGCAGATACTTGATTTTGCCGTAGAAGCTGTAGCGGTTTCCCGGGCCACCACGGCGCAAGAGTTGCAGCTAGCGCTCTACGCAGAGGCGAAGGCACGCGGTTACGGGGTCGGGGCCTTCAAGTTGCCCGCGATTTTTGCTGGCCCAACCGCGGCAACCGAACTAGCGGCCTGGCCCTGTGATGTGGTGCTCAATGGGATCGCGGGTGCGGCTGGGCTGAAACCCACCTTGGCGGCACTTCGGGCCGGTCACTTCTTAGCCCTGGCGAACAAGGAGTCTTTGATCATCGGCGGTGCTTTGGTTAAAAATCTGGCGGCACCTGGTCAAATCGTGCCGGTTGATTCCGAGCACTCGGCGATTGCACAGGCACTGCGCGGTGGTGCCCGCGATGAGGTCCGCCGGTTGGTACTGACGGCAAGCGGTGGACCATTTCGGGGCCGCACGCGTGCTGAGCTGGTGGACGTAACCCCCGCGCAAGCACTTGCACATCCAACCTGGACTATGGGACCACTCGTCACGATCAACTCGGCGACCTTGATGAACAAGGGCCTAGAGCTCATTGAAGCCCACCTGCTCTTTGAGGTACCACTTGATGAGATTGACGTCGTCGTGCATCCGCAGTCGGTGGTGCACTCGATGGTGGAGTTTTTCGATGGTTCGACACTGGCCCAGGTGAGCCCGCCCGATATGCGACTGCCGATTGCCCTTGGGATGTCGTGGCCGGACCGGGTGGCGGGTGCGGGGCCAAGCTGCGACTGGTCGAACGCGACCACCTGGGAGTTCTTCCCACTGGATGAGGAGGCCTTCCCGGCCATCGGCTTGGCCCGATTGGCCGCTACCCGGGGCGGTACCGCGCCGGCGGTGTTCAATGGCGCCGATGAGGCCTGCGTGGCGGCTTTCCTGGCCGGGGAGATCGGCTTCTTGGATATCGTGGATTATGTGGCGCGGGTACTTGATGAGCACCTCGGTGGGAAATTCGCTGCCGCGGGCGGCGGCTGGGCATCGGGGAACGAAGTCACCCTGGAAAACGTCCTAGCGGCAGACACCTGGGCTCGAGCGCGGGCCGTCGAAATAGCAAGGGAGGCCAGACGCTGATGTTAGAAGCCCTTGGCATCGCTATTTTCATCCTCCTAATAGGTGGCTCCATCGCACTCCACGAACTCGGTCACCTCCTGCCCGCCAAGAAGTTCGGCGTCAAGGTCACCGATTACATGATCGGTTTCGGCCCCACGATCTGGTCGAAAGTCAAGGGTGAAACCAGGTACGGGCTCAAAGCGATACCCGTTGGCGGCTATATTCGCATGATCGGCATGATTCCGCCGGCCAAGGACGATCCGACGGGTGCGCCGCGCAGCATGACCACGGGCAAGTTCGGCGCCATGATCGATGACGCTCGCCGCCAGTCACTTGATGAAGTGGGCCCGGGCGATGCGGATCGCGTTTTCTACAAGCTACCGGTGCGCAAGAAGGTCGTAGTGATGCTTGGTGGCCCGACCATGAACTTGATCTTCGCCTTCGTGCTGTTCACCATCATGCTGGTTGGTATTGGCCTGCCGCAGCCAACCCTGCAGGTTGCGGGCGTGGTGCCCTGCACTCCAAGCGTCGCACAGCCGACGGGTGAGCCATTGCCGTCCGGGCAATGCCCGACCGGCACCGAGCTGGCACCAGCGGCGTTGGCGGGTTTAGTAGACGGTGACATGATCACGGCAATTGACGGTGCCTCGGCAACCTCCTGGGACGAAGTAACGACTTGGATCCGCGCGCACGGTGATACCACCGTTACCTTGACCTTGGTGCGAGCGGGCGCGGTGATTGATGTGCCGATCACCATCGCCACCATTGATCGACCGGTCTATGACGACCGAGGCAACCCAACCGGTGAAACCGCAACGGCTGGCTACCTTGGGATGAGACCGGAGTTTGAATTTGTGTCCCAGCCATGGTCGAGTGTGCCCGCCTACATGTGGGATATCACCGTTCAATCGGTGAAGGCTCTGATCTCCTTGCCGATTCGACTGTATGAACTCGTGAGTGACACTTTGATCGGTGGTGGCGAACGCGCCATCGATAGCCCGGTGAGCGTAGTCGGGGTCAGCCGCTTAGGCGGTGAAATTGCAGCATTGGACCAACCATTGATGGCAAAGGCTGCGACCTTCCTCGGGTTGGCCGCATCATTGAATCTATTCCTGTTCTTGTTCAATCTGCTGCCGGTGTTGCCGTTGGACGGTGGCCATGTGGCCGGCGCCCTGTACGAGGGGCTTCGCCGGTGGCTTGCCAAAGTGCGCCATCGCCCCGATCCGGGCCATGTTGATATTGCCCGCCTGATGCCGGTGGCTTATGTGGTTGCCGCCTGCTTGGTCGGTATGGGGGTAATAGTGATTTGGGCCGACATTATTAAACCCATCAGCTTGGGCTGACTGAATTTTTGGGGTGAAATCAACCCTGATTCCCGGGCGGAAGGTAGTAAACTCAAGGCGTGGCAGTTCTTATTTTGCCGATCGTGCTGGTGCTGGCATGGGTATTTGCCCTCCTTGGCTGGACGCCGATAGGTGGCCAGGACAGCGATGATTTTGCCGATGCAGCCATGCGCTGGATGCTGTTCTTGCCGGTGGGTATTCAGTTCATCGTGAGCGGCTTCATGCACACGGTATTTGCCAAGTCCACCGCCAAGGGCATCGGCTGGGTGACCAACGGTTTCCAGTATGAGATTGGTTTTGTGTGTTGGGGCCTTGGTATCGCCGGTTTACTGGCGATGACCCGAGGACCAGAAGCTTGGCTGGTGATAAGCGTCCCGGTGATTGTCTTCTTGGTGCTCGCCGGCGTGCAGCACATCAAGGCGATGGCGGTCGAAAAGAACTTCAAGCCTGGTAATTCACTGATCTTGCTATATGACTTCGGCTTACCCATTTCCCTAATTGCGCTGCTCTTAGCGACCCAATCCTTCTAGGTGCCCAGGTGGCGGCATGCGCCCCGGGCGGCGGTCAGTGATACTTAGACCCGTGAGCATTGATCTAGGGATCCCCCTGCCGCCACCGGTGGTGCTTGCCCCCCGGCGTAAGACCCGGCAGATCCTGCTGAAGCACCCGACCCACCCGGTGGCGGTGGGCGGTGACGCCCCAATCAGCGTGCAGTCGATGTGCACCACTTTGACATCAGATGTCGATGCCACCTTGCAGCAGATCGCCGAACTCACGGCTTCGGGTTGCCAGGTCGTACGAGTCGCGGTGCCCAGCCAAGATGACGCCGATGCGCTACCGGAGATCGCCCGCAAATCTGGCATCCCGGTGATTGCCGATATCCATTTCCAGCCGAAGTATGTGTTCGCAGCACTCGATGCCGGTTGTGCCGGGGTACGCGTTAATCCCGGCAATATCAAAGCCTTCGATGACAAAGTTGCCGAGATCGCGCGGGCGGCCGGTGACCTTGGTACCCCGATCCGGATCGGGGTCAATGCCGGCTCACTGGACCCACGACTGCTCAAGAAATACGGCAAGGCCACCCCCGAGGCACTAGTTGAATCGGCGCTCTGGGAGGCATCATTATTTGAGGAGCACGGATTCGGTGATATCAAAATCTCGGTCAAACACCATGACCCGGTGATCATGGTCGAGGCTTATACCCAATTGGCCGCCCAATGTGATTACCCACTGCACCTTGGTGTCACCGAAGCCGGCCCGACGTTCCAAGGCACCATCAAATCTTCGGTAGCTTTTGGGGCCCTGTTAAGTCGCGGGATCGGCGACACCATCAGAGTGTCACTTTCGGCGCCGCCGGTTGAAGAAGTCAAGGTTGGAAACCAGATTTTGGAGTCGTTAAACCTGCGGCAGCGTGGGTTGGAGATTGTGTCGTGCCCGTCATGTGGCCGCGCTCAAGTTGACGTTTACACCCTGGCTGAGCAAGTTACGGCCGGGCTCGAGGGTCTTGAGGTGCCACTGCGGGTTGCGGTGATGGGTTGCGTGGTGAACGGACCCGGTGAGGCCCGTGAGGCCGACCTTGGCGTGGCATCGGGCAATGGCAAAGGCCAGATTTTCGTCCGGGGTGAAGTCATCAAGACCGTGCCCGAGGCGCAGATTGTGGAGACCCTCATCGAAGAAGCCCTTAAATTGGCTGAGCAGATGGGTGATGTTTCTGGCGACCCGATCGTCACCATCGCGTAGTTGAGATTCGAATATGACAATCGACAACCTGATGACCGGCGTGGTTCGGGGGATCGGGTCAAGTGACTTAGGGCAAGTGCAAGCGCTGCTCGCGCTCGACCCGGTAGTCAATTGTTTCGTTGCTTCTCGGGTAAATATTGCAGGTACAGATCCATGGCGCCTCGGTGGCGACCTCTGGGGATACTTCACCGATGACCGATTGCACTCACTGGTCTATGTAGGCGCGAATCTAATTCCGATAGCTACTACGGCAACTTCCCGAGCGGCGTTTGCCGATCGACTGCGCCCGCTGCCGCGGCGGTGCTCGTCCTTTGTCGGGCCGGCCGAAGAGGTTCAAGACCTTTGGCGATTACTTGAACCGGCATGGGGTCCGTCCCGCGAGGTTCGTACGAAGCAGCCGTTCTTGGCCCTAAGTTCGCCGCCATTGGTTGCCGCTGATGAGCGCGTGCGGCTGGTTGTGCTAGCCGAGTTGGATCTGCTGGTTCCGGCCTGCGTTGAAATGTTTACCGATGAAGTTGGGGTTTCACCGGTAACCGGTGGGGTGGCAGGGGGCTACCGCGCGCGCATTGCGGAGATGATCCGAGCCGGGCATGCACTGGCACGAATCGACGATGGTGAAGTTATCTTCAAGGCGGAGATTGGTTCAGCTACCGAAGCGGCCTGCCAAGTGCAAGGGGTGTGGGTGGCGCCGGCCCATCGGGGCCGGGGGTTGGCAGCCCCGGGGATGGCCGCGGTCGTAAATATTGCCCAGGCCAGCATCTCAGCAAGTGTTTCCTTGTATGTAAATGACTTCAACTACCCGGCGCGCAAGGCCTATGACCGGGTGGGCTTTACCCAGTCGGAGACTTTCACCACCGTGCTCTTCTGAGTAATACGAAGCCTGGCCGATAGGGTTTAGCGATGCTGCGCATGTCGACATTGTTTTTGCGGACCCTGCGTGAGGACCCGGCTGATGCTGAGGTGCCGAGCCACCGGCTGCTGGTCCGGGCCGGTTATGTGCGCAGAATCGCCCCCGGTGTTTTCTCGTGGCTACCCCTTGGCTACTTGGTTTACCGTAATGTCGAGAACATAATTCGCGAGCAGATGGATCGGGCCGGCTTCCAAGAGGTGCATTTTCCGTCACTGCTACCACGTGAGCCGTATGAGTTAACCGGCCGCTGGACGGAATACGGCGACACCTTGTTTCGCCTCCAAGATCGGCGTAACGGCGACTACCTACTGGGGCCCACGCACGAGGAGATGTTCACCCTACTCGTCAAGGGTGAGTACTCCTCCTATAAAGACTTACCCTTGGTGATCTACCAAATTCAGACCAAGTTCCGTGACGAGGCACGCCCGCGCGCCGGTATTCTCCGCGGCCGGGAGGTGGTCATGACGGTTTCGTACTCCTTCGATGTCGATGAAGCAGGTCTTGAGAAGTAGTAACAGCGTCATCGTGACGCCTATATCGACACCTTCACGCGTCTTGGCATGGAGTTCGTGATCGTGTCAGCGATGTCCGGTGCCATGGGCGGGTCGGCTAGTGAGGAGTTCTTAGCACCAACCGAAGTCGGCGAGGATACCTTCGTTCGGTGCACGGCATGTGACTACGCGGCAAATGTGGAGGCGGTGGTGACACCCGCACCGTTCCCACTTGATTACTCATCGGTGCCGGCAGCCCACGCGGAGCAGACACCAGCTACCCCGACTATTGCCTCCCTTGTTGAACTGTCGAATGAGCGCGCTGATTTGGCGCGATCGGATCGTCCCTGGTCCGCTGCTGACACATTGAAGAACATCGTCTTTATGGTTAAAGGTCCAGATGGTGTTGAAACGGCCTTAGCCATCGGGCTGCCCGGTGATCGCGAGGTCGATCTGAAGCGCCTTGAGGCCGTGCTGCAGCCGGGGTTGCCGCGGCCATTCGAAGAGGTGGACTTCACCAAATACCCGACTTTGCGGAAGGGCTATATCGGCCCGGGGGCTTTGGGCTTGGCGAATTCGTCGGGCATCAAGTACTTGGTAGATCCGCGGGTGGTGACCGGCACGCGGTGGATAACCGGTGCGGATGCCGCCGGGTCGCACGTCTATGACTTAGTCGCCGGGCGCGACTTTATCCCAGATGGCGTAATCGAGGTGGGTGAGATTCTCGACGGTGATAGCTGTCCCAAATGTGGGCGTGGCCTCGAGCTGGCACGCGGTATTGAGATCGGCCATATCTTCCAACTCGGGCGCAAGTACGCACAGGCTTTAGGTCTAAAGGTTCTCGATGAAAAAGGTGAGCTCGTGACCGTCACCATGGGTTCCTACGGCATCGGGGTGTCACGCGCGGTAGCCGCGGTTGCCGAGCAATCACACGACGATAAGGGACTTATCTGGCCGCGCGAGGTGGCTCCGGCCGATATTCACCTGATCGCGACCGGTAAAGAGGACACCCCTTTTGAGGCGGCCGAGTCGCTGGCCGGGCAACTTGAGGGGGCCGGCCTGCGAGTGCTCTATGACGACCGCCGCGGGGTCTCGCCCGGGGTGAAGTTCAATGATTCCGAACTGATCGGCGTGCCCACGATCGTGGTTGTTGGCAAACGCCTAGTCGAGGGATTCATCGAGGTAAAGGATCGTCGAACGGGGGAGCGAACCGATGTAGCCATCGCCGATGCGGTGCCGGCGCTGTTGGCAGTTTGCGGGTAACCCTTGACAATCGAAGCGGTAGTTTTCGATTGGGGCGGCACGCTGACGCCATGGCATGACATTGATCTTTTCGCCCAGTGGTACGCATATGCAGAAATTTATGATCCACCGCGCGCGGCAGCCTTGGCCCAGCAGTTATTGGACGCTGAGACTTACCGTTGGCAACTGCAGCGAGAGTCCGGTGGCGCTACGAGCACCGGTGCCCTCGACAGTATTTTCATCAACCTTGGTATCAACACCGGATCCGCCGCTCACTTCAGCGCGTTATCGAATTACCTCGACTTTTGGGCACCGCATACTTTGGCCGACCCGCAGGCCGGTGAGTTACTGCGGCAATTACGCTCAACCGGGCTAGCCATCGGGGTCTTGAGTAATACCCTCTGGCCGCGGGCGCATCATCAGGAGGTATTCGAGCGCGATAACCTGGCGCAACTTATCGATGCTGCCTGCTATACGAGCGAGATGGAAGTCGCAAAGCCGCACCGTGAGTCTTTTTTATCGATAGCGTCCCGGCTTGACGTTGCACCGGAGCAATGCGTTTTTGTTGGGGATCGAATCTGGGATGATATTTACGGGGCGCAGCAAGTTGGGATGCGGGCCATCTGGATACCGCATTCCAAGGTTCCCAGTGAACAGATCCCAGCAGGCGATGCGGTGCCTGATGCAATTGCCCATGAGCTCATCGAGGTGTCAGATATCGTGCGCCGATGGCTCTTAGTCTGATTACTTGAAGTGGATATCTTCGCCTTCGAAATAGCCGGTCTTGACCTGACCACAATTATCTTGCTGTGCATTGCGGCTGCAGCCGCTGGTTGGGTTGATGCAGTTAGCGGCGGCGGTGGGTTACTTCAACTACCTGCGTTATTGGTCGCGATGCCGGCTGCGGAGCCGGCGTTAGCACTCGGCACGAACAAGTTGTCAAGCATCATTGGCACCAGCGGGGCGGCCTGGACATATTTGAAGCAAGTTAAGCCTGATTTGCGGACCGCCCTACCGATGTCGCTTGCTGCGTTCATCGGATCGGCAATCGGGGCGTCATTCGCCAGCCGAATCCCGGCCGGCACCTTCCGGCCGGTAATCCTTGTGCTGTTGGTCTTTGTCTGGTTCTGGACACTGCTTCGCCCGCAACTTGGGCAGGTGCAGGCTTTACGCTGGCAGGGTCGGCGCCGGCATTATGTGATCGCAATTTTTGCCGGATTCATCATTGGCGGGTATGACGGACTATTTGGCCCGGGCACCGGTTCGTTCCTGTTAATTTTGTTGGTGGCGATTCTCGGCTATTCATTCTTGCAGGCATCCGCAACCGCCAAGATCGTAAATGTAGGCACTAATGCAGCTGCGCTCATTGTTTTTGGAATAACCGGATCGGTGATCTGGCTGCTCGGCTTGCTGATGGGACTGTGCAACCTTTTTGGCGCACTAATTGGTGCGCGAACGGCGATTAAGCGCGGCAGCGGATTTGTGCGAGTGGTCTTTCTGGTAGTCGTTGCAGTGCTGATTATTCGACTCGGCTGGGATGTCTTTCGCCCGGTGGATTGAGTCAATTAGGCGTCGTGCGGGAATGCCTGCGCTGGGGCTCCCCAGACCACAGCCCGAGTAGCGCATTCGCTCGCGGCCAACACCGCATCAGCCCGCGCATCGCCCGCACAGGTCGCCGCGAGGTCGGCGTAAACGACAACAAGGCGATTTTCAATTAGTTGAGCCAGCAGTTTAGAACTTTCAGGGTCGCTCACCGGGAAGGGGAAGTCATAAGCTACGGCGGGAAGTGGGGCGGTATCCCAACCCATCAGCGCGGCCGTGCGGTTGCGCCAAGATTGGTGGGCACCTAGCGCGTCAAGGGCGCGCCGACGTGCGGCGCCAGCGAGCAAGGCGCTAATAACCCCGTACCCGTAGATCGCTGCATCTTCGCCGGCTAGCGCAGCGGCTAGCGCAGATTCGTTACTCATGTGCCTTGGCTCACCGCCTTGAGTGCCGCAATGTGCGAGGCTTCGGAGGCGGCAATGAAAGTCAGGGTGCGCACAAACTCCGGTTCGGTAGCCAGCAGGCAGGATTTTCTGCGCTCAACGGCTGCGGTCAACTCGGCCTGACGCAGTGCGGTGATGGCGGCCGTTAAGCCCCGTGGCGGGTCCTGTGGCGGCGGATTAGGGGCGTCGACCCCGGTGGCGGCAAGATGTTCTACGTGTTGGCGGAGCAGGGGTTCAAGATGGGTCGCAAGTTGGGGAAAGGTAGCGATGGTCTCGGTGTAACGCGCGATCAGGGCACGTTCAGAAGTTGCAACATCAAGATAAACAGACCCACTGTCCACCATCGGGGCGGGCGTGGTGGCACCTGCGCTCGGGCCATCGGTGCCGCAGGCGGCCAAGACTCCGACTCCGGCCAATGCGCAGGTGGCCCCGGCTGAGCGCGCGAGTAACCGCCGCCGGCTGAAGGCGGGTGGTTGCTCATCAGGTACCGGCACGGGGACAACTTTGGCAGGTCAGCGGGTAGAGTGCGTCTTGCATCACAAATAATTGGTCCACCAAACAGAATCAGCAAGCTTGCCCGGGCAGGAGGCGCCATGGTCGCGTCAGCGAGTGACTTGCGTGCGGGAATCCGGGCGGCATTGGCCGAATCCGGTGTAGATGTCGAAGATGTACAAGTACAACAGGCTGGTCGCCGCGAAATTGTGCGGGTGATAGTGGATCGTGACGGAGGGGTTGGCCTCGACCAAGTTGCCGAGGTGAGCCGAAAAATCTCCGAACTTTTCGATAGTCCGCCACTTGCCGAGCAGTTTGTCGGTGCTTTCGTTCTAGAGGTGTCGTCACCTGGAGTCGATCGGCCGCTAACAGAATTGAAACACTGGCGGCGCGCGGTCAAACGCAACGTGGAAGTGCACTTATTGGATAAGTCGAAGCTTCAGGGACGCATTATCGAAGTCACAGATACCAGAGTGATCCTGCAAACCTCGGCCGTGGATCCGGTCTCGATCGCATTCACCGATATAGCCAGAGGTCTGGTGCAGGTTGAGTTCACTTCTACGGTTGGTGAAACGGATGAGGGTTAATCATGGATATTGATGTCAGTGCGCTCAAAGCTTTGGTGCGCGAAAAGGATTTATCCCTTGACGTAGTTGTTGAGACCATCGAGCAGGCCCTTCATGTGGCGTATCTGCACACTGAGGGCGCTGCCCAGCGGGCTCGAGTCACGGTGGATCGCAAGACCGGCCACGTAGTGGTGATGGCAAGTGAACTTGACGAAGAAGGCAATGTGGTTCGCGAATACGACGACACCCCGGAGGGATTCGGCCGCATCGCTGCGACGACGGCGCGGCAGGTGCTGCTGACTCGGTTGCGCGAAGCCGAGGATGACGTCACTTTGATTGAGTTCACCGGGCGCGAAGGTGACCTAGTTTCTGGGGTAGTTCAGCAAACGAGTAACCCAAAGATGGTGCGCATCGACATCGGCAAAGTGGAGGCGAACCTGCCACCGGAGGAACAGTCACCGGGTGAGTCCTACCCACATGGGGCGCGCTTTAAGTGTTTGGTAACCGCCGTGCGCAAGGGCTTTAAAGGTCCGCAGGTCACGGTCTCGCGAACCCACCCGAATTTGGTCCGGGCCCTTTTCGCCCTTGAGGTGCCCGAGATAGCCGATGGCACGGTGCAGATCGCAGCCGTTGCGCGGGAAGCCGGTCACCGGACGAAAATTGCCGTGTTCGCAACGGTGCCCGGGGTAAATGCGAAAGGTTCATGTATCGGGCCGTTGGGCCAGCGAGTGCGCCAGGTGATGTCCGAACTTGGTGGGGAAAAGATGGATATCGTCGACTTCAGTGAAGATCCCGCTGAA
Organism: Actinomycetes bacterium; assembly: GCA_014190275.1. Taxonomy (GTDB): domain Bacteria; phylum Actinomycetota; class Actinomycetes; order S36-B12; family S36-B12. The sequence continues at coordinate 47,233 of BJGE01000003.1, read as the reverse complement.
ATGATCGCCCACGCGCTATCCCCGGCCCGGGTCTCCGGGGTGGTAATCGTCGACCCGGTGGCCCGCTCGGCCAAGGTCACTGTGCCCGATTACCAACTGTCCTTGGCGATCGGACGGGAGGGGCAAAATGCTCGATTAGCAGCCCGACTCACCGGTTGGCGGATCGATATCCGGTCTGATGCGGCCCCCGGGGAGCCCGCTGGGACCCGGGTGGTGGACCCGGTTGACCCAGAGTGACCCGCAGTGACCCAGAGGTTGCGCCAGAGGCGGCGCCAGAGGTGGCGTCCGGGCAACCTGGTGAGGCGGTAGAGTCTTCTCCTGGTGGCTCGCCCGGCCCAATTCGAACCTGTATTGGCTGCCGGGGTCGCGCTGCCTCGTCCGATCTCCTGCGGGTGGTCGCCGTTGGCCGGGAGTGTCAGCCCGACCCAAGCGGTCACCTACCGGGTCGGGGCGCGTACATCCACCCCACGGTGGTCTGTTTCGACGCCGCGACATCGCGACGAGCTTGGGTACGAGCGCTTCGGGTGGTGGGTCCATTGGACACCAGCCCGGTGCGCGCCAGGCTCTAGCGCGGTCACCGGGGGATAGTTTGCCGGGGGATAGTTTGCTGGGAGTTAAATGTCCAAGGCAGCCGCCGCGGGTATGTCACGAAGAGTTCGGGAGTTGGCGTTGAGGACTTTCACCAAATGAACGCGTTCGAAATGACCGCGTTCGAGATGACTGTAAAGAAATGACGCTGCAATGAGGCGTCCTACGCACTGACGGTCCGGAGCAAGGCCCGGACCAAGACAGGAGAATTGTGTCGAAGGTTCGGGTACATGAGCTCGCGAAGGAGCTCGGGGTTGAGAGCAAGGTTGTTCTCGCCAAACTCCAAGAACTTGGGGAATTTGTAAAATCGGCCTCATCAACGGTCGAGGCTCCGGTGGTGCGCAAACTCAAGGAGGCCATGCCTGCTGCCGCACCAAGTGATGCCCCCGAAGCTAAGGCGGTGGCAAAAAAGCCGCAACTAAGTCAACCGCCAAGAAGTCCACCGCGAAGAAGACAACCGCGAAGGCTGAAGCCGACGAGATTTGAGCCAATTGAGTCGGCGGCGCCGGCTCCAACAGTGCTAGTTGATGAGCCCCCAAAGCAGACGCCTCCAAAGCAGGCGCCCCCCGAGCCGCTACCCGCCGTAGCCGTGGCCGATCCGGCCGCTATTCCACCGGGTCGGCCGGTTGGCCCGCAAGCGGGTGCGCCGCGCTCAGCCGGCCCGCGCCCGGGCAACAATCCGTTCGGCGGCAGCACGGGCATGGGTCGAGCACCCGCGCCGCGTCCAGGCAATAACCCATTTGGGACGAGCACCGGGATGGGTCGAGCGGCGCCTGCCACCGGCGCATCGGCGCCGGGTGCCGCCCCTGGCGGCGGCGTCCCCGGGGCGCCGCGGCCGGCAGCTTTTCCAGGTCGACGGCCACCCGGCCCCGGCGGCGTTCCGGGTGGCCCGGGCGGATCTGGTCGCGGCCCCGGTGGCCCCGGTGGGTTCACCGCACGCGGCCCCGGTGGCCCCGGCGGTCCCGGTGGCCCCGGTGGGTTTGCGGGGAGATCAGGGGCACCGGGGCGCGGCCTAGGTGGCCCAGGTGGTCCCGGTGGCCCAGGTGGCCTAGGTGGTCCCGGTGGTCCCGGTGGGTTCCCAGGCCGCCCCGGTGCGGGTGGTCGAGGCACCACGGCGGGTGCCTTTGGGCGGCCGGGTGGGCGGCCATCGCGGGGCCGCAAATCCAAGCGTGCCAAGCGGCAAGAGTTTGACAATATGCAGGCACCGTCACTTAGTGGCGTGCGCATTACTCGGGGGTCGGGCGAGACGGTCCGGTTACCTCGTGGTGCAAGCCTGACCGATTTCGCGGACAAAATTGATGCGATGCCCGCCGATCTGGTGAAAGTTCTCATCGAACTCGGCGAAATGGTTACTGCGACGCAATCTATCGATGACGACACCCTGCGCTTACTTGGTAGTGAACTGAACTACGAAGTCGAGGTGGTTTCACCCGAGGATGAAGATCGTGAATTACTCGGCTCCTTCCATCTTGAGTTTGGCGAAGACGAAGGCGTTGAAGCCGATCTAGTCATTCGTCCCCCGGTTGTCACCGTTATGGGTCACGTGGACCACGGCAAGACCCGATTGCTCGATGCCATTCGCAAGACCAATGTCATCGGCGGTGAGGCGGGGGGTATCACCCAGCACATTGGTGCTTACCAAGTTGCTACCCAAACTGCCAATGGCGAACGCAAGATAACGTTCATTGATACCCCCGGCCACGAGGCGTTCACCGCGATGCGGGCACGCGGTGCGCAGGTAACCGACATCTCAATTCTTGTGGTCGCGGCCGACGATGGCGTCAAGCCGCAAACCATTGAAGCACTAAATCACGCACAGGCCGCCGGCGTGCCGATTGTTGTCGCGGTGAACAAGGTCGACAAGGAAGGTGCGGACCCGCTGAAGGTCCGTACTCAATTGACCGAGTACGGCCTGGTGGCCGAGGAATTTGGCGGCGACACCATGTTCGTTGATGTTTCGGCTAAAGGTGGTACCGGTCTCGAGGCGCTACTTGATGCGGTGCTCTTGACCGCCGATGCGGCCTTAGATCTTCGGGCCAACCCGAACCAAGATGCACAAGGTATTGCGATCGAGGCCCATCTGGACCGCGGGCGGGGCCCAGTCGCGACCGTGTTGGTTCAGCGGGGCACCCTTCGTGCCGGTGATTCGATTGTCGCCGGTGATGCCTTTGGTCGGGTTCGCGCCATGCTGGATGACGATGGCAATGTAGTAGATGTGGCCGGACCAGCCTTCCCGGTTCAGGTGCTCGGCCTGACTTCAGTTCCGGGTGCTGGCGACAGTTTCTTGGTCGTCTCAGAAGACAGGATTGCGCGCCAGATTGCGCAAACTCGGCAGGCTCGCGAGCGCAATGCCATGTTGGCGAAGAATCGCGTTAAGCGGTCCCTTGAGGACTTCCTAGAGTCAATTGAGAAAGGTGAGATTGCCGAACTCACTCTTATCATCAAGGGTGACGTCTCTGGTTCTGTTGAGGCCCTTGAGGATGCGTTGCTCAAAATCGATGTCGGCGAAGAAGTCTCCCTACGGGTTATTCATCGCGGTGTCGGGGCGATCACCAAGAATGACGTCACACTGGCGAGTGCATCAAAGGCCGTCATCATCGGGTTCAATGTGCGACCCGAGGGCAAGGTTGCCGAATTGGCGTCCCAAGAGGGCGTCGATGTTCGCTACTACAGCGTCATCTATCAAGCCATTGACGAAGTGGAGTCAGCGCTTCGCGGCATGCTCAAGCCGGAGTACGAAGAGGCCCAACTTGGTACCGCGCAGGTTCGCGAGGTCTTCAAGTCTTCCAAGTTCGGCACCATCGTTGGCTGCCTAGTCAAGACCGGTGAGATCCGTCGCAACTCTAAGGCGCGCCTGGTCCGTGACGGGTCAGTCGTGGCCGACAATCTATCGATCGCCACTTTGCGCCGGTTTAAAGATGATGTCACCGAAGTCCGCGAGGGTTTTGAATGTGGTATCAACCTCGGTTCTTACCAAGACTTGAAGCCTGACGACATCATCGAGACTTTCGAGATGCGCGAGATCCCGCGAAAGGCGTAACAGGTAATCGCGGTTAAGGGGTGAGTAGATGAGTAGCGAGGCTCGGCAGCGCAAGATGGCTGACCGCATCAAGGTGATAGTCGCGGAATGCTTGGAGAAGCGCGTCAAGGACCCTCGACTTGGTTTTACGACGATAACCGACGTGAGAGTGACGACCGATCTTCGCGAGGCGTCGGTGTTCTACACCGTCTACGGCGATGATCAAGCGCGCGCCGAAACCGCCGCTGCTCTGGAGTCAGCAAAGGGAATTATCCGCTCGGAAGTTGGTCGCCAGACCGGTATCAAGTTCACACCATCCCTAGCATTCATCCCGGATGCACTACCCGAGAGTGCGCAGCATGTGGCTGAACTTTTACAAAGAGCGGCAGACGCTGATGCCCAGGTGCATGCGCAAGCGGCCAACGCAACCTATGCGGGCGATGCTGACCCTTATCGAGCACCGCGCGCGGATGACTTCGACCCCTCATGACCCCGGTCGGCGTAATAGTCGTCGATAAGCCCCGCGGCATCACGTCACATGATGTTGTAGCCCGAACCCGGAAGGCGCTGCAAACCCGAAAAGTTGGGCACGGTGGCACCCTTGATCCGTTGGCGACCGGGGTGTTGCTTATCGGTGTCGATCGAGCAACCCGGCTACTTGGTTTTTTGGCCAGGCAGGACAAGGTATACGAAGCAACGATTCGGCTCGGCTCATCGACGCTCACTGATGATTCACAAGGTGAGACCTTGGCGTGCGCAACGGCAGGTCAACTGGCGGTGCTCGATGAGGCCGCAATTTTAAGTGGTGTTGCCAAACTGATCGGCAATCTTAGGCAAGTGCCGAGTTCCATTAGCGCTATCAAAGTCGATGGGCGCAGAGCCCATGCACTTGTCCGTGCGGGTGCAAGTGTTGACCTCAAAGCGCGCTCGGTAACTGTCGAAAGTTTCGTCGTGCACCAGGTTACTGTCGGGCTGACATGGATCGATCTCGATGTCGAAGTAATTTGCTCAACGGGCACCTATATTCGTGCGCTAGCTCGCGATCTAGGTGCGGGGCTCGGTGTTGGCGGGCATCTGACGGCGCTGCGGCGGACAAAAGTGGGGCCGTTCACCGCGTCCGAGGCCGTAGATCTAGAACTCTTGACAGCTGCATCGGTGACGCCAATGGGACAGGTCGCCGCGCGGGCCTTTTTGACCTGGGAAGTCGATGAAGCAGCAGGCGATGCGGTGGCCCATGGCCGGCGTATTGAGTGGGTGCCCGGCGTGGCTGGTCCGCTGGCGATCACATCAGCGGCCGGTGACCTCTTGGCGATCGCGGAACGTCAAGAAGGGGTCGCTCGGTATCTCGCCGTATTCGTTTGACCTAGAGTGTTCCCGTTATGACTGCGTCAACTAAGTTCATCGACACGGCGCCCCCTGCGGTGGTGTGCCTGGGGGTCTTCGATGGGGTGCACCGGGGCCATCGGGCGCTAATTGACCGGGCCCGGAAGATTGCCGATGGACTCAATATTGGGGTTACCGTCATGACTTTCGACCCGCACCCGATGGCGGTGCTTCGCCCTGGATCTGCGCCCAAAATGCTTGCGGATATTAGCGAACGTAAGGAGTTACTCCTTGCTGCCGGGGCCGACGATGTCTACGTACTGGATTTCACCGCAGCCGTTTCCCAACTGACTCCGCGCGAGTTTGTTGAAAGGGTCGTGGTGAATCAACTAAATGCGCAAGGCGTTGTGGTCGGAAAAAACTTCTGGTTCGGTCACGAGGCATCCGGTGACGTACAAGCATTAACCGCCCTTGGAGCGCAGTATGGCTTCGAAGTACATTCACTTGACATCCAAGGGGACGGCAGCACCAATTGGTCGTCCACCAATGTGCGCCGGCTAATTGCAGCCGGGGAGGTGGCCCAAGCGGCCGCAATATTAGATCGTGACTATCGCCTCAGCGGCCTAGTGGTGCACGGGGACGAGCGCGGCCGCGAACTAGGTTTTCCAACCGCGAATATCCAAGTCGCTGCCAATCGTGCGGTTCCAGCCGACGGCGTCTATGCGGGCCATGCCACCACAGCGGGCTTGGGTCGGCTGCCGGCTGCGGTGTCGATTGGCACGAACCCTCAATTTAATGGGCAAGAGCCGCGGGTCGAGGCCTATGTTCTTGACCGCGGTGACCTTGACCTATATGGCCAAAATCTGGCTATAGATTTCGTCGCAAGAGTCAGAGGGCAGGCGGTATTTTCGGGGCTAGACGAGCTGGTGGCTGCGATGACCAACGATGTTGCCATGACTAGGAAACTCCTGGCGCACCAATGAATTCACGCGCAGCCCGTTCCCAGCCCCGATTACCGCTGAATTGACCCACAACCAGCCCGGTGCACAGGGATTTCGCCGAATCGGGCAGAACTGGTAGCCTGCGTCTTAAGACGGTCGTGAAGCGGGCGCTTTGCGATACGTGTCGATTACGAAAGTGCCGACCGGTGCTGCCGGGGAGTGCGCCCGAGAGGAAGAAATGCCACTTGACACTGCCACCAAGGCAGCAATTATCGCTGAGTACGGCTCCAAGCCCGGCGATACCGGCTCACCCGAGGTCCAAATCGCGATGCTCACACGTCGCATTTCAGACCTCACCGAGCACCTGAAGGGCCACAAGCACGATCACCACAGCCGCCGTGGGCTGCTGCTCCTTGTCGGGCAGCGTCGCCGGTTGCTGCAGTACTTGGCCAAGACCGAGATCGCCCGTTACCGGACGATCATCGAGCGCCTTGGTATTCGTCGGTAACAGCAACGGCTTTTTAACACCGGCTGTTGTTAACCGGTGACAACTAAAGAACGGCACACCAGTACACACATCCGGGGCGCTCGCGCATGCGTAACGCCTGGAGTCGGTCCTCGGTAGTGACCTCCGGGAGTTAGCTCCCGTGGGCCTCGATCGATGACCGCGTCTCCCGGAAACAATGCCGCGCTCGCCCCTGTCACAGAAACAGGAGGCACCCGTGGAGGGTTCCCAGATTGCAACAGCAAAGGCCGTTATCGATAACGGCTCGTTTGGTACACGCACGATCACGTTTGAAACCGGCCGGTTGGCACGTCAGGCCGCTGGTTCAGTAGCCATCTACCTCGATGAAGAAACGATGCTACTCAGCGCAACGACCGCTGGTAAGTCACCGAAGGATCAATTTGATTTCTTCCCCCTTACTGTCGACGTCGAAGAGCGTATGTATTCCCTCGGTCGCATCCCGGGCTCGTTCTTCCGCCGCGAGGGTCGTCCAAGCGAGGATGCCATTTTGACCTGCCGGTTGATTGACCGCCCCTTGCGTCCAACCTTTATCAAGGGTTTGCGCAATGAGGTTCAGGTCGTTATCACCGTAATGGCACTAAACCCAAATGATCTCTATGACGTTGTTGCCATTAATGGCGCATCGGCGTCAACTCAGCTTTCCGGCTTACCTTTTAGCGGACCAATCGGTGGCGTGCGAGTAGCACTTATCGGCGGACAGTGGGTCGGGTTCCCGACGCACGAGCAACTAGCTGACGCGGTTTTCGACATGGTGGTGGCGGGCCGGATCGCCGGTGATGATGTCGCGATCATGATGGTCGAAGCTGAGGCAACCGATCGCACGATCGAGCTCGTCGCTGGTGGGGCCACGGCCCCGACCGAGGCGGTTGTCGCTGCAGGCCTCGAAGCGGCTAAGCCGTTCATTCGGGCCCTGTGTGAAGCGCAAATCACCCTTGCCAAGGCAGCAGCCAAGCCCACGGTCGATTTCCCGATCTTCCTGGAATACCAAAGTGATGCCTACGAGGCGGTTGATAAGAGCGCGAATGAATCAGTGCGCAAGGCACTAACCATAGTTAGCAAGGCCGATCGCGAAGCCCGCCTTGATGAGATCAAGGGTGAGGTGCTGGCCGAACTCGGCGGCTCATTTGCGGGCCGCGAGAAGGAGCTTTCGGCTGCGCTTCGGTCGGTCACTAAGTCATGTGTGCGCGACCGGGTACTTCGTGACAAGGTGCGTATTGACGGTCGTGGCTTGACCGATATACGAACATTGTCGGCTGAGGTCCAGGTACTGCCACGCGTTCACGGCTCAGCCCTTTTCGAGCGCGGTGAAACCCAGATTCTTGGGGTGACAACCTTGAATATGTTGCGCATGGAACAGCAGCTTGACACCTTGAACCCGGAGAACCGCAAGCGTTATATGCACAACTACAACTTCCCGCCCTACTCAACCGGTGAGACCGGTCGAGTTGGTTCACCAAAGCGTCGGGAAATCGGCCACGGTGCACTAGCCGAGCGGGCTTTGATCCCGGTGCTCCCGTCCCGCTCGGAGTTCCCTTACGCGATTCGTCAGGTTTCTGAGGCGCTGGGTTCGAATGGATCCACATCCATGGGGTCGGTATGCGCATCAACGATGTCGCTACTCAACGCTGGTGTGCCGCTTCGCGCTCCGGTCGCAGGTATCGCTATGGGTCTGATCTCCGGTGAGGTTGACGGCAAGATCGAGTACGTCGCCCTGACCGATATTTTGGGAGCGGAAGATGCATTCGGTGATATGGACTTCAAAGTTGCTGGCACCAAGGATTTTGTCACGGCACTGCAACTTGACACCAAACTTGATGGCATCCCGGCATCTGTGCTCGCGGGTGCGCTCACGCAGGCGTACAACGCGCGCATAGCGATTCTTGAAGTCATGAATGAGGCCATCGACGGCCCTGACGAGATGGCGGCTACCGCACCTCGTGTGATTTCCATCAAGATCCCGGTGGACAAGATAGGTGAGGTGATTGGCCCGAAGGGCAAGATCATTAACCAGATTCAGGAAGAAACCGGGGCTGATATCTCGATTGAAGATGACGGCACGATCTATATCGGGGCAACCGATGGACCATCGGCCGAAGCTGCTCGCTCGCAGATCAATCAGATCGCCAACCCAACGATGCCTGAAGTTGGCGAACGCTACCTGGGCACCGTCGTTAAGACCGCAGCCTTTGGTGCCTTCGTCTCCTTGGTGCCCGGTAAGGATGGCCTCTTGCACATCTCGGAGGTCAAGAAGCTCGCCGGTGGCAAGCGCGTCGAAAGTGTCGATGATGTGCTCAAGGTGGGCGACAAGATCCAAGTTGAGATCAAGGAGATCGATCCGCGAGGAAAGTTGTCGCTCGTGCCAGTTATCGAAGATGGTGCTTCGAACGCTGGTAATGAAGGCTAGTACCCGCACCCTGCTCCGGGAGGGCGACGGCAGCACCGTACGCCGCACCGTCCTCCCGGGCGGACTGCGAATTATTACCGAGCAAGTACCCGGAGTTCGATCCGTCGCATTCGGTATTTGGGTGGCCGTTGGGTCACGTGATGAGACCGCCGCGGCGATGGGCTCGGCACACTATCTTGAGCATTTACTCTTCAAAGGCACATCGAAGCGCTCCGCACTAGAAATCTCAGCATCGATCGAGGCGGTCGGTGGCGACCTTAATGCCTTCACCACGAAGGAGTACACCTGCTATTACGCGCGGGTGCTGGATGTGGATTTACCACTGGCGATAGAGGTGGTGAGCGATGTCGTAAATGATGCGCTGATTCTGCCTGAGGATGTTGAGGCGGAACGTGGCGTAATTCTCGAAGAAATCGCCATGCATGACGATGATCCAAGCGATGTTGTACATGACGAGTTTGCCTCGTTGCTCTTCGCAGATACGGCACTCGGTCGCCCGGTGTTGGGCACGGTCGACACAATTGAGTCCATTCCTCGTGCTGCTATTAACAGGTTTTACCGCGGCCGATACAAGCCACAGTCGATGGTCATCGCCGCCGCGGGCAATCTTGACCACGAAGTTGTTGTGAAGCTGGTCAAGAAAGCCTTCGGGCATTACTTGGATGAAACTGCCGAGGCCCGGCCAGCGCGTAAGCGTGGGCAAAGGGTTAAACATGGTTTGGGGATCAAGGTAATCAATCGGCCGACCGAGCAGGCCCACTTGGTTCTTGGCGTGCCGGGCCCAGCCCGCAGCGATGAGCGCCGGTTTGCGCTGGCGGTTCTAACCACTGCTTTCGGTGGTGGGATGAGCAGCCGGCTTTTCCAAGAGATTCGCGAGAAGCGCGGTCTGGCGTATTCGGTTTATGCCTTCTCGCAGGGCTTCGCCGATGACGGCATGTTCGGGATTTATGTCGGCTGCCTACCAGGCAAGGTTAAGACCGTCTTAGAAGTCTGTAGAGCCGAGTTGCAGTCCTTGGTCAGCGGGGGGCTCACAAGGGACGAGATCGAGCGGGGCAAGGGTCAAGTTCGTGGATCTACCGTGCTCGGCCAAGAGGACACCAGTGCCCGCATGACTCGAATCGCACGCTCAGAACTTCACGACGAGCCACTTCTTAGTTTGGATCAGCTGCTCGCCAAAATTGATGCGGTTACCCCGGATGAGATCAATGCCGTGGCCGGTGACCTCTTCAACACACCACCTCGGCTCGCGGTTATCGGGCCATTTGCCGATGAGACCGTTTTCACCGAGAGGATCTAGCCCAGCCTTAGGGGTCTTCCTCCCGGCCCGGATAAGGTCGGGGCATGGGTTCAGCCAATATCAAAGTCGGGGTTGTCGGTGCGCGGGGGAAAATGGGTGCGACTGTTGTCTCCGCGGTGGAAGCCGCCGATGATTGTGCACTGGTTGCCGCCGTCGATATCGGTGATTCACTAGAGCCCCTTAAAGCCGTGGATGTGGTAGTTGACTTCACTACGCCAGGTGCAGTTATGAACACCTTGCAGTACTGCATCGGCGAAGGGGTCAACGTCGTCGTCGGTACCACTGGGTTTGATGCGGCGCGCATCGATCAGGTTCGCAGTTGGTGCGAAAGCCAGCCAAATGTGGGTGTCTTGATCGCACCAAATTTCGGGATCGCCGCGGTACTGATGATGGATTTTGCCGCCAAGGCTGCACCTTATTTCGAGTCTGTGGAAATCATCGAGTTGCATCATCCGGCGAAGGTCGATGCGCCGTCGGGAACGGCACGCCACACCGCGGCCTTGATTGCCCAGGCGCGCAAGGTCGCCGGAAGCGATGCCATGCCAGATGCCACCGAACAGGAGTTTCCGGGTGCGCGGGGTGCGCTGGTTGATGGTGTCCGAGTGCATTCGGTCCGAGCGAGGGGCTTGATGGCCCATCAGGAAGTAATTTTTGGTGATACCGGTGAAACCCTAACTATTCGGCATGACTCATTTGACCGCGCTTCCTTTATGCCAGGTGTACTTCTCGGGGTTCGATCGATTGGCTCCCATCCTGGACTAACGGTTGGGTTGGGTCGGTTCCTAGAACTTGCCTAGGTCTTAGTTTTTGCCCGACCAATTCTCGAACGCAATGGCGGCGGCGTCGTAGGCGCTGGGTCGTAACCAAGTGTCGAGCGAGTTCTTGGCGATACCGGTCTTTATTGTTGATCCATCAGTTAAGTGAAGGACTATCCGCTCGCCAGTGCGATCGAAACCCACCAGGTTAGCCCAGGGTTCAATATGTGAGATAAACATGCGCCTGATGGCGAAGCCCGCGTCATTGACGTAAGTCCCGGTTGACCAACCCCGTAACAAAATCAATAGCGCACTGGCTAGTACGGCTCCGGTGATAAGCACCGGAATTGGCCCGGCGCCGGCCGAGCCCATGAGCGCCACACCGCCGAGCATGATGATGAGCAAGGTGGCGCCCACTAATAAGGCTAGGCGCCAGGGCCCCCGAGCCGGGAGCCGAATCATTCGTACTTGTTGATATTGCGAGTCGACCGCGGTCTTTGGCGCCGGCCAAAGAAACCAAAATATCGGGCGACGTGGTTCTTCGGTCATGCCGCGAATCCGAATGCACGAAGCACGGCGGCGGTGATCGCGGCCGCTAACACGACCGCTAGGAATGGTGCCCGCAATAACAGCGCGACAACGGCGACCACCACGCCGGCCAAGCGTGCGTCGATAACAAGTGATTGCCCGGCTCCGAATGTCTGGACCGCAACCAAGGCTGAGAGCATGGCAATCGGTAGCAGTGCTGCCACACTGCGAATCATCGGGCGATCTAGAAGTGTTGGCGGCAGAATGAAACCAAAGAGTTTTTCGAGGTAGCAACCCAGTGAGCCAAGTAACACCGCGGCCCAGATCATGTGCGATCCCGTAAGCGATACCCAGCCAGAACAGCGATGAGAGCAGAAGCCAGCACTGGCACACCCGAGCGTGTCAATGGGGTCAATACCAGTGCCACCGTGGCTCCACCGGCGGCGATAGCCCATGCGGTGCGATCGCGTAGCCGTGGCCACAGGAGCGCAAGGAACCCCGCGGGGATAGCAGCATCAAGTCCTAGAACAGCCGGGTCACCAAGTGCGGAGGCACCCAAGGCGCCGAGTAACGTGCCGAGATTCCAAAGCACGTACACCGAGATTCCTGTCGCCCAAAAGGCATGTCGGCTGGCGGCCACGGTGGTTTCGTGCGCGATGGACATAGCTGTTGACTCATCTATGGTCAATTGCGCAGCCACCGGCTTGCGAAAGCCGTGGAGGTTTAAAGTGGGGGCGAGATGTAAGGCGTAAAGCCCGTTACGGGCACCCAGGAGCCAGGCGGTTAGCACGGCTGCGATGGCGCCGCCTCCGGCGCCCAGCACACCGACGAGAGCAAATTGCGAGGCGCCGGTAAACATTAGAAGCGAAAGTGTTTGCGTCTGAATCGTAGTTAGGCCGCTGGCAACGCTGATGGCGCCGAAAGAAAGCCCGTAGGCTCCGGTAGCTAAGCCGATCCCGATCGCACTTGAGGTAATTGGGCGGCGACGACCGTCAGATGAACGCGTCAAGGATCTCCTCGGCGCGCGGTAGGGCGGCGGCTAAATCCGTGGGAACAAGCGAAAGACGCGTGCGCCGTTCCAGCACATCGGCCAGCGTGCGAGCGCCTTCACACCGCACCGCGAACACCAGCTCGACACCTCGCACCCCGATACCTGGTGCTAGTGGCTCAAGAAGTTCGGGGTGCTCATCAGCTAGTGCCGCAACACGGGCGGCTTCGGCCCCGTAACGGCGTATCAATCGGGCGGGGGTCGCTGAAGCAGGAGCGGGCGGCCCCGCCCCGACGAGGGCGATCTTCGTCGTGCGGCAGGGTTGATCGCAGATTAGATCGACAGCATCTTGCGCCATTCGCCGGTACGTCGTGAGCTTGCCACCGGTTACCGTTATGACGCCGTTATCACCGCGGCGCACCAGATGACGGCGGGAGATATCGGCGGTCTCGCTACCTGGTGCCTCAGGTGGTGCAACTAGTGGGCGCAGTCCGGTGAACGCACCAACTGCGTCAACTGCACTAATTGGAGTTTCTAGTACCCGGGAGACTTGGGCAAGGATCCAGTCAATGTCTGCTACGGGAGTACTCGGCACCTGCGGAATTGGGCCGGGTTCGTCAATATCGGTGATGCCGGCGAGCAAAAGACCATCGGGTCTGGGTAGCACAAAGCAGTAGCGACCGTGCATCTCAGGCACGGGGACTGTCATCGCAGCACGTGGCCGTTTAAGGGTTTCTGACCGCAGCACGACGTGGGTGCCACGTGATGGCGTGATGACAACTTGGGGATCAAAGGACTCGGCCCAGACCCCGGTAGCGCTGATCACATTCCTAGCGCGTACGTCAAATTGCTCATCCGATTCATTGACAACACGCACGCCGGTGCCATCAGCGGACAAAACCCGGTAACCGGTGAGGATACGAGCCCCGTAAGCGGCTGCGGTCCGAGCTACGCAGACCACGAGGCGGGCGTCATCCTCTAAAAGCCCATCCCAAGCTAGGAGCCCACCGCGCAACCGAGTTACAGCAATTGCCGGTAGCAACCGTTGGGTCTTGGCGGGACTGATCACCTTGGCTCCGGGCAGGACATGCCTACTAGTGCGCGACAGTGCTCGGAGCGCATCGCCAGCCGCGAAACCGGCACGGGTTAGAGCGGCTGAACCAAGGCCGGTGTCATCCATGACGGGCACTACTTGAGCTAAAGCGCGCACCAGATGGGGTGCGATGCTGGTCATCAGGTGGCCGCGTTCCACGGCACTTTCCCAAGCGACGTCCACTTGACCATTGGCCAGGTAGCGCAGGCCCCCGTGCACCAACTTGCTAGACCACCGAGAGGTGCCAAATGCTAGATCTTGGGCTTCGAGGAGCAAGACGCTTAGCCCTCGGGTTGCGGCATCAAGGGCTATTCCGGCTCCCGTGATACCGCCGCCGATGACAATCACGTCAAAAACGGTTGTCGTCAGTGCCTTTTCATCACCGCGGCGTCGGGCTGGGGAAAGGTCGGCCAATGGATCACCTACCGGGAGAAAATCCGTGCTCATATGTGTCAGGCTTTCATAGTGACCGTCGACTCCGATGCACTGACCCCAGACCCCCTCGATCGGCTCACCCGATGGGGCCGACCAGCCGCGCCGGTGACCCTAAGCGGGCCAGCCCAGCGCTTCTTGGGGGCACAGGTGGGGTTGGCTACGTCGGGCTCGGTTGTTCCGGTCACGCCACTCTCGGTGCCACCGAGCAGGCTACCGGCCGCGGCAAGCACGGCACTGGCTGCTGCGGTTGGGCAGGCACAAGTGCTGGTGGACCCGATGACACGGTTGCTGCACAGTCGCGGGATGTCTTATGTCGACATGATGCAGCGGCGGGCCGCTGATACCGGTTGTGTCCCGGATGCTGTCGTCCAGCCAGCAACCCATGATGAGGTGCTGAGGGTGCTGCGCATTTGCGTTGAGCAGCAGATTGATGTGGTGCCGTTCGGTGGCGGTACCTCTGTCGTTGGCGGTGTGACGCGGCCGGCAGGCCCGGTGGGAATCGTGATCAGTCTGGAACGACTCAGCGACTTCGTCGGCCTTGATGAAGTATCCGGTCTGGTTCGAGTGCAACCGGGCATGACCGGCCCGGTACTCGAGCGGTTGTTGGATGCGCGCGGATTCACTTTAGGTCACCTACCGCAATCTTGGGAGCGAGCAACCATCGGGGGTTACGCCGCAACGCACTCAGCGGGTCAGGCATCAAGTGGGTACGGTCGAATTGACGACATGATCGAAGCGGTGACCCTTGCGACGCCGGTTGGTACCTGGTCTGCGGGTCGAGTGCCGGCGAGCGCCGCCGGGCCGAGCTTGCTGCAATTGGCACTTGGTAGCGAGGGCGCTTTTGGCGTAATCACCGAAGTCACCATGAGAGTGCGGCGCACCCCGAAGGCACGGTTTTACGAGGGCGCGATGGCACCGTCCTTTGCCGCTGGGGTTGCGGCTTGCCGAGAGTTGGCGCAGTTGAATTTAACCGGTGCGGTGATGCGGCTTTCGGATGTGGACGAAACCTTGGCGACCCTTGCGATGTCAGGGCCAAGTGGAGTGAAACGCAAAATTTTTGATCGCTATTTAGCTTTTCGAGGGGTGCCGGCTGGGGTGCTGCTGATCCTTGGCTGGGAGGAGCATTCGACCACGCTTTTGGATGCGCATCGTGATGCAGCTTGGACGGTCCTAAAAAAGTTCGGGGTAGTCTCGATCGGTAAGGGGGTTGGCGCCAGTTGGGAGCACGGCCGTTTTTCGGGGCCGTTTTTACGTGACACGCTGCTGGACAGCGGCTACTTGGTCGAGACGTTTGAGACGGCCGGGGCCTGGGTCGATCTACCAAACCTGCACCAAGTTGCTAGGGGCGCTGCGCTGAGCTCACTAGGTGGTAACGGGCACACCCCGTATGTCATGACGCATATTTCCCACGTGTACGAAACTGGAGCGTCCCTTTATTTCACCGTAATTGATCGAGGTGGCCCGGAGTCCATCGCCCGGTGGACTTCTGCGAAGAAGTCGATTAGTGCTTCCCTGCAACCAGCGGGCGGGACTATTACCCACCACCATGGCATCGGACGAGATCACGAGCCATGGCTGGCGGCTGAAATTGGTGCGCGTGGCATTGGCCTGCTAACGGCGATTAAAGCCGAACTTGACCCCACCGGGATCATGAACCCCGGGGTATTTACCCGGGTGGCGACGTAAGTGACGCTGGGCAAAGGGGCAGGGCGAACGCAATGGGTTGAATTCCCCCCCGCTCGAGGCGAATGACCCATATTCTCGATAAATCTATTAGCCGCTGGTCCATGGTTAGGCGGCCTGAGTCCATTTTCGGCCGGCGGGCGCGGGGGATCCGCCGGCCGCTTTTGTTCAGTCGTCAAATTGTTGGCGGATATCAGTTACCAATCGAACCTCGCGCAGGACTTTGTCAGCACTGATGACTCGATCCCGGTAGGCGGAGTCTGGGCCCCAGCCACTTGAGCCAAAAAAGGTCCGGGAAATCCCATCAGCCATCGGTAACCAAGTCGCTAGTGTCAAGAACCCAGCGGCACGCAGGTGATCCACTGCTGCGGTGAGCAGTCTGGATCCGTGGCCTTGTCGGGTGCGATCTGGATCAACCACCAAGGCGAGCAACTCAGCCGTGTTTTCGTCCGCATCCGGGTCGCCGCTGACACCGAAAGCCGAGTAACCAGCGAGTGAATCTGAGCCACTTGCACCATCTACGGCGACCAGGAGTCGGTGGCTCGGGGTGGGTGGATTCAAGATTGCTGAGGCCCACGTCATGGCAAGATCGGCGGGATCCAGCGCGGCCAATTCGGCCGGGGGCAAGACCTGAGCGAAGTTGGTTCGCCAGGCGCGAATTTGTAGTGCGGCAATGTCATCGACATCTGGCGTTCGGGCGGGTCGGACTCCGGTTGGCACCCCACCATTGTGCCTTGCCCCAGGCACGCGCGCAGCAACGCGCGTTTGAGTCGGCCGTCCCGGTAGACTGGCGACGTGGTAGAGATTCCAGGATTGCAATTTCGCAGTGATGTCACCGTTGAATTAGTGCGCGCGGGTGCGAGTGATGCAGATGTGGTGTTTGCGGCTCGGGTGTCAACGGCCGGTGAGCAGTCGTTGGAAGATCTGCAGGCCGATCCGGCTTCGGCCAAGGGCTTGATCAGCTACTTGATGCGAGAACGGCACGGCAGCCCGTTCGAGCACAACTCCATGACCTTTTTTGTGCAAGCGCCAATCTTTGTCTGGCGTGAGCACATGCGCCATCGCGTCGCCAGCTACAACGAAGAATCAGGCCGCTATCGCGAGCTCCAGCCGGTCTTTTATGTGCCCAACCGCTCGCGCAATGTGGTCCAGGTCGGGAAAACGGGCGCCTATGAGTTCCTGCCGGGTACTGATGGGCAATACGAGTTGATTGAGTCTGCCATGCGGGAGTCCTGCCGGGCGGCCTATGTGGCCTACCAAGACATGCTGGCCGCCGGTATTGCCCGCGAGGTGGCGCGCATGGTGCTACCGGTGTCGATCTATTCAAGTGCCTACGTGACCATGAATGCCCGGGCGCTAATGAATTTCCTATCCCTGCGCCGCAAAGTGGAGGGCTCGCAATACCCGTCGTACCCGCAGCGCGAGATTGAGATGGTGGCGGAGGTTTATGAGGATAAATGGGCCGAGTTGATGCCCCTTACCCACGCGGCGTTCATCGCTGCCGGACGCGTCGCGCCTTGACGATAGCCTTGACCCATGCCCGGTCCTAGTAATGCTCGCCAGCCCTTCGGGGTGATGCTGACGGCGATGATCACCCCGATGCACCCGGACGGCAGCCTTGATCTAGACGGGGCGCAGCGGCTGGCTTCACATCTGGTCGACAATCTGGCCCACGATGGCTTAGTAATTAATGGCACGACCGGTGAAGCTTCCACCACGACCGATGAAGAGAACTTCGACTTAATCCGCGCCGTGGTCCAGGCCGTGGGTGATCGTGCGACCGTGGTCGCCGGGGTGGGGTCCAACGACACGGCCCATTCGGTGCACAGCGCCAAAGGTGCACTACGAGTTGGTGCCCATGCGGTCATGGCGGTAAGCCCCTACTACAACCGGCCTCCACAAGAAGGGCTTGTCGCGCATTTCAAGGCGGTTGCTGATGCCACCGACCTGCCACTGGTCGTCTATGACATACCCAAGCGCACCGGGGTCACTATCGAGACTGAGACTTTGGTCCGCATAGCCGAGCACCCAAGGGTTGTTGCCTATAAGGATGCCAAGGGTGATCTTGATTCGAGCCAATGGGGGATGGCGCGAACAGATCTGGCGTGGTATTCCGGTGACGATATCTTGAACCTACCGTTGCTAGCACTCGGCGCCGCGGGAATGATCTCGGTGGTAGGGCACCTAGTTGGTGATCGGCTGAAGGAAATGGCCACCGCGTATGCCGCTGGCGATGTTGCAGCAGCTCGGACGATAAACCAAAGTCTGTTACCCGTTTACACCGGAGTATTTCGCACCCAGGGATTGATCTTGATCAAAGCAGCACTCGCGGAGCTTGGCTTACCCGCCGGCCCGGTGCGCTTGCCCTTGGTCAATGCCAGCAAAGAGCAAATGGCGGTCTTGCGCGCCGATCTTGCCGCGGGCATGGTCAGCGGGTTCATCGGATGAGCAGGGGTGACTTGCCCGCACCACCTGTGCTACCAAGTGGCGGCCTACGTATTTTCGCCCTCGGTGGTCTAGGCGAAATTGGCCGCAATATGACGGTATTCGAATTCGACGGCCGGCTGTTGATTGTCGACTGCGGGGTGCTCTTCCCCGAAGAGTCCCAGCCCGGAGTGGATTTGATCCTGCCCGATTTTGGCCCGATCAAGGACCGACTCGCGGATATCGAGTGTGTGGTTTTGACACACGGTCATGAAGACCACATCGGTGCCGTTCCTTATCTACTGCGCCTGCGTGAAGATATTCCACTTCTTGGCTCAAGGCTTACATTGGCACTACTCGAGGCCAAGTTGACGGAGCACCGCATCAAGGCGGTGACACTTGATGTAAAAGAGGGCCAGCAAGAGCAATTGGGTCCTTTCAAACTTGAATTCTTAGCGGTTAATCATTCGATTCCGGATGCGCTAGCAGTGGCCATCACGACCCCGGCCGGCGTGGTGCTGCATACGGGCGACTTCAAGATGGACCAGGTACCTCTCGATAAACGGATCACGGATCTCAATGGCTTCGCACGACTTGGTGACGCGGGTGTTGACCTGCTGTTGATTGACAGCACCAATGCGGAGGTTCCCGGGTTCGTCCCAAGTGAGCGCGAGATTGTTCCGGTGCTCGACGCGGTATTCCTGCGGGCCGAAGGTCGCATCATCGTGGCCTCATTCGCCTCGCATATTCACCGGGTGCAGCAGGTCATCGATATGGCGGCCCTGCATGGTCGCAAGGTGGCGTGGGTGGGCCGATCAATGATTCGCAATATGGGGATCGCCCGTGATCTTGGATATCTTCGGATTCCGGGGGGGCTGTTGGTCGCGGTTGATGATCTCGCCGACCTACCCGATGATGAGACGGTGTTGATCTGCACCGGCTCACAAGGTGAACCGATGGCGGTGCTTTCGCGTATCGCTAATCGCGATCACCCGATCAGTGTCGGTCCAAGTGACACGATCGTGCTGGCGTCGTCACTTATCCCCGGCAACGAAAACGCGGTTTTCCGGGTAATCAACGGCCTGTCGAAACTCGGGGCCCAAATAATCCACAAAGGCAATGCCCTGGTGCATGTCTCAGGCCATGCCGCTGCAGGCGAACTGCGTTATGTCTACAACATTGTAAAACCGCGGCACGTGCTGCCGGTTCACGGTGAATGGCGGCATCTGCGCGCCAATGCTGAGATTGCCCGTGGTGTCGGCATTGAGTCCGACCGGATTTTACTCGCCGATGACGGTGTGGTCGTAGACCTCGTTGATGGGCGGGCCTCGATAACGGGATATGTGCCGGTCGGTTTCGTTTTTGTTGACGGTTCAAGTGTCGGTGACGTCACCGAGACATTGCTCAAAGACCGACGGGTGCTGGGCGAGGAGGGCTTCATTTCCATTTTTGCCGCGGTGGATCTCATCGATTCCAAGGTTGTCGTCGGTCCGGAGATTCACGCCCGCGGCCTCGGACTCGATGAGGAGGCCATGTTGCCGCTCCTCGAGCAGGTGCGCGAGGCCCTAGAGGAAGCACTACGCCACGGCGCCACCGACCCCCACGAGCTGCAGCAGCTGGTCCGGCGGCGGGTGGGCAAGTGGATCAGCGGAACCCATCGCAGGCGCCCGATGATCGTCCCGGTAATCGTCGAGGCGTAGCAGCCCGCACTGCACGAGACCCCTTGGTTTCGGGGGTTTGACGATGTTTTAGGACGGTACGGGTAGTGCTCGGGGCCGGCGATGGGAGAAAACGGACAAAAGGGTGATCGCGACACGCACCCATGGGGAAGGTGTGACTACCGGGACTGGTGGGTTTAGATCGGTACGCTGCGGGCATGGCTTCCCGCACGTCCGCTCCGGCGCGTTCACGCCCGGGTCGCGGACCTTCCCCAGTTAAACGTCCAAGCCGGCGCACCCGGTCGCCCAAGCGCCCCCTCGGTGGTCCGGGGCCGGTGGCTCGGGTGTTTTTCGCCGTTGGGCGGGCACTTCGAGGTGGCTATCTGGCGCTGGCGCACGGGGTGGGTTTCGTGGCTCGAAGTATTGGATCCGGGGCGCGGGGCCTAGATCCGGGACAGCGCCGTGACGGGCTTGCGCTGGCATTTATTGCCGCGGCGGCGGTCTTGTTTGCCGGCACCTGGTTCGGGGTTGACGGGTGGTTTGTTTCTTGGGCAGCGATGCTGGGTCAGGCGCTTCTTGGCGCCCTGGATTTTTTGCTTCCAATTGTCTTTTTGGCTCTGGCGTGGCGCTACCTACGCCACCCTGACGACCAAGCCACCACCGGCCGGATGCTGATCGGCGGGGCCGCGATACTCGTGGCCCTTGTTGGTATTTGGCACTTGATTGGTGGGGCTGCCACGCCAAGTGATGGCGCCGATGCGATGGGCTCCGGGGGCGGGGTGATCGGCTGGGTCGCGACCGCGCCCATTGTTTCGGCTATCGGTCCAATCGTCACCGGGATAGTTTTGGTGCTGGTACTGGTCTTTGGAGTTTTGGTCCTAACCGCGACATCGCTGCGCGCGGTCCGGATCAAGGTGGGAGCCGGGATTGGTTCCATCGCCCGTATCGGTGCCTTAGGGGCGGTGTTCAAGAAGCCGATCAGGCCCGCAAGCAGCACCGGTGCCTTCGCGGATGAACAGGACGAGGGACCTGCGAGCCTTGATGCGGACACGACCGAGGATGTTATTGACGAATTCGTGGGGGATGAGCCCTTCATCACGCCCATTGCCGAGGATGAGTTCCGGCCGGCGGCTGGCCTTATGGCAGGACTAGCGCCGACCGGTGCAATTGCGCGACCGGGTGCGGTAGTTGAGCCCGCTGGCCACCCGGCCCGCGACGA
The DNA here is from genome assembly GCA_014190275.1 of Actinomycetes bacterium. Taxonomy (GTDB): domain Bacteria; phylum Actinomycetota; class Actinomycetes; order S36-B12; family S36-B12. The sequence goes on along the minus strand of BJGE01000003.1, from coordinate 26,352 downwards.
TACGGTGGCACTCGCGCGCCCGGTGAATGCGGTATCGGCTAGCAGGGCGCCGAGGCTAATTGAGCAATTACCGTTGGCCGGCAGCGTCGTTTATGTATTACCACCGGCTAACCTCTTAAGGCCTGGGGCTGAGCATAAGACTGCGACCCGGGCCAATGACCAAGTTGTTGCGGCATTAACTGAAGTGCTCGAACAATTCGGCATCGACGCTCAGGTAACCGGATTCATGCGCGGTCCCACCGTAACGCGCTACGAAATCGAATTGGGGCCGAGTGTAAAGGTCGAGCGGGTTACCGCGCTGAGCAAGAACATTGCCTACGCGGTGGCGAGCGCCGATGTTCGGATCCTCAGCCCGATTCCGGGTAAAAAAGCTATCGGCATCGAGATCCCAAACTCAGATCGTGAACTTGTCGCGCTCGCAGATGTGATGCGGAGCAAGGCCGCTATCGGGGATCAACATCCGCTGGTCGCGGCACTTGGCAAGGACGTCGAGGGCGGGTTCGTGGTGGCCAACCTTGCGAAAATGCCGCATATCCTCGTTGCGGGAGCAACCGGTGCAGGAAAGTCAAGCTGCCTTAATGCGCTGGTAACTTCGATATTGATGCGCGCAACACCCGATGAAGTGCGTTTAATCCTGGTCGATCCCAAGCGGGTTGAGTTGAAGGCGTATGAGGGTGTCCCGCATCTGATCACACCGATCATCACGAGCCCGAAGAAAGCCGCTGACGCATTACAGTGGGTTGTCAAGGAGATGGATCGCCGATACGACGACCTAGCGCTCTATGGATTCCGACACATCGATGATTTCAACAAGGCTGTGAAGAGTGGTCGGGTTGAAGCTCTTGCCGGCAGTGAAAGAGTTCTGCGTACATATCCCTACTTGCTGGTTGTGGTTGACGAGTTAGCCGATCTTATGATGGTGGCACCACGTGATGTTGAAGATGCAATCGTGCGAATTACGCAGTTGGCACGCGCCGCCGGTATCCACCTTGTGCTAGCAACGCAGCGGCCGAGCGTGGATGTCGTCACCGGTTTGATCAAGGCGAATGTGCCCAGCCGATTGGCGTTCGCAACATCAAGTTTGACCGACAGTCGCGTGATTTTGGATCAGCCGGGGGCGGAAAAGTTGGTAGGGCAAGGTGATGGATTGTTCCTACCCATGGGAGCGAACAAGAGCCAGCGGATTCAGGGCGCCTTCGTTTCGGAGAACGAAATTCGCGCGGTAGTTGCGCATTGCAAAGCACAGTCGGTCGCGGTTTACCTAGACGAAGTCACGGCCGTAGCAACCAATGGCCCGAAGGAGGTCGATGGCGATATCGGCGACGACCTGGACGTGCTGCTCCAGGCCGTTGAGTTGGTGGTGTCAACCCAATTCGGTTCCACCTCGATGTTGCAACGTAAGTTGCGGGTGGGATTTGCAAAGGCGGGCCGGCTGATGGACCTGATGGAGTCCCGCGGGGTGGTTGGTCCCAGCGAAGGTTCCAAAGCCCGTGAGGTACTGGTAAGGCCGGATGAATTACCCGAAATCATTGCGATGCTCAGGGGCGGGGGCTGAGGCCCAAGATCATGTCCACCAAATGGCCACCACAAATTTTGGTTTTCTCCTAAACCGCCTCCCGGTTTTATCGCTATCCTCGCCATGTTGCATTGGAAGGAGTAGTTGGGTGACCGGTGAAGCTTGCACCCTCGGCGGCAAATTCGCGTCCTCCCGGCTGGCGTTGGGCCTGACGACCGCCGACTTAGCTGAGGCCACCAATATTCGCGAGTCAATGTTGGTGGCCATGGAAGCCGGTGATTTTGATGTTTTTGGTGCAGACGTATACGCCCGGGGCCACCTCAAAGTTTTGGCGGCTCGCTTGGGGTTAGATCCCGAGGCATTGTTGGCTGAATTTGAGCAAGTATCGAGTCCCTCTGGTGCTAATCCGAGGTAAGTCGTACCGCTAACCCTTGATCATCGGGGCCCTCCGTAGGCTGGGCTGGTGCCACCAGCCTTATCGCCCGATCCGCAGACTGTCGCGCTAGTCACTTTAGGCTGCGCTCGCAATGAGGTGGATTCGGAAGAACTTGCTGGCCGATTGACCGCTGCGGGTTGGCTGATTGTCGAAGATCCGGCTACTGCCGATGCGGTACTGGTCAATACTTGTGGCTTTGTTGACGTTGCCAAAAAGGATTCCATTGACGCGGTGCTAGGTGTTGCGGCCTTGAAGAGTGATTTCGGCGGGCCGCAGGCGGTGGTTGCGGTGGGCTGCCTTTCAGAGCGCTACGGACGCGATCTGGCCGATGAGCTGCCCGAAGCCGATGCAGTGTTGGGATTCGATGATTACCCAGATATTGCCGAACGGCTGCGGGCCATCGTGGCCGGGGATCGGCCGCAGGCGCACCAGCCGAGGGACCGGCGCACCCTGCTTCCGATTTCACCGGTAGCTCGCCCTGAGGTTGCCGCAGCGATCCCAGGCCATGGCGAAAACGAGTTAGTCGATGTACCCGGTTGGCAGCCACCGATCCTGCGCCGCCGCCTCGACGGCAGCCCGGTGGCACCGGTGAAACTGGCGTCTGGTTGTGACCGTAGGTGCACCTTTTGCGCGATCCCGACATTTCGCGGGTCATTTATCTCCCGTCCGGCCGCCGACATCATTGCGGAAATCAACTGGTTAGTGGCCCAAGGTGTGCAGGAAGTCATCTTGGTGAGCGAGAACTCAACGTCATACGGCAAGGACCTCGGTGACCTTCGCTTAATGGAGTCCTTGTTGCCCGCTATTGGCAAGCAAACGGCACTGCGCCGGTTACAGGTTGCATATTTGCAGCCGGCCGAAGTTCGACCCGGCCTAATCGAGGTCATCGCGGGCACCCCGGTGGTGGCACCGTATTTTGATCTGTCCTTTCAACACGCCAGCGGTTCACTGTTGCGCCGCATGCGCCGCTTCGGGGGGCGGGAGGACTTTCTTGCGCTGATAGCACAGATCAGGTCCTTGAACCCTGAAGCGGGCATCAGAAGCAATGTGATTGTCGGTTTCCCCGGTGAGACTCCGGAAGAGTTTGATGAATTGGTGCTGTTTTTGAACCAAGAGAGCCTGGACGCCGTAGGAGTATTTGGTTATAGCGATGAAGATGGCACCGAGGCTGCGACTTTTACGGGCAAATTAACCGATGAGATCATCCGTGAGCGGGTCGAGATGATCTCCGCGTTGGCCGAAGAAATCATGGCCCAGCGCGCGGAGGATCGTATTGGCACTAGCGTCCAAGTGCTGGTGGAGTCGATTGAGGTAGATGAGCGCGGTGAGCCAACCGGGCGAGTGGTTGGCCGGGCGGGTCACCAAGGCCCCGATGATGGCGCCACGATTGTCAGCGCGAAGCCAGGTGGCGAAGTTAGCAGCATCGGTGAATTTATTGACGCGAATGTGGTCGACACCGAAGGGGTGGATTTACTGGCGGAGCCGGTATGAGACCACCCAAGCCAGATTCCGCTGGCGATCAAGTCACCGGAACTTCAATCGCTAATATCGCGAATTTTTTGACCATGCTCCGGATCGTTTGTGTACCGCTGATGGTTGCCTTGCTATTTGCGGGGGGTGGACATGACCAGGCTATGCGCTGGTGGGCAGCCGTGGTTTTTGTTTTCGCGGCTTTAACCGATCTGCTTGATGGTGTCATTGCGCGCCGGCGCGGGTTGGTCACCAACTTTGGGAAAATCGCCGACCCCATTGCCGATAAGGCGCTGATCGGGGCCGCGCTGGTTTCGTTATCTTTGTTAGGTGATCTGGCTTGGTGGGTCACGATTGTAATTTTGGTTCGCGAGGTTGGCGTAACCGCATTACGTTTTTGGGTAATTGAACATGGGGTCATACCGGCCAGTCGGGGCGGAAAAGTAAAGACCGTTGCACAAGGTATTGCGATCACGATGTATCTCTTGCAGTTTCCGGACTCATCTTGGTGGCCGGTCGCGAGTATGGTCATGATGGCCATTGCCGTAGCACTCACTTTGGCTACGGGCCTTGATTACGTCGTACGCGCGATGCGACTTCGCGCTTCGGCAGAAACTGTCTCCAGTGGGTCCAGATCATGATGGCGCTGCCGGCGGCCGAGGTGGTAGCAGCCTGTATCAACAGTGGGCTCACCCTTGCCACGGCTGAATCCCTGACCGGTGGATTAGTGGCGGCGCGGATAGTCGAGGTGCCCGGTTGTTCGGCCATGTTTCGGGGCGGAGTCATTGCGTACGCGAGCGAGGTCAAGGAGCAGGTGCTAGGGCTGGACCCCGGGCTGCTTGCGCACCTGGTTAGTGAGCCGGTCGCCGCTGAATTGGCGCGGGCGGCGACCCGGGTGCTCGGCAGCGACATTGGGGTGGGCACCACCGGGGTCGGCGGCCCGGACTGGTTGGGCGGAGAACCTCCGGGCACCGTGTGGATTGCGGTGTTCGACGCCCGCAGCGACCGCCTCCTCACCGGTAGATTGGAGCTCTCCGGGGACCGCGAAATGATCCGCGTGGGGGCGGTGCATGCAGTTTTCCCCCTGGTGCTGCGGCTATTAACACAGGCTGGGGAATAGCCACGGTTGGCTACGGGTTACCGTAGAGTAAGTGATCAAGTCGCTGGGTTCCCTTGATTGGGTTAAGGTTAGGAAAAGGAGGTTGTGATGATCGTGCTTCGGCGGGTAGTCGGCGATGAACTTCGTCGTCGTCGCCAAGATCAAGGTCGCACCCTTCGTGATGTCTCGGCCGCCGCGGCGGTCTCACTTGGCTACTTGTCCGAGGTCGAACGAGGTCAAAAGGAAGCTTCAAGTGAATTATTGGCGGCTATCTGCGGCGCCCTCGATGTGCCCTTGTCGGCCGTTCTTTCCTCGGTCAGTACGAATATGGCTGAAGCCGAAACCGGCGGATTTGATGCCCGGGTGTCGGCGTTCGTTCTTTAATCAGCGGTGAGCCTCGCCGATTTCTGGGAACGCATGGATATTGTGCTGGGCCCGGTGTATTCGCGTTCTTGGGCAAATGATTTTGTCCTAGCTGGAATTGGGCTCACGGTTCTGCAGGCAATTTCCGCCGGGGTCGAAACCCGTGAGATCTGGCGGGCGGTCTGCGCGGCTACTGAGGTCCCGAGCGCCTTGATCTAGGGTCAATCCCATGCGGATACGTCGGGAGGCTCCCAAGGAGTACTCGTATGTGACGGTTGTTACTTATGGCCGTACCGGCAGCACGGCAATCCAGGCCAGCCTTAACTCGTTACCGGGAGTGTTGGTGCGCGGTGAGAATTACGCAGCGCTGCGGGGGCTCGGCAGTTATCTGCAGTCGGTCGCAGAAGTCGCCGATCGCCATCACGCCCGCAAGCCAACCCACCCCTGGTTCGGATCTGCCGGTTTGACGCCGAGCGCGGTCTTGGCAGATTTACGTCGACATGTCGTTGACCACTTGCTCAAGCCTGAAGGCGACGTGATCTGGCTCGGTTTCAAGGAGGTGCGCTACGAACCAGGGCACTTCGCGACCTACGACGAATTGCTGCAGCATCTGATTTTCCTGGGACGACTATTTCCGGGCCTGCGCTACTTGGTTAATGTGCGCGAGCCCGCTGATGCGGCCCGTAGTGGCTGGTGGCCCGATAATCTAGATGCCCTCAACGTACTAACAACGACGCGGGCATGGCTCCTGGCTGCGGTGGCAGACCTTAACGAATTCTTCAAAGGCCAACGGGCGGTTGGTGTTGCCTATGAGCATTGGTCAGTGGACCCGCAGTACTTGATTGACGCGTATTCGGAGCTGGGCTTACCGCGCGATGATGAGGCGGTTCGGGCCGCGCTAGCTGAACGCCTTGAGCATGGCAGCCACGCGTCTTGATAATCCAGGCGGCTCTTCCCACGGATCAGGTAGCGGCCGTTCAACGACGCACCATCGCGGTGTTGTCTACCGCCCAAATTCTAAGCGGTATTGCCATAGCCGGAGCGGTACCGGTTGGTGCGCTCCTTGCGGGTTCTATCGCTGGCTCAGATGCCGCCGCCGGATTAGCGCAGACATTCACGATCACCGGGTCGGCCTTAATCGCATTACCGTTGGCGCGCATCGCCTTGAGCCGGGGTCGGCGGGTGGCGCTAAGTACCGGTTTTGGGATCGGCGCGGTTGGCGCCGTAGTAATCATCTATGGGGCGGTACTTCGTAGCCTCGCGCTGGTCTATCTAGGTTGCCTAATTTTCGGCGTGGCGTCAGCGGCGGGGTATCAGGCCCGATATTCGGCAACCGACCTAGCACCGGAGAGCCATCGAGCGCGGGCCCTTTCCTGGGTGGTGTGGGCCGGCACCATCGGTGCTGTTCTCGGGCCCAATCTGCTGAATTTTTCTGGTTCGGTGGGGATGGCCCTTGGGCTACCGCAGTTGTCAGGGCCCTATGTCATCTCCGGGATCACTTTGGTCGCTGCAACGATCGTGCTGTTCTTGTTGCTCCGCCCTGATCCTTATCTGCTCGCAACGGCGAATAGGGCGGCAATTTCGGGGGTTGTCGAGCGACCGAGATTGCAGGATGCCCTAGGTCACGTCCGCGGGCGGCCCAGGGCCATTTTGGGGATCGCAGCGGTCGCCATCGGTCACGTGGTCATGGTCATGGTCATGGTCATGACTCCCATCCACATGGCCCATGTTGACGTCTCGCTGCAGTTGATTGGTTTTGTTATTAGCGTGCATGTTGCTGGCATGTATGCCTTTTCGCCGGTAGTCGGCTGGGGGGTGGACCGACTTGGTCGAATCCAGGTCATCGTCATCGGGATCGGCATTTTGGCAGCAGCCTGCGTTATTTCCGGGCTAGCCCCGGGCGATAACACCTGGCAATTGGGGATTGGGCTGTTCCTGCTGGGCTTGGGCTGGTCATGCACCCTGATCGCCGGATCAACCCTGCTGACCGATGAGGTAGCCGCTCCCGACCGGCCCGCGGCGCAGGGCCTGTCGGATCTGATCATGAATGTGGCCGGCGGGGTGGGTGGAGCCGCCGCCGGGGTAATAGTGCTCTTCGCCTCGTACGGGGCCCTGTGCGGGGCGTCCTTGGTGCCACTTATTGGGTTTGGGGTGGTGGTGGCGCTACCGGCGTGTCGCCGCCATTCGAACACCCGTTCGATATAGATTCCTGTCACGACATCAGGTGGCCTGGCATCCACACCGGCTTATTAGGTGGTTGTTTCCGGCCTTCGAGTGTCACAGGCTCGGCTTATCGTTCGCAGTCCAACGAACATGACCATCTAAAAGACAGGGAGAACCACCCATGGCCAGTGCAGCCGGTGACCGCGAGAAGGCCCTGGATGCCGCCCTCGCCCAAATCGAACGGCAATTCGGTAAAGGTTCGGTGATGCGCCTGGGTGAGGAAGGTCGGATCCCAATCGACGTAATCCCGACCGGGTCGATCGCCCTTGACGTCGCTCTTGGTATCGGAGGTCTGCCCCGCGGCCGCATCGTGGAGATCTATGGCCCCGAATCATCGGGTAAGACGACCTTGGCCTTGCACGCCATCGCAAATGTGCAGGCGGCTGGGGGATTGGCAGCCTTTATCGATGCCGAGCACGCCCTTGATCCTGATTACGCCTCACGCTTGGGCATCGACCTTGACAGCTTGTATGTCTCCCAACCCGACACCGGCGAGCAGGCCCTAGAGATCACCGACACCTTGGTTCGTTCCGGCGCACTTGACTTAATCGTGATCGACTCAGTTGCCGCACTTGTGCCACGGGCCGAAATCGAAGGGGAGATGGGTGATAGCCATGTTGGACTGCAAGCGCGTTTGATGAGCCAAGCCTTGCGCAAGATGGCCGGTGCGCTAAGCAACACCAACACCACCTGTATTTTCATCAACCAATTGCGCGAAAAGATCGGTGTGATGTTCGGGTCACCTGAAACCACGACCGGTGGTAAGGCGCTGAAATTCTATTCATCGGTGCGCCTTGATGTACGGCGCATCGAAACCCTTAAGGGTGGTACCGAAGCTGTTGGTAACCGCACCCGGGTCAAGGTCGTAAAAAACAAGGTGGCCCCACCCTTTAAGCAGGCGGAGTTTGACATTTTGTACGGCGAAGGTATTTCACGTGAAGGCTCACTGATTGATGTTGGTGTTGATCAAGGGATAGTCAAGAAGTCTGGTGCGTGGTTTACCTATGAGAGTGATCAACTAGGTCAAGGTAAAGAGAATGCTCGGACGTTCTTGAAAGACAATCCGGATCTCGCCAACGAAATTGAAAAGCGAATCAAAGAGGTAATGGGGATCGGTGCCAAACTTGATGCCCCCGCTGATATTCCAACGTCGGCGTTGCCGGAGGCGCAGAGCACTTCCGAGGCCGCACCCAAAGCCTCGGCGAAATCAACTGCAATGCCAATTGATGTGGAGTAATGAGTAGCCCTCAAATCACGAGAAGGGCCAAGACCCCCACCTCCCGGTCGAGGTCAGCGAGCGAGTCGGATCTTGACTCGCTCGCACCGGAGCGTTCACAGCAAGACTTAGAACAGGACGCCCGAAATATCGTGTTGCGCAAACTAAATTATGCCCCGCGCACCCGCTCGGAGTTAGCAACTGATCTGTTGGCGGGGGGCATCCCCGAATCCATCCGTGAGCAAGTACTGGATCGCTATGCCGAGGTGGGTCTTATTGATGATGCGGCACTCGCCGAACTTTGGGTGACATCCCGGCAGCGCACCAAAGGCAGCACCAGATCAGTGCTAAAACACGAGTTACGTCAAAAAGGGGTCAGCGACGAGGACGCCGAAGCGGCCTTGGCCCTGATCACCGAGGCCGATGAGTACGAGCGGGCCCGCCGCCTGATTGCCACGAAAATACGTGCCACCGAACGCCTGGCCCCCAAGGCGCGCAGCCGGAGGCTAATGGGGCTACTCATGCGGCGCGGCTACTGTGCGAACCTGGCCCAAGTCGTTGTCCAAGAAGCAATAGGTGCCTGCGAGTAATATCACGACTGACAAATTGGCGTATATCGCCCATTGAGGGTTTAATTGCCGTTTCGGCTAACTTCTTATTTGGGGTGGTTTTTCGTGCCTGGTCTTTCTAAATGGGCAATTCGGCGTCCAGTTGTAGCGCTCATTGCTTGGGTTATTGCACTCGGTGCGATCGTGGGGCTGGGTAGCCAACTTGGCGGAGCGCTAAATGACTCCTTCTCACTTCCAGCGACTGAGTCAACCGCAGCCCAAGAACTATTGAGTAATGGTGGCGATGGCGCAGCAGGCTCTGGCGCCGGGGCACGCATAGTTTGGTCGCCGACGGCTCTTTCATCGACTCCGACAGGTGGCGCGGTCGACCCACTCGTACTTAGTGAGATCACGCCGGTACTACAGCAGATCGCTGATTTGGTCAGTGTCAGCTGCGTTACTTTGCCGACAGGTGCGGGCCTGGGGCCCAATTGCCCGGCGGCGCCAGCGGGGATGACCCCTGACCAGCTGAAGGGCCTACCCCAGGACCAACAAGAAGCAATTAACGATGCGGGGGCTGCATTCGCGGCGGCATCGTCAGCGGTGAGCCCCGACGGCAGCGTCGCGTATTCGAACGTAACTTTTGTGGACGGAGTGGTTTCAGCAGGTGATGCCACCGCCTTCCTAGCGGCGATTAAGAGTGCGAATACTGACCAACTTCAGGTTGGTGCTAGTGGCCAAGCGCTGGAGTGGGCCGCGCAAGAGCCCCCCAAGAGCGAGGGTATTGGCATTGGGGTGGCCATCATCATCTTGCTGATTGCCTTTGGCTCGGTGATTGCGGCCGGCATGCCAATTTTCGTAGCCGTGGTAGGCCTGGCGATGGGCCAGATGGCGGTACTGCTGGTTGCAAATTTCCTGGACGTCGCAACATTCGCCCCGACCTTGGCAGCGATGATCGGCCTAGGCGTTGGTATTGACTATGCGTTGTTTGTGATGAACAGATTCAGGCAAGCAGTCTTAGCCGGGCATCAGCCTAAGGCCGCCGCACTGGAGTCGGTTGAAACCGCAGGGCGTGCGGTGCTCTTCGCAGGTGGCACCGTCATTATCGCCTTACTCGGGCTCTTTGTGCTGCGAATCAATTTCTTTGACGGCCTGGCGGTGGCTGCGGCCATGACCGTCCTGATGGTGATGCTGTCGGCGCTTTGGATGCTACCGGCACTACTGAGTCTGCTCGGCAACAAGGCACTGGGTATTCGATTGCCTTGGGGAAAGAAGCCGGGGAAGGTGCACCCAGAAGGCAAGCGCTGGGCACAATATGGCCACGGCCTACAGCGCCGGCCGTGGTTGACCACCATCGGCGCGGTTGTTGTTATCGTGGTGCTGGCAATCCCGGTACTAAGCCTGCGGCAAGGGTTCGCTGATGACTCCGGAAAACCCGAAGGCAGCAGTTCGCGGATCGCCTATGACTTAATGTCAAGTGGTTTTGGTCCCGGGGTAAATGGGCCTTTCTTCGCAGCCGTTAAACTTCCGGCACCAAATGACGTGACAGCATTTACTACCATCGTGACCGGTTTGAGCGAGGCTGAAGGCGTGGCTGCCGTACTACCAACCGCCCAAATGGTTCCACTCATCGCGATGAACCCTGACTCTTTCGGTCCTGACGGCACCGTTGCCACCATTATGATCACGCCTAATTCGGCGCCGCAGGATGCAGCCACAACCGCGCTGCTTGACCGGCTTCGAAGTGAAGTTAATCCGGGGCTTGAAGCTTCAACCGGTGCCGAAATTTATATCGGCGGCGCGCAGGCCATCACCTCTGACTTCACAACGGTGCTAACCAATGCACTACCTATTTTCCTGTTGGTAGTTGTCGGACTGGGCTTCTTAGCTCTGGTGCTGCTATTCCACTCGCTAGTGGTGCCGTTAACGGCAGCGATAACCAGCCTGATGAGTTTTGCCGCCGCGATGGGTATTACGGTCGCCGTGTTCCAGTGGGGTTGGCTGGCTGGGCCAATCGGCATCAGTGGCACCGGTCCGATTATGCCGTTCCTACCCATCATGGTCTTTGCAATTTTGTTTGGTCTATCGATGGATTATCAAGTCTTCTTGGTGACCCGCATGCAAGAGGAGTGGGCGCGCACCGGCGACAACGCCGCCTCGGTGCGTCGCGGCCTCGCGGGCTCTGGGCGTGTCGTAATGATCGCTGCAGCGATCATGGCGAGTGTTTTCTTGGCATTTGTGCCAACCCCTGATTCAACGATCAAGTTATTCGGTATCTCGCTAGCTTCGGCGGTAATTATTGACGCCTTCTTGGTGCGGTTGGTTTTGGTGCCTTCACTGATGTCGATACTTGGCAAAGCAAACTGGTGGTTGCCGAATTGGCTGGATCGCATCTTGCCGCGGGTGCAAATTGAGCCGGGAGCCGACGAGATTGAAGATGGCGATTACGCCGGCGGTGCATCTGATGGTGGTGACCTGCCCGGTGGAGAGGTAGTTCGCGACCAGGTATCGGTCTGATCTGCGGGTTCTACGAGAAACACCTCAATTAGGGGATACAGGCCTGGACCTGCCGAATCTGTTGGCGTTCTTCCTGATAGCGGTGGTTGGACTTGCAGGTTGCGCGGGAACGGCGTAGCAGCCGGCAAGCACAGCAATGGCAGTAAGCACAGCGAAATCTATTGTTGGAGCCGCACTGGTACCGGTGGTCTTCGTCCCGGGGCTCGGGATGAGTGCGCTCAACGTTCAGGTGCTAATCGGTAAAGGTGTTACGGGCTTTGACTTCCTGCTGCCCTCCATGAATCCGATTGACATATTGCCCGAAGGCGCTCCGAGTGCGCCGGCTTCTGGAGCGCGGTTAGCCCCTCAGTGATCACTTCGGACGGCGACGGAGGCGACAGCACGTTAATGAATGCCGCGCCTAAGGCTTGGACCTCGTCACCTGCATGCGATATCCGCACACTCCCAGGAGTTGACCACATGAAAATCGTGACGAACCCCGAGGCAATTGCCGGATTGGTAGCCACCGCACACGGGTCCGTCGAGGGATCGATTCCATGCGCGGGTTGAGGGCAGGCGGGGTCACCGCACTCACGCCCGCTGGCCTAAATGATCAGAGGATGTGGTTATTGCAGGGTGGTAGATAGACTGATGCTGTACATCTGCGGTCGGCAAGGTGCCGAGGATATGGTCGGAGGACAGTGTGGTGCCTCGCACCTATCAGGTTCGCACTTATGGCTGCCAAATGAATGTCCACGACTCCGAGCGTCTTTCGGGGCTACTTGAGAGCGCTGGGTATGTACCCGCGGTGCAGGGCCAGGTCGCGAACGTAGTCGTCTTTAATACTTGTGCGGTTCGAGAGAATGCTGACAACCGGCTGTATGGAAATTTAAGCCATCTGGTTCCGGTTAAAGCGAGCAACCCCGGCATGCAGATCGCGGTCGGCGGTTGCCTTGCCCAAAAGGACCAAGGCGAGATCTTGCGCAAGGCTCCATGGGTCGATGTGGTCTTTGGCACCCACAACATCGGTTCACTTCCGATGCTGCTTGAGCGAGCGCGCATTGAAGATGAAGCGCAGATCGAAATCAAGGAAGCACTTGAAGTTTTCCCCTCGAGCCTGCCGACAAAACGCGATGCGGCCTATGCCGCGTATGTTTCGGTGAGCGTGGGTTGCAATAACACCTGCACTTTTTGTATTGTGCCAGCGCTTCGCGGTACCGAAAAAGATCGAAGGGCTGGCGATATTCTCGCTGAGGTGCGGATGCTTGTTGACGATGGAGTCCTTGAAGTCACGCTCCTTGGCCAAAATGTAAATGCCTACGGGGTCGAGTTTGGAGAGCGAGAGGCTTTCGGAAAACTATTGCGGGCTTGCGGTGAAATTTCCGGCTTAGAGCGGGTTCGCTTCATGAGTCCGCATCCACGGGATTTCACCGACGACGTGATCGCGGCGATGGCCGAAACCGCCAATGTAATGCCGCAATTACATATGCCACTGCAGTCCGGATCCGATAATGTCCTGCAGGCGATGCGGCGCTCATATCGCCAGGATCGGTACCTGGGCATTATCGATAAAGTGCGCAAGGCAATGCCGGATGCCGCTATCACCACTGACATCATTGTTGGTTTCCCGGGTGAAACCGAGGCGGACTTTGAACAGACTGTTCACGTGGTGCGCGAAGCGCGATTCGCCGGTGCCTACACCTTCTTGTACTCGCAGCGCCCCGGAACTCCGGCCGCTTCAATGCCAGGGCAAATCCCGCACGAAGTTATGCAAGACAGGTACCTTCGATTAGTCGAGGTAGCAAATGACATTGCCTGGGCTGAGAATAAAAAATTGGTTGGCAAAACCGTCGCCGTTTTGGTTGCCAACGGTGAAGGACGTAAAGACGAGGCCACCGAAAGAGTCTCTGGTCGGGCACCCGATAACCGGTTGGTGCATGTAGCACTGAACTTCGAGGTGGGCGTGCCGCGACCCGGTGATGTGATCACGGCGGAGATTACGCACGCGGCGCCCCATCATTTGGTGGCTGATCGAGTGATTTCGCTGCGTCGGACTCGAGCGGGCGATGTGGGCGAGCAACCCATCAATAACTTGGTGTTATTGGGATTGCCTGCCATGCGCCCCGCGTGAGCACAGAACATAGCGCGCACAACATGAAAGTACTGGCAATTGTTGGGCCGACAGCGGTCGGTAAAAGTACTTTGGCCCTAGCAATAGCTAAGCACTGCCGTGGCGAAATCATCAGCACCGACTCAATGCAGGTCTATATTGGGATGAATATCGGTACGGCCACCCCGACCGAAACCGAGCGTGATGGGGTTCCGCATCATCTTGTTGATGTCTGGACTCCGAGCCATGATGTTTCCGTCGCGCAATTCCAGCAAGTGGCGCGTTCGGCCATCGACGAGGTGATCTCGCGGGGTGCGCAACCAATAGTGGTTGGGGGGTCTGGACTTTATGTCGCTGGCGTGCTTGATGACCTGAAATTTCCGGGTACGGATCCTCAAGCCCGCGCCAGGATTGAGGCTGAACTACTTGAGCAAGGCGTGGCACACCTGCATGCGAGATTGGCGTCGGTTGACCCGGTGGCTGCCGCTGCGATATTGCCGACAAATAGTAGGCGCATTGTTCGCGCCCTTGAGGTCATCGAGCTCACCGGCGAACCATTCACCGCAACTTTGCCGCCACCAGTGTCGGTTTACCCGACGATTCGTATTGGGCTCGAGATTCCACGGAGTGTTCTCGATGAGCGCATAGCCGAACGGGTTCATCTGATGTGGGCCGCCGGGTTTGTCGACGAGGTACGTGAACTGGCTGCCGCCGGGTTGGCTAATTGGCGAACCGCATCACGGGCCCTGGGTTATCTCCAAGTTCTGGCTTACCTGAATGGAGATTGTTCATCTGAGCAGGCACTTCAAGCCACTATCGATGCGACCAGCAAATTCGCGCGTCGCCAACAACGTTGGTTTCGACGTGACTCGCGCATCACTTGGATTGATTACGATGCGCCCGATGCGGTACCTCGGGTCTTAGCGGCTTTGGGGTCTGAAACTTTTAGGTAGTACTCGGTGCCTAGTAAGAGTGAAGCTAGTGGACCGGGGATTCGGGTAAGTACCGCCAAAGTTCTCGTGGTTCCGTCGGCGCCGGCTTGTGATGCGTGGGCGCGTAAGGCCTGTCGCTTTGCTTTCATGAAAGGGCGGACATTTACCCGATGGGTGATTTCGGCACCTGCTGTCCAGGCGTGGTCGAACTCATGGGCATCCCAGTCACTTGGAGTTAGGTGCAATCTCGCAGCGAGCTGCACCGCCTTGACGATGGGTTCACGCGGCAAGGTGGCCTCGAATAATTGAGGTGGCTTCTTGGCTAGCACCGCGGCGGCTCTGGTGGCGCGATGTACCTGCAGGTGATCGGGATGCCCGTAGCCGCCTGCAGAGTCATAGCCAATGAGCGTATCGGCATCTTCCGCGTCCAAGATGGCGGCAATTTCCTTTGCGATAGTGAATCGGTCCAAGTGGGCAAAACCAGCCCGCTGCTCCCCATTAAGCCCGGAGTCGGGGTATCCCAAAGTCACCACCCGATGCACTCCGATGGCATCTGCGGAAGCCGCTAACTCGGCCTGTCGTCGAAGGCCAAGACCAGCGCTTAACGAAGTCGAGGTAAGGCCGGCTTCGCCATTTGTCGCCACGATGAGCACCACCCGCTGGCCTTCGGCCGCCGCCCGGGCCATGGTTCCAGCGGTAAGAAGGGCCTCATCGTCTGGGTGCGCATGCACGAAGACGAGGGTGTGCGGCGGGTGGGGCGTCATGATGGAGACATTGTGCCGTACGGTCCCAGAGTGCGAATTGCCCATCTCAGTGACTGCTACCTGCCCCGTACCGGCGGTATTGAGTCGCAGGTGCGCGCATTGGCCATGGCCCAGGTTGCGGCTGGGGATGAGGTACGCGTGATCACCGCTACCCCGGGGCGCCGTGGAGCACCAACGGGATCAGAAATCCTCGACGGTGAGGAGGTAGACAAAATCCAAGTTCATCGAGTGTCGATGCGGTTGCCATTTGACCTTCCGATTCACCCGAGAACTCGAGCCCATGTCGCCTCGGTGCTCACCGCAAACCCGGTGGATGTTGTTCATGTGCATGCTGGTGTGATTTCACCATTCGCTTGGGGGGCGCTGCGGGCCACCCATGAACTTTCTATTCCCACGTTGATAACAGTTCACAGCATGTGGGGGCCGATTGCGCGCCCTGGCTTTCGAGCAGCATATGAAATTGGCCGGCTATCGCGTTGGGGTGTGCAAGTTTCGGCGGTGAGCCGTATTGCTGCCGAACTAATCGCTGCCGCGGTGCCGGGGGTGGGCGAGGTTCTCGTCGTGCCAAATGGGATTGACCCGGGAAGTTGGCAAGTCGAGCGGGCACCAAGTTCTGACAGGGAACTTAGAGTCGTGACAGTCATGCGGTTGGCACCCCGGAAGCGAATAATTGCCTTGCTCCGCGTAATAGACCAGGCCAGGCGAAGTGGTCAGCCAATAAGCCTCACCGTAATAGGCGATGGGCCAGATAGGTCGCGCGCCGAGAAGTACGCAGGAGATCACGGGTTATCCGCTGCCGTGACATTCACCGGGCGCCTGGATGCCGCGGGCATTAAGTCTGTCTTCGGGGTCAGTGATGTATTTATTCAGCCATCGACCAAGGAGTCATTCGGGATAGCGGCGTTGGAGGCACGAAGCGCTGGATTACCCGTGATAGCAAGAGCGGGAACCGGAACCACCCAGTTCATTAATGATGGCGTTGAAGGCATCATTGCACCAGATGATGCGGGGCTAGCGGGCGCTCTCATTCGTCTCTCCAAAGATCGCAACCTACTCCAATCACTTACTTTGCATAACTTAGGCACCCAGCCCACCGAGACGTGGCCGGAAGTTCTTAAACAGGTGCAACTTGGCTATGCAGCGGCCGCCCTGCGAAATGCCAACTAGACTGATGCAATGGCGCCGCTAAACGAAGTGAAATTCATCAAGGGCCACGGCACCGGTAATGATTTCGTAATTATCCCTGACGTCGATGGGTACCTTGATCTCACTGCTGATCAGGTGCGCTTTCTTTGCGATCGACATAGGGGCATCGGCGCGGATGGGGTGCTGCGCGTGGTTCGTACCAAGCACGTAGCGGAGTTCATCGATCAGGCGGCCGGGGCTGAGTTCTTCATGGATTATCGAAATGCCGATGGCAGCCTGGCCGAGATGTGCGGCAACGGGGCCCGAGTTTTCGCCCGCTATTTAGATGCGACCGGTCTCATCACCGACAGCGAGGTAAACATCGCCTCCCGCGGTGGCCTTTATCCCGTGACGCTGAATTCCGATTTGAGTGTCACGGTGGATATGGGTCGGGCCCACCCGCCGGAAGTTCAAGGCCCGGCCATGGTGGTCATCGGGGAGCGCACCTGGCCGCTTGTCGCTGTGCGGGTTCCAAATCCCCACGCGGTCGTATTCGTTAAGGAGTTAAGTGAAGCTGGCTCGTTATTAGTCGCCCCCATCGTGAGCCCATCGGATTTCTTCCCGGACGGGGTCAATGTGGAGTTCGCGGTGGAACTGGCGGCAGGCCACCTAGCGATGCGGGTATTCGAGCGTGGGGTGGGTGAAACCCAAAGCTGCGGCACCGGTGCCTGTGCGGTTGCCTGGGCAAGTGCCCGGCGCAGCGGAGAGCCGACACTGCCGCTTACTACGACCCTTGACGTACCGGGTGGGACGGTACATGTGACGGAAACCAGCGCAGGCCACCTGTTGCTGACCGGGCCGGCCGATCTAGTGGCCCGCGGCTCGGTGCTGTTGCCTTAGCCGACCTGTGGACGGGTATTTGGGGGATAGCCACCGACATGGCACTCTTGGAACCACATGAATCCCGATGAGGCCTTCGCCCCCGACAACTTGACCTACGACGATGACTCGTCGATGGCCGGCCTCGAACTTGCCGAGCGCAACGCGCTCCGCCGAGTTATCGGGCTGTCAACTGAACTTAAGGACGTCACCGAAGTTGAGTACCGGCAGGTCCGGCTGGAGCGCGTCGTGCTCGCGGGCGTCTGGACTTCCGGGACGGTTCGGGAAGCCGATCGAAGTCTGGCCGAACTTGCCTTGCTGGCCGAGACGGCCGGATCAGTCGTGTTGGCGGGGGTCAGCCAAAGGCGCGACACCCCGGATCCGGCGACCTATCTTGGTTCTGGCAAAGCGGGGGAGTTGCGCGAGATAGTTCTTGCCACCGAGGCCGATACCGTAATTTGTGATGGTGAGTTAACGCCGGGGCAACTACGAAAACTTGAGGAGATCGTAAGAGTAAAAGTTGTAGATCGCACTTGGTTAATCCTTGACATCTTTGCGCAGCACGCTCGCAGCCGCGAAGGCAAGGCACAAGTGAGCCTGGCTCAGATGCAATATCTGTTGCCGAGATTGCGCGGTTGGGGTGAGTCGCTTTCGCGCCAGGCCGGTGGTCGTGCCGGTGGGGCCACGGGTGGGGTTGGTACCCGGGGGCCAGGTGAAACCAAGATTGAAACCGATCGTCGCCGGATCCGAATGCAGATGACCAAGCTTCGACGTGAGCTGAAGGAGATGGCGAAATCCCGCACGACACAGCGAGCCGCCCGGCACCGTGCAGGTATCCCCGCGGTAGCGATCGCCGGTTATACGAACTCGGGTAAATCAAGCCTGTTGAATCGAATGACAGGCGCTGGTGTTTTGGTGGAGGATGCCCTTTTCGCGACCCTTGACCCAACGGTGCGTAAAACACGCACGCCAAACGGCCGCGACTTCACGCTAGCAGACACCGTTGGATTTGTTAGGCACCTTCCCCATCAACTTATCGAGGCCTTTCGGTCCACACTTGAGGAAGTACAAGACGCGGATCTCATCTTGCATATTGTCGATGGTTCGGATGACGCGCCACTGGAGCAGATTAGGGCTGTACGCGAGGTGCTCAATGAAATTGAAGCCGGCAGTATCCGGGAGCTGATCGTTATCAACAAGGCCGACATCGCACACCCGGATCGCGTTGCGGAACTACTTCGCAGTGAGCCGCATGCATTTGTCATCTCGGCCAAGACGGGTGCGGGGATCACGGAACTGCTCTTGGCGATCGAGGCTGACTTACCAAGGTTGTTGCGCGACATAGACGTTGTCGTGCCATACCGGCGAGGTGACCTGATCTCCAGGGCGCACTCCCAAGGTGACGTGCTGGCCGTTAAGCATGTTGAGTCTGGTACCCATCTCACCGCGCGAGTACCCGAGCGGCTAGCGACGGAGCTGCTCCAGGCGGCAAATGAGTGATCAGATAGCAATAGATCAAGCGCTGGAACTAGTAGTTGAGAGCATCGGGGGTGACTCCCGCGAGGGCCAACGGCTAATGGCCAATGCGGTAGGTGCGTCTTTCTCAGGTGCCGGCCACCTGATTGTGCAAGCTGGTACTGGCACGGGTAAGTCGATGGGGTACCTGATCCCGGCCGCCCTCTATGCCACTTCGCATGGGCAGGCCATCGTGATCGCTACGGCGACCTTGGCTCTCCAAAAGCAATTGATGGATAACGATCTGCCACTGCTGGCCGGTGCCCTCGAGCCAATATTGAAACGTCCGATTACCTATGCGGTTCTCAAGGGCCGAAATAACTATGTGTGCCTACAAAAGTTACATGGTTCGATCCCTGAGGATGAAAGCGCGGCTCTATTTAACGCACCGAAGAGTGCACTGGGTGAGCAAGTGGTGGCGGTCCGCGCGTGGGCGGAGCAGACAAGCACGGGGGATCGTGACGAGTACCCGGATGAGATTGATCCGCGGGTTTGGCGCAGTTTGTCGGTTGGCCGGCGCGAGTGCATAGGTGAGACGAAGTGCAGTTTCGGCCAGGAGTGCTTCACAGCAAAGCGGCGGTTGCTGGCCCAGGAGTCTGACATCATCGTCACAAATCACGCGATGCTGGCAATTGATGCCCTCGAAGGGATCCCAGTTCTACCAGAGCATGCCGGGGTTGTCATTGACGAAGGCCACGAACTTGTCGACCGCGCAACAGCGGCCGTAACCGGGGAGCTTTCGGTGGCGATGATGGAAAAGGCGAGTTCGCGTAGTCGCAAACTTCTAGATCAGAAAAGTATTGAACTCTTGCAGCAGGCCGCCGATGGTCTTGATGACGCGCTTCGGGCTGGTGCGGCTGGAGTCTTTGGCCCTACACGTCTAGATCCCATCGGAAGGGACCTCGTCTTGGCGCTGACGTTGATTCGTGATGCCTGCTCCAATGCCATGACCGCACTAAATGCAGATAAGGACAAAGACACCGATGCACTGGCGGCAAAGCAACAGGCTCGGGGAGCTCTAGAGGATGTCCATGATGTTGCTGGCAGCTTGTTGACCGCTGGCACCTTGGACGTGGTGTGGCTTGATCCAGGTGAAAACCGGGCAGCGGTATTGAAGATGGCGCCCCTTTCGGTTGCCGGGCTCTTGCGCGAGGCGCTTTTTAGCAAAACCCCCGTTGTCATGACAAGTGCGACGTTGACCGTGGGTGGGGTATTTGATGCCTTGGTCATGTCGCTCGGGCTCGGTGAGCAATTGGTTACGACTATGGATGTCGGCTCACCATTTGATCACGCGGCACAGGGTATTTTGTATGTCGCGGCGGATTTACCGGCGCCAAGTCGCGATGGCGTAGCGATGGAAGCCCTCGACGAACTGGCGGGGTTAATCGAGGCCGCCGGCGGTCGCACCCTCGCCCTGTTTTCCAGTTGGCGTGGGGTCGAGCGGGCCGCGGATTTCCTAAGAGTGCGTCTAGATACCAAGGCCACACCGTTGCTCGTGCAGCGCAAGGGCGATGCGGTGGGTGCCCTGGTGCAAAAGTTTGCCGCCGACCCGGCCACGGTGCTTCTCGGCACGGTTTCACTATGGCAAGGGGTCGATGTGCCGGGGGAGTCATGTATTTGCGTCGTGATTGACCGGATTCCCTTCCCGCGGCCGGATGACCCGCTCATGGCCGCCAGGCAGCGCGCCGTGGACGAGGCCGGCGGTTCGGGGTTCCGATCGATTGCGGTACCCAAGGCTGGTCTGCTGTTGGCACAAGGGGCCGGCCGACTAATTCGAGGGATGGAGGACAAAGGCGTGGTAGCGGTACTTGATTCGCGGCTGGCCACGGCCGGGTACGCACCGGCGTTGCGGGCCAGCCTGCCGCCGTTTTGGTACACCACCGATCGTGCAAAAGTGATTGGGTCCTTGGAGCGTTTGCGTGATGAGGCGCCTGATCGAAACCTGCCCTGATCCAAGCCGGGCTCGCCTTTGCCCGGTATTTCCTAACGATTACAAGCGGCGCAGCACCGAAACGACTTTGCCCATCACCGTGGCCTCATCCCCGAGAATTGGTGCATATGCGGGATTATGCGGCATCAGCCAAACATGACCGTCGCGTTTTTTGAAGGTTTTCACCGTGGCCTCATCCCCGAGCAGTGCGGCCACGATATCGCCGTTGTCAGCGGTGGGCTGTTGCCGCACCACCACCCAATCGCCATCGCAGATGGCCGCATCGATCATCGAATCACCGACGACTTTCAGCAAGAAGAGTTCACCCTCACCAACAAGGTCGCGCGGCAGGGGGAAGATGGTCTCGACTTCTTGCTCGGCCAGCAATGGGCCACCGGCCGCGATGCGCCCGAGAAGTGGCACATAGGCCAAATTGGGCTCATCGCCTTGGCTTTCGACCAAGCGCAGGCCCACCGGGGCGGCTGCGCTGGTGGTTGTGGGAGTGATCGGGCTGGCGGGCTCAGCAACCACTAGGGCACGGGGCCGGTTCGGGTCACGCCGCAGGTAACCGAGCTTTTCCAAGGTGCCCAGTTGGTGCGCCACGCTGCTAGGTGAGGTCAGGCCGACGCCCTCGCCGATCTCGCGAACGCTGGGGGGATAGCCCTGGCGCTCAATGGTCTCGCGGATGACGTCAAGGATGGCCCGCTGCCGCCCCGTGAGGCCGGACTCATCCGGTGGACCATCAGGCAGTTCGGTGATTTGAGCAGCCACGGGGGCTCCAATCGCTAAGCGGGGCGACCTTGGCCAACAGCCGCGGAAATCCGCGGAAATCAGCCAATTGTCAGACCCCAGGTCCAAGGTAAGGCCGAACCTACCGAATATTTTTAAAAAATTCAAACATATGTTCGAATGTCGACTGGACGTGTCGGATGATTCCTGCTACAAATCGTACATACGTTCGATTCTAACCCCTGAGAGGACAACACCATGGCAATTACCGCGCCCTTCCCCGCGCCCCGTCTAGTCCAGCGCCCAGTCCAGCGCCCAGTCCAGCGCCCAGTCCAGCGCCCAGTCCAGCGCCCAGTCCAGCGCCCAGTCCAGCGCCCCGCCAGCTCAACTATCCGCTTGACCACCAAAGGCCGGGTTTTTTTGCTAGTAATAACGATTTTGGCCCTATTCACGGTGGTGGTGGCCGGTGGGCGTTTCTCGGCCGGGGCCACCTCGCCCGAAGTCCGCACCCCCGGCTCGGTGAGCGCAGGGCGTCCGGCTGCAGCGGTGGTAGTGGTGCAACCGGGTGAGTCGTTGTGGTCCATCGCGCAGCAGGTGGCACCGGGGAGTGATCCACGGGAGGTCGTGGGCCGAATTCGCGACCTGAATGGCATGGCGGATGCCGTGGTAACACCCGGTCAATCCCTAGTGGTTCCGGTAATCAACTAGCCCTGCCAGGACTAACATCAAGTTTCAAATGTGCTCTCGACCCCGATGGAGTCCCCATGTCCGCTGTTGGCCGGTATCGCGTTGAGCGATTCGCCGGTGGGGTGCGAAGTGAAGTTGCCGATGAGGTGGCCGTTGAAGAGCCACTGGAGATTCGAATAGCAGGCTGCCCACCGTGGTTGACCATGCGAACCCCCGGGGCAGATATTGACCTAGCCCTCGGCTGGTTGGTCAGTGAAGGCGTGATTTCCAACTCCGAAGAAGTAGTGACAGCCCAAGAGTGCAGTGGTGGCGAAGGACTCGATCGTGCTACTTCGGTCGACGTCACCTTGCAGGCTGGAGTTACTCCGCCGCGGGCTAGGGCCTACGCAGCCAGCAGTAGTTGTGGGGTTTGCGGCTCCGATGCCAATCTTGATGTGCTGAGCCGGTGCCGTTGGCCACTTGCCGGCGTAGCGACGAGTGTTTCGGCCGACACGCTCGTGGGTTTCCCGGCCCAATTGCGGGCGGCCCAACGTGGTTTCGGCCGTACCGGTGGGTTGCATGCGGCCGGCTTATTCGATGCACGAAGTGGACAAGCCCTAGTCATACGCGAGGATGTCGGCCGCCATAATGCCGTGGATAAAGTTATTGGCTGGGCCCTTCGTGAGGGCTTGTTACCAGGTTCTGGATTGGTACTGCAGGTCAGTAGTCGTGCCTCATTCGAATTGGTCCAGAAGGCGGCCGCCGCCGGTGTTCCCATACTGTCTTCGGTATCGGCACCCACTTCCATGGCAATTGAATTGGCGCGGGCGGCCAACGTGACTTTGGCGTGCTTTGTCAGAGAGTCGACATTTAATCTCTATGCGGAGCCAGCTCGAGTCTTCGGGTCATCATGACCGCTGTGCATGCGCGCGAACTCGCTTATGTAATTTTATCGGGTGGGCGTAGCACTCGCTTCGGTGCGAATAAGGCGGGTGCGAAAATTAATGGCTCCGGATTACTTGACCGACTCGTTGCTGCCTTCCCTAGCAGGGCGCAAATTATCGGCCCTGAGGTCCAGGGGGGCCCAGCGGCCGCTATCGATTCGGCACTTGAGTCCATCGTTGCTCCGTGGGTTGCGGTGGTAGCTGTTGACATGCCGTTTGCGCCAGAAATTGTCGAGTATTTGACGCAATTTATCGGCGCGGCCGATGTCGATGGCTTCATCCCCATCGATGAAATGGGCAAACAGCAGTGGTTGTGCAGTATTTATCGAACGACGGCGCTTCGAACTGCGATATTCAATTTTGGTTCGGTAGTGGATGCACCACTGCATAAAGTGCTGGCGCAACTGCATTTGGACCCAGTGCAGTTACCCGATGAGCTGACCGGCTTGCTTGTTGATATTGACACGCCGGCAGATCTAGCACGTGCTGAACGATTGGCCCGAGGGAAAAGGAGCTAACAGATGACCAACACCGAAAATTGGGTGGAGGCGGTGAGCCGGGAGCTGGGGCTTAAGGCTCCGGTCGATGTTCCGGCCTTATTGGACCTGGCCAAAGTCGCGGCACACCAAGTGGAACGACCCGCGGCCCCGCTGACCACCTACCTGCTTGGGTATGCGGTCGGGCAAGGGCTGGATCCGGTGCTGGCAACCCGAAAGATCACCGAATTGGCCGAATCCTGGCCCGCCGGCCCGCTGCCGGGGACTCCGGGGCAAAAGTAGGTGCGACGCGCCGAGGCTGGCATCTTGCGCTCAGGCAAAATCCCCGCTACCTTCAAGGCCGCAAGATGTAGTAGTCACAACCCGGCGGTCCTCCACAGGTTGTGGTTACAGCTCCACAGGGTATCCACAAATCGTCCCCACGATCGGTCCCGCGGACAGGCGAAGTGTCCGGAGGATTGTTACGCAAGTGAATTTAGTGACTTAAGGGAAGGGAGGTACCAAAGGTGAGATGCCCATTTTGCAAGGAAGATGACTCCCGGGTGGTGGACTCCCGGACCACCGAAGATGGCGCGGCGATCCGCCGCCGCCGCGAATGTGCCTCCTGCGGGCGGCGGTTTACCACCGCGGAGAACACCGTGCTGATCGTGGCCAAACGCTCTGGAGTCCAGGAGCCATTTAGCCGGGCCAAGGTAATTGGTGGTGTTCGCAAAGCCTGCCAGGGCCGCCCGGTCAGCGAGGATGATCTAGGCCGGCTAGCACAGCGCGTTGAAGATGCCGTCCGCGCCGCTGGTATTGCGGAGATCCCAGCGATGGAAGTTGGTCTGGCGATCCTTGGGCCGCTACGCGAACTTGATGAAGTCGCTTACTTGCGTTTTGCCTCGGTGTACCGGTCGTTTGACAACCTAGAGGATTTTGAGGCCGAGATCGCCCTCCTGCGCGCCGAAGGCGAGCCACTTGGTCAAGAACCGGCCGGTGCGAATTCCAATGTGCGGCCGGCCAGCAGATCCACCACCGGGCAACCCATCGGGCCCAAAACAAAGTCTTCCCAGTCCAGTTAACCGCGCGATACGAAAGGCACCATGATGACGATCACCACCAGCACACCAGCCGGCTTCATCCATAACACCTTGCAGCAGCCGGGCCTTGTCATGGAGCGCGTTTACACCACTGAAGGCGTGCATCCCTACGATGCACTTACCTGGGAGCGCCGCGATGTAGTGCAGAACAACTGGAAGACCGGCGAGGTAGTTTTCGAGCAACGCGGGGTGGAGTTTCCGGACTTTTGGAGCGTTAACGCGTCAACCATCGTCACCACCAAGTACTTCCGGGGTGCCGTTGGCACCGAGCAGCGCGAGTGGAGCTTAAAGCAGCTCATTGACCGGGTGGTCCTTACCTACACCAAAGCAGGCAGGGAGTGCGGGTATTTCCGCACTGATAAGGACGCGGAGATTTTCGAGCACGAGCTAACCCACATGCTGGTCAATCAGGTATTCAGCTTTAATTCACCGGTTTGGTTCAATGTGGGCACCGTTTCACCTCAACAGGTAAGCGCATGCTTCATTCTCAGTGTTGATGATCGCATGGAGTCGATCCTGAACTGGTACCGCGAGGAAGGCATGATTTTCAAAGGTGGATCCGGTGCGGGGCTGAACCTGTCGAGAATTCGTTCGAGCAAGGAGTTACTTAAGTCATCGGGTGGCACGGCGTCTGGGCCGGTTTCTTTCATGCGTGGCGCGGACGCATCCGCGGGCACGATTAAGTCCGGTGGGGCAACACGCCGCGCGGCGAAAATGGTCGTGTTAGACGTGAATCACCCCGATATCGAGGAGTTCATCGAAACGAAGGTGCGTGAAGAGGACAAAATCCGGGTTCTTCGTGATGCCGGCTACGACATGGATCTGGGCGGCAAGGATATTTCGAGTGTGCAGTACCAAAATGCAAATAACTCGGTTCGGGTATCTGACATGTTCATGCAGGCGGTCGAAAATGGTGAGCCATTTGGGTTGACCGCTCGCACGGATGGGCATGTGGTAGAGACAGTTGATGCCAAGACACTGTTCCGCACCATGACCGAAGCCGCCTGGGCGTGCGCTGATCCAGGCATTCAATACGACGACACCATCAACGACTGGCATACCAACCCCGAAACCGGTCGCATCAACGCATCAAATCCGTGCTCTGAGTACATGAGCCTGGACAACTCATCCTGCAATCTGGCCAGCCTGAACCTGCTGACTTTCTTAAGTGAAGATGACACCTTTGAGGTCGAGCGCTTTGTCAAAGCGGTAGAAATAATCATTACCGCCATGGATATCTCGATATCCTTCGCAGATTTCCCAACCGAGCCGATTGGCGATACCACCCGCAAATACCGCCAATTGGGTATCGGCTACGCGAATCTCGGGGCGCTATTGATGGCAACTGGGCTGCCTTATGACTCAGATGGTGGTCGTGCCTTGGCCGCTGCGATCACTTCTGTTATGACCGGTACCGCATACAAGCGCAGCGCGGAACTCGCCGGCATCGTTGGGGCATATGAGGGCTACGCCCGCAATGAGGCCGGGCATAAGCGCGTGATGCGTAAGCACGCATCGGCCAATGACAATGTGCGTGGCGTCACTACTTTGGACACCTCGGTCATGAAGGTGGCGCACCGTCAGTGGGAGCAAGGGCTCAAGATCGGTGACATGAATGGCTGGCGTAACGCGCAGGCATCAGTGCTCGCACCGACGGGCACGATCGGGTTCATGATGGACTGCGATACGACCGGCATTGAGCCGGATTTCTCGCTAGTTAAGTTCAAGAAACTAGTTGGCGGCGGGTCAATGCAGATCGTCAACCAAACTATCCCGCGCGCACTTCGTCGCCTCGGCTACACCGAGGAGACCATC
>BJGE01000002.1 GCA_014190275.1 Actinomycetes bacterium | reverse complement strand
CCGGTGCCGTTGTTGGCCCACTGCTCCCACAAAGGTTCCCAACTGGTGTCTGTCCCCCAACTGGCCTGCCACGGTGTTTCGCCCGCCCGCGCGGTACACGCCTCAGATTGGCTTGCGCGCCCATAGGACTGGTACTGCACCGGATCGGCCTGCGCCAACGATGCCCCCGCGAGGACCCCAGCAACCACCACCACCGCGGTTACCCCCGCAACGGCCGGACGCCAGCCCCCCCCCCGGAATCGAAAAGACATCACAGGCCTACCAACACCAGAAACATTAAAAAGCCCGCACTGGACGGACGCCATACAAGTTTGCCTTACTGTCGTAGCTCTGATCGCCGCCGTCGAAGTAATGGGCCCAGGCGACGTCCGTGAACCCCGTGTCGCCCGCATCGCTTTGCGTGGAACTCCAGTAGGCATCAAATGAACTCCCGGGGTTGCCAGTACCAAACCCGCCAACTGGTTCTCGCTGCTCGTACAGCGCCGTCAACTCATCCTTGGAGGGCAAGAACCAATCGGTTTTCCCACCCCCGTCATAGTCGCTGACCGTATTCCCAGCACCCGCCCCACACGCGGCAGCCATCAACTCGGTGTTCGCCGCACCCGATCCGATCGTTTCCTGCGTTCCGGCAACATCCAATTCCCAATCGTCACCGCACCACTCTGCTGGAGCTAATTTGGGCCCCGCCTCCAAATACCTACCCCACGGCTGCGCGGAGCCCGCGTCATAGAACACGATTCCACCACCGGGGCCGGTATCACCAACCATGTAGTCCCCAGCGGTCTCGACTGCTGCCGCGGACGCCGACGTGGCTTCGGTGGGGCTCGTCGACTCCGAGGATCTTGAGCTGCACGCGCTGAGCACAAGTGCCGACAGCACAAGGGCCCCGAGCAGGGCCTGCTGACGCGGTGCTCTCATCCCTCGCCTTCCCATCTCCTTGATTGCGCACCGGGCGGGTTCCTAGCGAAAGCGGTCGAACTACACGAACACCTCGGTCACTAAGAGTAACTTATGTCAGCATCGGCTTGGCACGTAGACCGACTTGTTGCCGCGGCCGATGACGAAGGGCATAGTCGGTGCGCCCCAGGTTGATACCCCTGCACTTAATTGGTGAAAGTGGAGATAAGCCCCAATCCCCTCTCGGAACAAAGGCAACGCGGCCGGCGGCGGTGGAGTTCTTCCTTTCTTCACTCGACTTTCATCGCTAGATAAACCTGCGGACACCTAGGAATCAGACCATACAATGACTTCCCCACCGCACTGTCCACGCAAAGACGACAGATCCACGACTATTGCTGGGGAGACATCATGATTAATGCAGATCTGGTTTGCCCCCTGTGTCATACGGGTGAGTTCGAGGTGACCCAAAACGGCACCCACGGCTTCATCGTCCTATGCAATGAATGCGGATATGCACGGGGCGCAACGCTTTCGCACCTACTCGCCGGCTAGGCCATGGCAGCGCCGCTTGGCCAGCCTTGGACTAGTGCGCGGTAACTTTCGGATTTTCTATCACGCGGTCGCCCCAGCGCGGGATGAGACGCGCGACAATTGCACCGATCAGCGCCGCGGGCACTAGCGTCCAGGTACCCATCAGCAGCCCGAGTACCAGGCCCAAGATGATCACGATCGGCCATTTCAGCGGTGCCGTGGCTATTAGCGATGCGATAACGCCGACGACTATTGCTGCCGGTACCGAAGGTCCGGAGTCGCCCAATGCCAGCGAGATAAGCAGGCCGACGGCCGCACCTACAAACATGGCTGGGAAGAACGGGCCGCCGCGGAATCCAGCGCCGAGGGATACGGCATAGGCGATGGCCTTGAAGATGATGATCGCGATCACTGTCGACACCGAGGTCAAGGTAGGCAGTTGCGTGATGAACTCCTCGCCGGAGGTGACGATGAAGGTGATGCTCGCACCGGTTTGACTTTGAACGATAAGTGAACTGGCCCCAACGATCACGGCAGCGGCAATCAGGATCGGCAGGTGCGGGCCACTTCCCGTTGCGCGTGCGATCAATGCCGCCACCACGCGAGCGAGGGTGACTATTACCGCGACGATGATGGCGACGGCAATTGCCCAGCCCAGCTGATCGACCTCGATGGCCGATGGGGTACCACCGAGTTTAAGGCTGCCAGAGATGATCGGGGCGACGAACAACGCCAGGAGCGCACCGAGCGCACCGAACCCGACGACCTGCTTTTGACCCTTGGCATCACTGCAGTGCATCCACTTGGCAACAAGACCCCCGATCATCGATCCGGTTGCGACCAGTGCGACCTCCGGGCCGAGCACGATGCCGCCCCAAAGCGAGGCGACGATAGCCATGATCACCCCGACGTACTCCCTTGGAGTAATACTGCTGACCTTGATGCCGCCTATTGGCGAGTGGCCGGCATCTCCGACGAACTTGCGGATCAGATACACCAACACGGCCGAAATAAGTAGGAGCCCAATGACGTACCAGGCGGGAGTGGACGTCCAGGTCTTGGGAATGGTCTCCCAGATCGCGATGATTCCAGCATTCACGATCTCTAAAACAACGTAGCCGAGAATCAGGCTGATGGCTGCAGCGAGCAGCATCGCCGGGATGGGGCGACGAGCGCTGGACCCAGTCATATGAGCACCCAACCATGAAAGTTGTAATTGAGTTAGCACTGGACGTTCGCGCCGCATACTTGCCGGTGACGGTTACCGCATAGGGAACGAATCCGCCAGCGATTGCCCTGATACCCCGGGTAACCACTTTGGGCAATACCTTGGCCGGGCCCCATGAAAAACCCTATCCGTCGAGCTCCCAGAGTCTAACCCCGCCGATGATGCCGGCCGAGTTTGAGATGATTGTCGCCTTGGGGCCAAAGTCTGAATCCTTAAGCAGCCTCGCGTTGCCGCCACCGATAAAGATGTGATCGAACCAGATCATCTCGGCAAAGATCTCAACACACGCTTGGACCCTCTCGGTCCATTCCCCGTTCCCGATGTTCTTCAATTCCACATTGCCAAGTGCTTTGTCGATAGTCAACTTTCTGGAGAATCTGCCATGTGATAACTCCAGATGCGGTAGCAGTTTTGAGTTGTAGAACAGTGCGGTGCCGACACCTGTCCCGAGGGTCATCACAAACTCCAGGCCACCACCTTTGACCACCGCGCAGCCTTGCATGTCGGCGTCATTTACCACCTTGGTGGGCACCTCGAAAGTCTTGGCCAAGGTGCCGCCCAGATCAAACCCCGCCCATGCCGCCGTCAGTTCCGGATCCGGATCACCGTCGTATTCGCGGCGCGAAAGCGACGGGACTTCGACCACCCGGCCGCCGCGGACCAAGCCGGGGAAGCCAACCGAGGCCCGCTGCACATCGCGCATCCCGCTGACAACCTGCTCGATGGCCCGAACCAAGGTTGCCGGCGGGCACGGGTAAGGGGTATCCAGCCGAACTCGATCAACCACCATCTCGCCCTGCGGGTTTAGTACGGACGCTTTGATCCCTGAGCCACCGATATCAACGGCCAAGGTTCGAACAGTCGCCGGCCAGGTGGTCTTGGCCTGAGGGTTCATCGGATTTCCATTTCGCTAGATCCTAGTTAGAGCACCACACTGCGTAGCCGGCTGCCCGCGGCACGATCGCCCAGCCGCGCGTCCGGGGCCCGGTTGCCTGCCGTCCCTGTTCCCACAGTACCGAGCCGATTACTACACCGTTTTCGGTAACCAAGCCAACATGCTGTCCGGCCGGGCAGGCGCTGGTTGCTCGCTCCACCACCAGCAATTGCTGATCTGACTCACCCGGCAGCACCTCGATGGTGGCATCGAAGACTTTAACCCAACCTGCGGGCACCGGGCGGTCTAGGAGCCCTAGGTCGATGCCAATTGCGAAGGGGTGGTTCTGGTCTGGCGGCGCAAGATCCTCGGGCGTCCAAGGTGAGGGCTCGGGTGCGGCGGAGTAGACCCAGGGCGTCAACACACCCCCGAAGGCAATGGTGGTGAACACCGGCCCGCTCGGCAGGTCCTGCCCGAGATTGGGCGATAGCACCAATTCTTTCGCCGTGGTAGCGCGGGCGGTGTCGATAACGCTCTGCGCGATTTGACCAGTCGAGCGGGGCTTGGCGACCACCTTCGACATTGTTTGATTGGGGGCTTTTACCATTAATGGCACGTGCGCCACTTCGGTCCAGCGTTGCTGCTCGGTATCCCCCATACGTCGATCACCTGCGACGGTGATTCCAGCGCCGTGATCTGCGGTGATGATGATCATGGTGTTGTCGAACAAGCCATTGGCTTTAAGAGTTTCGAGCAACTCACCAAGTTGCCGGTCGAAGTCAACCGCCGAATTCGCATACAGCCTTCGTTCCATCGACTGGAGTTCGGGTGACGAATAAAGCCCATCCGCGTCACTGCCGACCATGTGGGCACCTTCAACAACCGGCAGCCGTGCCGGGTAGATCTCCCTACCCTCGCGATCAACGGACCAAGGCGCATGGGTGCGGATAGAGTGCCAGAAGGCGAATAGCGAACTAGCCGGGTCTTCAGCACGTGCTCTATTGATGCCGGCAATCACTTTTTTGACAGAGTTACCTTCGGCATTGTCGCCGAACTCGTCGCCGCCGCTCCAAAAATCCCGCCACTTGCCATCAAGGGACGGAAAGGCCGTAGCGAAGGGTGGCGCGAGGGCGCTGCGGCCGGCCACCGCGGCCGCATCCTTCGCGAAATTCAGGTAGCGGATACCAATATTTGAATCCCGATCCGAACCAGCACTGGCGCACTCGGTGGTATCGCACTCGAAATGGTAGATAGGTGACTCCATCACCACCGAGTACTTAGCCGCCAAACTCGGCACGATGCCGATGCCACTGCGCACCTTCGCCATCCGCGCGGCTCCTGCACCTGCCACATCCGAGATCCCGGTGAGCTGTGACGGCACCGCGTAGTCGGTGTAATTCGCCGCCGCGTACGCATGGGTATAGGTGGTTGACGACTCCTGCAATTGCGCAAGGTTGGGGAGTTCCTTGCGCACTTTGCCCTGCTCGTCAAAGGCGAGCGGATACTGCAGCTCATCGGAGATCACCCAGACGATATTGGGCCGCGAGGTCGTTTCTTCAAAGGCTAGTTCGGCGGCAGACGCATCACTACCAATCGTCAAGCCCATGACCACCGGAAAGACCGCGGCAATGGCCGCGAATACCACCAATACCGTGCCCATCATGATGCGGCGCGAAAGCTGGGTCAGTAGCGCAGCAACAACCAACCCGATAACCGGGCCGATCAGCGGAGAACTTGCGCTTAGGAGCCGCGACCCCAGGTTGCCGGCCAGAAACCAAGTTGTGGCAAACATCAAGAGCGAGGCGACGACATCGAAAGTCTGCGGTCTGGTGCGCCGCCGAACCAACGTCAAGATGGCGATGAGTAGTAACCAAAGACCCACCAGGAAGATAGCCAACACCACAATCCAAGCCAGTGGCGAAACACTGTGGGCAGCAAAGAAAACCGCATTGCTGGCGATCTTCTCGTTTGCCGGAATGATCACTACCAGGATGAACGGCGCCACCAACCAAGCCGCGATATCACGCGGGCTGGAGTTGCGGCGGGTTCCGACCAGTCGGGCGAAAGATTGTCGAGCGTTGCTCACGTCACCTTCACTTGATTCCAGGCGTTTACGACCACTCGAGTGGGTGATGTCGTGCCAGCAACCTCGACGAACTCGAATCTAGCCCGAAGCGCCCCAAGGAGCACCTCGGTCGAGTAGGCACCCTGCCAGTTTGGGATCTGCGAAAGCAGGATCCTTACTTTCTCATCCTCTTCATTCGCGAACTCGATCTGCACCGGTGCGCCAAAGCGCGCGAGGGCGTCAACCGCAAAACCCATCGGGGTGCCTTGAGTGATTACCACGTGATGAAGAACCGCCTGGCAGGTGACGGCGGTGGGGTGGACCCGGCTGGTGAAAGCTCCGAACTCGGCGTCAAGCAGCCCCGCGGCCGGCATCAAGTTGGTGATGTCACCGAGCATTGGCGTGATCTGACCAACCAAGTCAGCAGTGGTTGAGATACCCGCGTAGAGGACATCTAGCGCGCCGGCATCTGCATCAAGGACGACGACTCTCGCCCCTGTAGTGCGAACCAGGTGCGCTGCGGTGAAGCCGTCATTGCCGCCAACATCGAGAACCAGATCCCCTCGACCCGGGGCAGCACTGACGAAGTCGGCCGCAAAATCCGATTTACGCAACAGATCTTCCGTGCCGTAATGCTCGCGACTGCCGTAATCGACCCAGGTGGTGCTGTGCGCGGTGCCGTGTAATTTCTCGATCTGCTTGATCAGCCTGCGGGTCAATCCCAAAGTCGCCTTCAGTGCTAGGTCCTTATTTCGCGCCGCGCGCTCAGCAAACTTGGATTCACTCGGGGCATTGGCTGCCACCGGTCGCGTCGTCGCCTGCAGCAGCCGCAGTGACATACTCCGGCGCTTGGCCTTGGGTAGCAGCTGCCGCGCCGCATCGGACTTCAGGCCGCGGTGCCTTGATAACTCCCACGCGTCGGCCGCCGTTACGTGAGCCCCCGAACCGACGGCTAGCGGGTTGATGAAGTTCTCGATGAATTGGCGCGAGGCATTCCAAGATGGGTTGGGTCGCCATACTTCAATAGACCCAATGTCAATAAAAACCGGGTGCATTCCGATGAACTGCACATTGAACGCCGAGGCGTCCTTTAGGTCCAGGCCAATATCGAGCAGCTGCATGCGAAGCGTCAAGGTCAACCGAGCCGCGGCTTCCAGCATGGAGTTAGGCCACTCCCACGGGTAGGTGATTAGTGGAACAGCGGCAACGTGAAATACGCAAGCCCCGGGCTGCGGACTTCTCCCGGACGCCACCGCATAGGCGCTAACAACCTCGCGGGTCGTCTCGACGGTCGCCAATTCGTAGGCGACGATGGAACCGGCGGTGACCAATTGCGAATATAGGGGTG
Organism: Actinomycetes bacterium; assembly: GCA_014190275.1. Taxonomy (GTDB): domain Bacteria; phylum Actinomycetota; class Actinomycetes; order S36-B12; family S36-B12. The sequence continues at coordinate 83,502 of BJGE01000002.1, read as the reverse complement.
AAGTGAGTAGGAGGGTCAGGGCCGCGCTGGACGAAGGCCCGGCGACCCGATACCAGCTACCCCCGTGCAGATACGCGGCATTCTCGGGATCCCGAAAACTTGCCGACCCCGTGGGTGCCGCGGGCACTACTCGGAAGTAGTGCTGTCGGGAGTTAGTTCAGTCTTCTTGGCGCCGCGGCCCCGGAGGTCGGCAAATTTAGAGCGCAGGAAGAACCAGGTGCCGGCCGCACCACTGGCAATTGCCGCCAAGAGATAAGAACCTGAGCCAGCGTCTATGTAGCTGACAATCTTCAGCATCTACCCACCTCGTATTGGCCGATCACAATCAAATACTCGCTGATGATTAAGGATACAGGAAGTTGCGATGCTGGGTACACCCGGTTAACAAAACCTGAACCGGGGTTACGTCCCGCAAAAATCGGCGCGGTTGAGATTGTGCTTTCGATCGTGATGGTTGCCTGTACCCTCAGCGCTTTCGCTAATGCTCCAGCTGCTGTGTCGGGCCTTGCTGCTCAATCAGCGCCTGGACTTCATCGGCCCGATAGCGCCGGTGCCCACCTAGGGTGCGAATGCAACTGAGCTTGCCGGCCTTCGCCCAGCGGGTGACGGTCTTTGGGTCAACCCGAAATAGCGCAGCGACTTCGGCTGGAGTGAGCAATTGCTCTACCTCCGGGTTCTGACCGGCCATGCGCACCTCCCGATTCGCCCGCCTCCCGGCTAACCTGACGGGACCGAACGGCTCTACTGTTCCACCGACCCACCAATGCAGCAAGTAAAAACGGGCAATTCGACCATATTTCTCGAGATCCCTGCTCCAAGCGCCGGAAGGGTGGCCATGGCCAGTACCGACTTAACAGGTCCCTGGTCGGATTTCGATGGGCATGAGCAGGTGGTGGTTGCCTATGACGCGGCCAGTGGCATGCAGGCCGTGATCGCCGTTCACTCCACCGCGCTAGGCCCGGCACTAGGTGGCGTCCGGATGTCGCTCTATGCGGATCGACCCGAGCCAGCGGCCGCAGCTCGCCATGATGCCCTGCGCCTATCGCGCGCCATGACTTATAAGAATGCCCTAGCCGGTCTTGACCACGGTGGCGGTAAAGGTGTCATCTTCGCCGACCCCGCCAATAAGTCGACCGCGGTGCTGCACGCTTTTGGCCGGCTCGTCAGTTCACTAAATGGTCGTTACCTCACGGCAGGTGACGTCGGCATGAGCGTTGCCGACATGGATATCGTCGGCGAGACCTGCGGGTGGACTACCGGTCGGTCCCCGGAAAACGGCGGTGTCGGTGATAGCGGGATCTTGACCGCGGTCGGCGTCTGGCAGGGCATGCGCGCGGCGGCCGGTCAGGTCTGGGGTACCCCCGAATTAAGAGGGCGCCGGGTCGGGGTGGTCGGTGCCGGTAAAGTCGGCGGCCGGCTGATCGGCCATCTGATTGACGAAGGCGCGACGGTTTATGTTGTCGATCCCTCGGCGGCCACTTTGGCCGGGGTGCTCGCAAAGTACCCGCAGGTCCAAGTAATGGAATCAACCGCGGGGCTCCTTACCGAAGACCTAGATGTGCTCTCCCCAAATGCCATGGGCGGGTTTTTGACCCTGGAGTTGGCCGCAACCTTGCAGGTCCCGCTGATCTGCGGCGGGGCCAATAACCAGTTGGCCACCCCCGAGGTCGCAGGCGTGCTGGCCGCCCGGGGGGTGCTCTATACCCCGGATTTCATGGTCAACTGCGGGGGCGTGATCCAAGTTGCCGAGGAGCGCACCGGCTGCGACCTGGAGCGGGCCCGGGCCAAAGTCATGGACGTTTTCACCACCACCGAAAAGGTGCTGGCCCGGGCCCAGCGCGAGGGCCGCACCCCGGTAGCCGCCGCCGAGGCCCAAGCCGAGGACCGAATTGCTGGCCGCAATTAACGCCGGCAGCGGCAGGCAGGTAGTCTGACCCCAGCGACGTGGCTCGGGTAACCCGGCCACAGGAGCGATTTCCGTCCACACGACTGGGGCGATAGTCCCGGATGAGGGGGTCGAGCCATGGGGCGCGGCCGGGCAAAAGCCAAGCAAACCAAGGTTGCCCGTGAGTTGAAGTACGGCGGGCCACAGACCGACTTTGATCGGCTGCAAGCGGAGTTGGCTGGCAGTGCAGATAATCACGACGGGGCACCGAGCACGAAAGCAGTAGATGCGCTGGGTGATCCATTAGATGATGACCCGTATGCGAAGTACTACGAAGAACCCGCTGACTGAAGTCAGTTCATCCTGGCCTTAGTCAGTGCTGTACTTACTCACCAGCGTCACCGCACCACCGCCGCCGCCCTTCGCGGGCGCATCCCCGACTTCGCCCTCGCGGCGATCTCGCACCACCCCGCATACCCATGCCTTGACCCCGCGGCCGGCAAGTAGTTCAACCGCCCGCTTCGCATCACCAGCGGGCAAAATCGCGACCATCCCGATCCCCATATTGAAAGTGCGCTCGAGTTCGAGTTGAGCAACCGCGCCCAAGCCCCCAATGAGATCGAATATCGGCAGCGGCGTCCAGGTAGCCCGATCGATCACCGCGGCTAGTTGTGGCGGGAGTACTCGAGCAATATTCGCGGCTAACCCGCCACCTGTCACATGGCTAAAGCCATGCACCGACACCGCGTCGATGAGTGCCAAAGCGTCCTTTGCGTAAATCCGAGTCGGCTCCAGTAGCTCCTCGCCGACGGTGCGATCAAGTTCAGGTAGATATGAGTTAAGCCCCGGGCCCTTTTCGCCCAGGAGCACATAACGAGCAAGGGAATAGCCATTGGAGTGCAGGCCCGATGCGGCCATCGCGACGAGGACGTCACCGGCGACCACTCGATCGGGGCCGAGTAAGGCATCGGCTTCGACGACTCCGGTCCCCGCCCCGGCTAGGTCGTACTCATCGGGTGCCAGCAAGCCCGGATGCTCGGCTGTCTCACCACCGAGTAACGCGCACCCTGCCAGCTGGCAGCCGGCCGCTATGCCTGACACGATCGCCGCGATCCGCTCCGGCACAACTGATCCGGTGGCGATGTAGTCGGTGAGAAACAGTGGTTCGGCGCCCACGACGACTAAGTCGTCAACCACCATGGCGACTAGGTCGATGCCGATGGTGTCGTGCACGTCCATCGCGCGAGCTACCGCAACCTTGGTACCGACCCCATCGGTTGAAGTTGCAAGTAGCGGCTTGCGGTATTTGGTTAAAGCCGTGGCATCAAACAACCCAGCGAAACCGCCAAAGTCACCGACTGTCTCAGGCCGCTGTGCCGATTTTACCGAGGCCCGCATTAGCGCAACGGCGCGTTCGCCAGCTTCAACGTCAACCCCGGCCGCCGCGTATGAGGCTCCGGTCATGGCCTTTCCAGCGCATCGGCGGCGCCGCCGCCCACCATCGTGCTGACCCCATCAATATCAAAGGTACCGTCTAGCGCTCGCCTTTCAATACCCTCAAACAACTGCTTGCCCAAGAACTGCGCCTCCGGAAGTTCAACCGGATAGACCCCATCGAAGCAGGCGCGGCACAGTTTCTCCTTAGGGATTGTGGTGGCGGCAACCAGGGCATCAAGGGAAACATAGCCGAGTGAATCAGCGCCGATCGAACGGCAGATCTGCTCGACGGTTAGGCCATTGGCCACCAACTCTGATCTACTCGCGAAGTCAATGCCGTAGAAGCAGGGCCATTCAACAGGGGGGCTCGAGATCCGCACATGCACCTCGCGGGCACCGGCTTCGCGCAACATTCGAACTAAAGCCCGCTGCGTATTGCCGCGCACGATCGAGTCGTCAACGACGACAAGCCGTTGACCACCGATGACTTCACGTAGCGGATTCAACTTCAGGCGAATACCTAGTTGGCGAATCGACTGCGAGGGTTGAATGAAGGTGCGGCCGACATATGCGTTTTTCACCAGGCCTTCAGAGAACACAATGCCCGACTCCTGCGCGAAGCCGATGGCGGCGTAGCGACCGGATTCGGGAACCGGAATAACAAGATCGGCATCTACGGGATGCTCGCGGGCGAGGATGCGCCCGGTTTCAACTCGGGTGGCCTGGATACTGCGCCCCGCGATGGTGGTATCCGGGCGCGCGAGATAAACGTATTCGAAGAGGCAGCCTTTCGGGTCGGCCTCAGCGAAGCGCTCCGAGCGCACCCCTTGATCATCAATGACAATAATTTCACCCGGCTCGATCTCGCGGACGAATGAGGCGCCGATGATGTCGAGCGCCGCAGTTTCACTCGCCAGCACCCAACCGCGCTCTAGTCGGCCCAGGGATAGCGGGCGAATCCCCTGCGGGTCACGTGCGCCATACAGCGCGTCGTCATCCATGAAGACGAGTGAGAAGGCACCCTTTACGTACGGGAGTTCTTCTATGGCGGCCGCCACCACACTTAAATCCGGGTGCGATGCGAGCAAAGCCGCCAATACATCGGTGTCACTTGATGCCTCAATGGGTGCATCAAGGGGTAATTCACCTGATTCACGTGCCCGCTCTGCTAAGCGACGGCGCAGGGCCGCGGTGTTAGTGATGTTGCCGTTGTGGCCCAAGGCCAGGTGACCGGTTGCAGTGGAGCGAAATGTCGGCTGCGCGTTCTCCCAGACACTTGCGCCGGTCGTCGAATAACGCGTATGCCCGATCGCGACGTGCCCGCGCAGTGAGTCAAGATTGGCTTCGGTGAAGACTTGGGAAACTAGACCCATGTCCTTGTATACGAGAATCTGGCTGCCATCACTAACGGCCATCCCGGCAGATTCTTGACCCCGGTGCTGCAATGCATAAAGCCCGAAGTAGGTGAGCTTGGCAACCTCATCACCGGGTGCCCAAACACCGAAAACTCCACAGGCGTCTTGGGGTCCTTTTTCGCCCGGGAGGAGATCATGTGAAAGGAGTCCATCACCGCGGGCCACACCGCCAGCCTACGCGATTTTCAAGTCCGCCCCCAGCGTGGGCACGCAGTTATTCAAGGGACAGTTTCACTTCTTCATACAGGGGCAGCCAAGGTGACAAGTCCGATCGCTCACCACTGGCTCGCACCCGGTTAGCGGCCTGCGTCCATAGTGTTGCCCCGACGCATAACTCCAGCCAGGTGCGCGCATCGGTCTCAACCACCGCCGATGGGGTGCCACGTCGGTGGGTGCGCCCGGGGATCGCCTGGACGGCCGCAAATGGTGGGATTCGCACTTCAACACTGCGCCCGGGCGCAGCCTCGATCAAGGCAGCCAACGAGGCTTTAACCGCGGCTTTAACCTGATCCGCAGCCGGCTCCTCCCCACGCGAGAAAACCGCGAGCACCTCGGTGATGGAGGACGGAGCAGCAACCATCTAACTAACCGAAAAGTTCAGGCAGGGTGCGCTCATGCTCGCGCTTTAAGTCACCAAGTGGCACCGTGAAGAGGTCTGCAAAGGTCAGTTCCGCCCCAGCTGTGACTACCCCAATTTCCGTCAAGGGCACGCCGGCCCGCTCACATAAGGCACCGAGTTGACCGGCCTCAGTTGGCCGCACCACCACCACCGCGCGGCCTGCCGACTCGGCGAACATGAAGACAAATGGCTCCAAGGCTGCTGGCACGTTCACGGTGGCACCGGTGCCGGCGCGTAGGGCCATCTCGACCAATACCTGCGCCACCCCGCCGTCCGAGACATCATGTGCGGCCACCAATAACCCGCTCGTTGATCCGGTGACCAAAACCTTCGCCAACGCGCGCTCGCGATCAAGATCAACCCTGGGCGGTAAGCCACCGAGGTGGCCGTGCACGTGATTCGCCCATTCACTGCCGCCAAACTCAGCACTGGTATCACCGAGTAAGTAGATGTGATCACCCTCGTCATGCCAGGCCATTGAGGTGCGCATGGCAACGTCAGCGATGACACCGAGTACACCCACCACCGGGGTCGGCAAGATGGCGGTATCGCCAGTTTGGTTATAGAAGGAGACATTGCCTCCGGTTACCGGGGTGCCAAGTTGCAGGCACCCATCGGCCAACCCGCGGGTCGCTTCGGCGAACTGCCACATCACCTCTGGATCCTCCGGCGAGCCGAAGTTCAGGCAGTTGGTTACGGCGAGCGGCGTGGCACCCGATGCGGCCACATTGCGATAAGCCTCAGCAAGAGCCAACTGCGCACCCGCGTACGGGTCAAGTTTCGCGAAGCGCCCATTGCAGTCAGTGGCGATGGCGACGCCGAGGCCGGTCGCCTCGTCAATGCGGATCATGCCGGCATCCTCCGGCTGGGCCAGCACCGTGTTGCCCTGCACATAGCGGTCGTATTGCGAGGTCACCCAAGACTTCGAGGCCAGGTTCGGCGCGGCCACCATCGCGAGCAGGGTCTGTCTTAACTCCGGCCCGGTTACCGGCCGTTCCAGGTGGTCGGGGGTATCGGCCTGCAACGCATCCAGCCATGCTGGCCGGTGAAACGGGCGTTCATAAACGGGGCCTTCATGCGCGACGGTACGCGGCGGCACATCGACGATTCGTTCACCGTGCCAATCCACGGTAAGTCGGCCGGTTGCATTTACCTCACCGATTACGACCGCTTCGACTTCCCACTTTGCACAGCGCTCCATGAACTCCGGTAGCCGATCCGGACACACAATCGCGCACATGCGTTCCTGCGACTCACTCATCAAGATTTCCTCCGGTGACAAAGTTGCATCGCGCAAAAGCACTCGGTCCAGCCAAACGTGCATGCCACCTTCACCATTTGACGCCAACTCACTGGTCGCACAGGAGATGCCGGCACCGCCAAGATCTTGAATACCTTCAACTAACCCGGCTTGCAAGACCTCAAGGGTTGCCTCAATTAGCAACTTCTCCATGAATGGGTCACCAACCTGCACGCTCGGTCGTTTAGTTGGGCCACCGTCGGCGAATGTCTCCGAGGCAAGTACAGACACCCCACCAATACCATCACCGCCGGTGCGGGCTCCATAAAGAACTACCAAGTTGCCGACGCCCTTGGCACTGGCTAGGTGGATGTCCTCATGTTTCATCGCACCGACGCAAAGGGCATTTACTAGTGGGTTACCGAGATAGGCGGAGTCGAAGACGATCTCACCACCGATATTCGGCAGGCCCAAGCAATTACCGTAGCCGCCGATCCCAGCCACGACGCCCGGCAGCACCCGAGCGGTGTCTGGCGCATCGGCCGGCCCAAACCGGAGTGGATCCATGACCGCGAGTGGGCGTGCACCCATAGACATGATGTCGCGCACGATCCCACCGATGCCGGTTGCGGCACCCTGGTACGGCTCGACATAGGACGGGTGGTTGTGACTCTCGACCTTGAAAGTAACAGCCCAACCAGCACCGATATCTACAACACCGGCGTTTTCACCAATACCTACCAGGAGTGCATCTGTCTTCGGCGCTTTCTCACCGAACTGGCGAAGATGAACTTTCGATGATTTGTAGGAGCAGTGCTCACTCCACATGACCGAGTACATGGCGAGTTCAGATGAGGTCGGCCGGCGGTGGAGGATGTCGCGGATCTGCTGATATTCATCAGGCTTCAATCCCAACTCGGCGAACGGTTGCGATTGCTCAGGTGAGACTTCGGCGGCGGCAACGGTATCTATGCTCATGCGCTCACCAACGACTTCAGGACACTGGTGAAGAACGGGGTTCCATCCGTGGTCGGGCCGGTCAGCGGCTCAACCGCGTGCTCCGGGTGCGGCATCAACCCAACTACATTGCCGCGCTCGTTTGTTATCCCGGCGATATCGCGTCGGCTGCCATTGGGATTGACTTCCAGATACCGCGCAACTACGCGGCCTTCGGCCTCCAGTGCGTCCAGGGTGCGCTCATCGGCGACATAACCGCCTTCGCCATTCTTCAACGGGATCACGATCTCCTGGCCGCTCATGAAGCCTGAAGTCCAGGCGGAGCTCGTGTTCTCGACGCGCAGGCGCTGGTCGCGACAGATAAAGTGCAAGGAGTCATTGCGGGTCAGTGCCCCGGGGAGTAGCTGCGACTCACAAAGAATCTGGAATCCGTTGCAGATCCCCAACAATGGCATTCCGGCACTTGCCCGCTCGATTATCGAGCGCATCACCGGCGCAAAGCGGGCGATGGCTCCGCAGCGCAGGTAATCGCCATAGGAGAATCCACCCGGCAAAATCACCGCGTCGACGTTACGCAGATCATCATCACCATGCCAAAGGGCAACTGCCTGCCCACCTGCGATGCGTACCGCTCGCGCGGCATCTCGGTCATCAAGTGAGCCGGGGAAGGTAACTACACCAACCCGTACGCTCATGCGGGGTCCTCGATTACCTTAAGTTTGTAGTCTTCGATCACCGGGTTGCTCAATAATTCCGCAGCCAAGGTTTCAAGCAGCTCAAGGCGCGCACCTTCGACAACGCCGTCAAGATCGATGATGAACTGCTTGCCCTGGCGGACATCATTGACTCCGGTGAGACCCAGTCGGCGCAAGGAGCCTTCGACGGCCCGGCCTTGCGGATCCAGAATTTCAGGTTTAAGCATGACGTCCACGACGACGCGGGCCACGGGCTCTCCATTGCTAGTCGCAGGTTTTAGTTGGTGGTCCGAGGAAGGATTTCAGTCTATCGACGTCTGGAGCCGGTCACGGCAGTAGTTCTAATGGAGTGCCGTCCGTGCCTCGCATGACCCCGAAGTGTCGGCGATCAAGGGTGCAGATACGCCGGGTTTGGTACCGCTCCGCGAGGACGATCAATGAGGCATCGGTTACGCCTACCCGCTGGTCGGAGTATTTGTCGATGACGCCCGCGCAAGCTATTAAGTCGGCTGCACTCAGCACCGGCAGTTCATATGCACCGCTGGCAATATCTGCCAGAAAAGCGAGCTCGGTACGAACACCCAATCTCGTCAAGACGAAATAGTCCAATTCGGCAATCACAAATGGACTGAGGACGAAACACTCGCTATTAGCTGCGAATATTGACGCCACCGCTTCATGGTGCGGGTCGGATGCAACCAGATAGGAAAACATTGCACCCGTGTCGAGGATGATCAATTTTCACCAAATCCCTCCATGTGCTCATGGAGATTGGCCCCGGTTACCCCGCCCGTGTCTCCGGAGAAGATTCCACCACGTGGACGCGGCTGCCGGGTTTCTTTATCCACAGCCTGCCGAATGATCTCGGCCTCGGTTACCTGACGGCGGGCTGCTTCGGCTACCAACCGGGCCTTGAGTTCATCAGGTAAATACACGGTGGTCCGCTTCATGTCGGTAATCGTGCCATATGTAGTGCCATACGTAAAGCGGGTAAGTGGGTACTGTGTGCCCATGGGCTCAAGGGGCTACGACACCTGGTGGGGGTTGACCCTGCGCACCACCACCAGACTCCACAAGGTCGTCGACAGGTTAAGTGGCGGGCGGCTTTGGCGCCGGTTCCCCGGGGGGCAGCAGGTTATCTGGATCTCTACCCTCGGCCGCAAATCCGGCAGTTGGCGCCGGACCCCGCTCCTCGCGGCGCCGCACGAAGGCTCGTGGGTTATCACCGGGTCAAATGCCGGCCAGGCCCAAATCCCAAGTTGGGTTTTCAATGTGCGCGCCCATAACCTTGGATTCGTTGAAATCGACGGCACCAAGACCGACTGCTCATTTATCGAGGTAACGGGTCCACAGCGCGAGGTGCTCTACCAAGAGTTAGTGGCGATGTGGTCTGCCTACGCGATGTACGAGCGAAATGCCGGTCGCGAAATCCCGGTCTTCTTGGTTCAGCCAATACTCAATTAGGCGGAAATGCCTGCCATGCCGACCAAGCCGATGCCACCATGGCGCGCAGGTCATGCGTGGCCCGCCACCCCAGAGCCTTCTCAATGCGGTCGGTTGCTGCTGTCGAAGCCGGTGGATCCCCCACTCTACGTGCGACCACCTCCGGGTCAATGTCGCGGCCGAGTACCGAACCGATGGTGTCCATGACTTCGCGGACCGATGATCCGACACCTAGGCCGACATTGAAGATCTCGGCACTCATTGAAGATTCACACCGTGCGGCGGCCACCACATGCGCGACGGCTAGATCGGCCACATGAATGTAGTCTCGAATACAGGTGCCATCGGAAGTTGGATAGTCGTCGCCGAATATCTGCGGCCGCTCACCAAGTGCCAAGGCGCCAAAAACCATCGGTATGAGATTGTTTACGCTGTTGTCGCCCAGCTCATCACTCGCGGCACCAGCAACGTTGAAGTAGCGCAGCGCCACCCACGAAACCCCATCGGCCATACCGGCATCGCGCGCTAGCCACTCTCCAACGACTTTTGTTTCACCATAGGGTGATTCCGGAGCAAGTCGCGCATCTTCATGAATTGGATTTGCAACCGGTGTGCCATAAACAGCCGCTGAAGATGAGTAGACAAGTTTGGCTACTCCGACTTCACTCATCGCAGCTAGTAACTCGACCATGCCGCCAACATTTTCGCGGTAGTAGTACAAAGGAATCGAGACTGACTCACCGGCCGCCTTCTTGGCGGCAAGGTGGATCACGCCGTCAACCTGATGGGCTTGCAATGCTTCGGCTACCGCGGCACGATCCGCAATGCAGGCTCGCACAATTGGTACCCCTGCTGGCACCTTACGTTCTAGGCCGCTTGAAAAATCATCGAGAACAACTACCTTGCGTCCGGAGTCTTGCAGTGCGCGTACGACATGGGAGCCGATGTAGCCCGCGCCACCGGTGATCAACCAGGTTGTCACCGGAAGGTCTCCCCGGTGACGCGCTCATACGCCTCGATGTACTTCGCTCTGGTCTGCTCGACGACTTCATCCGGCAGCGGTGGCGGTGGAGTATTGCCGTGCCGATCCCAACCCGATGCCGGCGAGGTCAGCCAATCACGCACGTATTGCTTGTCATATGAGGGCTGCGGGCCACCCGGTGCCCAAGTTGCCAGCGGCCAGTAACGAGATGAATCAGGAGTCAATACCTCATCGGCCAATACCACTTTGCCCACGTTCTTGCCCGACAATCCGACCCCAAACTCGAACTTGGTATCGGCTAGAATTAGGCCGCGGGCCCGGACTTTCGCGCTGGCACGCTCGTAGATGTCCAGTGACAACCGCTTGAGCTCTTGGGCTTCTTCTTGGCCGATGATGGTCATCACTTCGTCAAAAGTCACGTTTTCGTCGTGCTCGCCTAGCTCAGCTTTCGTCGCCGGAGTAAAAATGGTCTTCGGCAGCAGCGAGCCATCCTTGAGGCCTGGCGGTAGCCCCAACCCACAGATAGACCGGGATTCGAGATAGGTGGTCAACCCCGACCCGGTCAAATAGCCACGAACAACGCACTCAATTGGCAGCATCTCGAGCCGATCGCAGATCATGGCGCGCCCTTTGACCGCCGCCGGCACCGAGGTGCTGCGCAGGTGGTTGGGGACGACCCCTTCAAGCTGCTTAAACCACCAAAGCGATAGCTGCGTAAGGATGCGACCTTTATCGGGGATCGTGGTGGGCAGCACCCAGTCGTATGCAGAGATGCGATCACTTGCGACAAAAAGTAATCGATCCTCGGGGGTGGTGAACAGATCACGAACCTTGCCTGAGTAGACGTGGGTGTAACCGGCGGGTAGGTCGTAAAGCGGAGTCTTAATGCTCACCGGATGTCACCGGGCTGGTAGCCGGCCGCATCTACGTTGGCGGCCACAATCTGCCCCACCCGCCGGGCTACCGCATCGACTTGGGCCGACGCGGCACCGGTGAAGGTCAACGGCTCGGCTATTAGTGCATTGAGATCATCAAGTGAAAGCCCCAGGCGCGCATCGTTGGCAAGACGCTCCATCAGGTTATTTTCAATATTCACCTGTTCGCGCATTGCCAGTGCGACCGCTACAGCATGCTCTCTTATGACTTCATGGGCAACTTCGCGCCCCACCCCTGCGCGCACCGCCGCCATCAAGATCTTGGTGGTAGCGAGAAATGGTAAATAACGTTCAAGCTCACGCTCAATAACAGCTGGGAAGGCACCGAAATCACCAAGTACGGTCAGGAAGGTTTCAAATAGCCCGTCAACCGCGAGGAACGCATCGGGCAGTGCCACCCTGCGCACCACCGAGCAGGCGACGTCGCCCTCATTCCACTGATTACCCGCGAGCTCTGACGTCATGGTGACATAACCCCGCAACACAACCGCTAGCCCGGTGATGCGTTCACAGGAGCGGGTGTTCATCTTGTGCGGCATTGCCGAAGACCCAACCTGCCCGGGCCTAAATCCCTCGGTGACGAGGTCATGGCTTGCCATCAAACGAATAGAGGTGGCAAGTGATGAAGGCGACGAAGCCACCTGCAGCAGCGCCGACACCACATCAAAGTCAAGTGAGCGCGGATACACCTGGCCGACACTGTCAAGCACCCGCTCGAATCCAAGGTGCTCGGCTATCGCCTCCTCCAACTCAGCCAACTTGGCTTCGTCACCGCCCAAAAGATCTAGCACGTCTTGTGAGGTGCCGACCGGGCCCTTGATGCCGCGCATTGGGTAGCGCACAATCAAATCATCAAGTCGCTCGTATGCAACAAGTAGTTCATCTGCCGCGGACGCGAAGCGCTTACCCAGTGTGGTGATCTGGGCCGGCACATTGTGCGATCGGCCCGCGATTGCGGTATCTGAATACCGAACCGCCAACTCAGACAACCTCGCGAGTGCAGAGATTACTTTCACTCGCACCAACATCAAAGACTCACGGACCTGAAATTGCTCGATATTCTCGGTGACATCACGCGAGGTCATGCCCAGGTGAATCAGTTCGTGCCCGGCAAGTGCATTGAATTCCTCGATGCGGGCTTTGACATCGTGCTTGGTGGTTCGCTCCCGGGCATCGATCGAGTCGAGGTCAACTGATTCAAGCACCGCTTCATACGAGGCAATCGCACCGGCCGGGATCACCATTCCAAGTTTCACTTGGACCGTAAGCACCGCGAGCCAAAGCCTGCGCTCCAGCACGATCTTGGCTGCCGGTGACCAGATGGCAACCATCGAATTGGATGCATAACGGCCAGCTAGGACATTGGGGACCTGCTGGGCGGATGTCACGGTCTTATTGTTCCACGCGCCCTGCACGCGTCCAACTTACCGGCCAGAACGCCGATTTCGCGCTCGTGGCTTACTTCACGCCCGAGTTCGAATCTGTGATGTCGTCCTGGGTTAGACAGCCGACCGGGTTTTGGGCGGCCAGGTTGTAAAGGGACGGGTCATTGCGAACGGCGATCCAGCCACTTTCAATGGAACTCAAGGTGGTGAGCATCGAAGCCGACTTGGTCGGCGCTAGGTAATTGGCGAGACAAGCGTGCCATGGTGCAGTACTGCCAGTCTTGGCGAAGAAAACCCCCGTCTCGATCATGCCCATGCCATTGGCTTTCCAGTTCGAGTTGTAGTCGCTGACCGTGCCGATCCGCTGGCCAGCTTTTACTTTGTCACCGACTTTCACGGTCGCATTTATCAGGTGCTCATGCTCGAAGAGAATGGCAGCGCCACCTTGCGTGCAGGCTGTGCCGGCGGGCGCTACCCGGACGCTGTAGTCATTGCTGTACAGCTGTGGAACGTCACAGACCGTGCCATCGAGCATGGAGATCACCGGGGTGCCCAGCGGAGCGATGAAGGTCATTTGTGGCTCTAGGATTCCTTGAACTACATATCCATACAGGCCAACAATTCGACTGTACGCCGCGGTGTCGGCCGGGTTGCTGAAGGTGGGTGGCGTGACACCCTTTAACTGCATCACGCCGGCTTTGCCCGATGCACTGTCGTAGGGGTCAAGTGCCAGGCCCCAATTCTGGATAACTTTCGGAATACTGGCGTTGGATGTAATGCTGCTGGAGCTACTACCGCTAGAACTGCTGCCGCTCCCGCCACCGGAGGCGACTTTCACCCACACGAGTTTGCCGCCTTTCTTCACGCAACGCAGATCACTATTGCCCACATGCACCGTGACCCCGGCTTTCGTGCACTTGGCTCCTGGCTTGGTCGCGGCATTGGCCATCGGCGAGGCCACCGCGGTCAGCAGCACTGCAACCGCCCCGAGTGCGGTGATCCTCATGATCGGATGTAGGCCCACGGCTGCTCCCCTTTGCTCGCGTCGGAAAAATCGGCGAAATTCTACCCCGATGCGCTGGCAATCGCCGCAATATCGGTACGAAAATGCGACCCGGCCAAGGTGATCAGGGCAATTGCCCCGTACGCCCGCTCGCGGGCCTGCGCGAGCTGATCCCCGGTGGCCGTGACCGAGAGCACCCGGCCACCGGCCGACACCAGCTGGCCCTTCGGGTTAACTGCGGTTCCAGCGTGCAGGACGTTCACGCCGGGAACCTCATTGGCCGCAGCGACCCCAAAGATCAGGTCACCGGTGCGGGGGGTCTCGGGGTAGTTATGCGCCGCGATGACAACAGTGACGGCAGACTCCTGGCGCCAGGCAAGTGGCGGTAAATCAGCGAGCCGCCCGGTGGCGGCGGCCATCAGCACCCGACCCAGGGGTGAAGCCAACCGGGCGAGCACCACTTGGGTCTCCGGGTCACCGAAGCGCGCATTGAATTCAATGACTCGGGTGCCCCGGGACGTCAGGGCTAATCCGGCATAGAGCAGGCCAACAAATGGCGTGCCCCGATTACGCATCGCATCAACCATCGGCTGTAGCACGCGCTTCGCTACATCAGCCACCAGGTTCTCGGGAGCCCACGGCAAAGGTGAGTAGGCACCCATGCCACCGGTGTTCGGGCCTGCGTCACCGTCGCGGACTCTCTTGAAATCTTGCGCCGGCTGCAGCGGCACGATGGTGGTGCCATCGGTAATGCCGAAAAGTGAAACTTCGGGGCCATCCAAGAATTCCTCGATAACTACTTGCGCACCAACTGCACGCGAGAAACATGAAAGGGCGTGGGTAAGCGCCTCATCGCGATCATTTGTCACCACAACGCCTTTGCCTGCAGCTAAACCGTCATCCTTCACGACATATGGCGCGCCGAATTGATCCATGGCCGCTGAAGCTTCAGCAATATTTGAGCAGACTCGCGCTAGCGCTGTTGGAACATCGGCCTCGGCCATCACCTGCTTCGCAAACGCCTTACTACCCTCCAATTGCGCGGCCGCGGCCGACGGACCAAAGCAGGCAATGCCGCGATCACGAACAGCATCGGCGGCACCTGCAACAAGTGAGACTTCAGGGCCGATCACCACGAGGTCGACAACTAGATTAAGGGCCAGTTCACCGATCGCCTCGGGGTCAAGGGGATCCACCGGATAGGTATCAGCAACCCCTGCTATTCCCGCGTTGCCCGGTGCGCAACTAACTTGTTCGACCTCATCGTCATGCAATAACGAGTTGACCAGAGCATGCTCACGGGCACCGGAGCCAATGACGAGGACTTTCACGCACTCAGCCGACGTAGTGCTTATCTGTCAGTGTTAGAACTTCATCAAGGATCGCAAGGCCTTCCTTGGCCTGCTCAGGGGTGACTACACACGGTGGCACCACGTGCACCCGATTCATGATCGAGAATGGCAGGTAGCCGCGCTTACGACACTCGGCCACGATTTCAGCCATCGCCGGGGAGGTGCCCGGGTACTCCGCCAACGGGGCCTTGGTCTTTCGGTCCGAGACCAATTCAATCGCCCAGAACACGCCCAAGCCTCGCACTTCGCCGATAACCGGGTGGCGCTCTTGGAGTTCGAGTAGCCCAGGCCCGATGACATCCGTGCCGATGGCCGCTGCGTTCTCGACCACGCCTTCTTCTTTCATCGCATTGATCGAGCCCACGATGGAGGCGGCCGCAAGGGGATGACCGGAGTAGGTGAGGCCACCGGGGAAAACCTTGGTATCGAATGTCGCCGCGATCTCATCGGAGATCACCACGCCGCCCACCGGCACATAGCCGGAGTTCGAGCCCTTGGCAAAAACAATGAGGTCGGGCTTGACGTCAAAGTTGTCAAAGGCGAACCACTTGCCGGTGCGCGCGAACCCGGCCATTACCTCATCAAGGATCAGGACGATGCCGTACTTATCGCAAAGTGCGCGAACGCCGGCGAGATAGCCCGGGGGTGGCACCAGGATGCCACCGGTGCCGACGACGGTCTCGATCAAAATGCAGCCGATCGTGGCTGGCCCTTCGAAAATGATTACCTGCTCTAGGTGCTCTAAGGCGCGCGCTGACTCTTCTTCGGCTGACTTCGCCCAGAAAACAGAACGGTAAAGGAAGGGGCCGAAGAAGTGCACGTGCTGGGTTGAGTATTCATTTGGCCAACGCCGTTGATCACCTGTCGCGGCAATCGCGGCTCCGGTGTTGCCGTGGTACGAGCGATAGAAGGAAAGCACCTTGTGCTTGTGGGTGTGAATACGCGCCATCCGAATGGCGTTCTCATTCGCGTCAGCGCCGCCGTTGGTGAAGAAGACTTTGTTCATGCCATCGGGTGCTAGGTCGGCGATTAACTTGGCGGCCTCGCCGCGCTTGTCATTGGCATGCTGCGGGGCGATGGTTGCCATTACCGCAACCTGGTCTTGAATCGCCTTGACGACCTTTGGGTGCTGGTGGCCGATGTTGACGTTCACCAACTGCGAGGAGAAATCCAGGTAGCGGTTACCTTCGTAATCCCACACATAGCAACCCTCGGCCGCTGCCGGCGTGAACGGGTTCAGGGCGCCCTGGGCACTCCAGGAGTGAAAGACATGGGCTCGGTCTAGGTCAAAGACGCGCTTGCCCTCGGCTGGGTCGGCGGTGAATGTCATGGTGGGCTCCCTGTCACTATTCTTCTCGGTCAGTTGCTATCCAGCACTTTAGAACCGGGCCAAGGTTCAGCATATTTCGGGGCGCTCATTTAAGTGGGTTCACCCAACGAATACTGGGGAAGCGGGCAAAGTCGGAGTCTGCGGAATACACGGTGCCCCCGAACTCCAGTGCCAGTGCTCCTAAATGCGCATCGTTGACCAGATTCCCGCCCACTGAGGTAGGGACCAGCAGCGAACGTAGGGCCTGCGGGTGCCTGCGGGTTGGTTGGAGTACCTGCACCGACGGCAAGTCGAGCCACTCTTCCACTGCCGCCAATAGGTCACTTACCCCGATCGGGTTGATTGTTATCCGGGGGGATGACAACATCCGCACGTAAGCGATTAGGACCAGCCAACTCAACCCGAGCGCCTCGTCACTGTTTAAGGCGCCAGTCCACCAAGCATGCGCGCGCTCGTGAAAGACTGATCTAACGTCAGCCGCATAAATCAGCAGGTTCGCATCAGGAATGATCATCTTGAGCCGCTGCCGCCGTTAATCGCGCCGTGACCGCAAGCAGGTGCTCATCATCCATCTCCGCCACCAGATCTAGAGCTTTGGTGACGTCTATTCCCTCCCGAACTCCCGCGTCAAAGGTGCGCACCACGACGGGTGCTCGAGGAGCGGGGGCCACGGCCATGCCGCGCCGAAGGTACCGATTCAGCACGGTCTTAAAGGGCTGTCCGGTATTACGAGATTCCTCTTGGAGCGCCAGGGCCAAATCATCGTCCAAGGTCAAAGTGGTTCGCATACCCAAATCCTAGCCCATTAGCATCAAAGCATCAATGTTTCAAGCATCATGATGCCTTCGGCCTCAGGGCAGCCTCGCCAGTAACCCGGCCTTCACCGCCGGCCACTCATCGGCCAGCACCGAATACACGACGGTGTCGCGTACCGAGCCATCCTGACGGCGCTGGTACCGGCGAAGCACCCCTTCTTTGGTAGCGCCAACCCGGGCGATGGCCGCTTGGCTGCGCACATTTCGGATATCGGTATTAAGTTGCACGCGACCCATCCCGGACACTTCGAAGGCCCAGGTCATCAGCAGTAGCTTGCATTCGGGATTGACCACCGTTCCCCAGACCGCTGGCGCATAAAGGGTGAAGCCGATTTGGAGTCTGGCATCAACGGGTGCCACCTCCAGATAGGACGTGGTGCCCACCACCTCACCGTTTTGCCGGACGACCCAAGGCCAGCGGCCGACTTCATTGGCCGCTCCCAACGCATCGGTCAACGCACCGACGGAATCCGGGCGGCCGCGTACATGGGTCCAAACTGAATCGTGATCGAGCGCCGCGAATAATTCAGCCGCATCACTTTCTTGAGCAAGGGTCAAGGTGACGTTGCTACCGGCCAAAACCGTGTCAGCCGGCATCGGCCACTGCACGTAGATCTTCAAGGCGTGCTCCTGTCCACTACCCGAGCAGATCGTTGATCGCGATGGTGGCATCACGATCTTGCCCAACGCCGATGGCGCTGATTCGAGTGCCGGAGATATCCTCGAGGAACTTCACGTAGTTGCGGGCATTCACCGGGAGGTCGTCGAACTCACGCGCCCCCGAGATGTCCTCGGTCCAACCGGGCAGATTCTCGTAGATCGGCTTGGCGTGGTGGAAGCCGGTTTGGGTCATCGGGAGCTCTTCGTAGCGGGTGCCATCAACTTCATAGGCAACACAAACGGGTATCTGCTCGAAGCCGGTGAGCACATCTAGTTTGGTCAAGAAGGTGTCGGTCAGGCCGTTGACCCGCGTGGCAAACCGTGCGATCGGCGCATCGAACCAGCCACACCGACGCGGCCGTCCGGTGGTGACACCGCGCTCACCACCGATCGTGCGCAGGCGCTCGCCATTTTCGTCGAGGAGTTCGGTCGGAAACGGGCCAGATCCAACCCTGGTGACATACGCCTTCAAGATGCCGATGACACCGGTGATGCGGGTTGGCCCGATGCCACTGCCGGTGCAGGCACCACCGGCCGTCGCATTACTCGAAGTCACAAATGGATAAGTTCCGTGGTCGACGTCAAGGAGGGTGCCTTGACCGCCTTCGAGCAGCACCACCTTGCCATCGTCGAGTGCCCGATTTAGTAATAGTGAGGTGTCGGCGACATATGGGCGCAAAATCTCGGCAAAGACAAGCAACTCCTCGGTCACCGCTGCGGAGTCAAGGGCCCGGCGATTGAAAACCTTTACCAGGGTTTGGTTCTTGTTCGCCAGTGCGCCTTCGACTTTCTGGCGCAAAATTGATGGATCAAATAAATCCTGCACGCGAATGCCGACGCGCGCAGTCTTGTCGCTATAGGTCGGGCCTATCCCGCGACCGGTCGTGCCGATCTTCGCGTTACCGAGAAAGCGCTCGGTGACCTTGTCAAGGGTGACATGGTAGGAGGTGATCAAGTGGGCGTTGGCGCTGATCACCAGCTTCGAAGTGTCGATGCCACGCTCGTTTAGCGCGGTCATCTCACCGATCAGCACCGCCGGATCGATGACGACCCCGTTGCCGATGACCGGCACGACGTCGGGGGTCAAGATCCCGCTGGGGAGCAGGTGCAATGCGAACTTCTGGTCACCGATAACCACGGTGTGACCGGCATTATTGCCACCTTGATATCTGACGACGTAGTCAACGCGGCTGCCAAGCAGGTCAGTTGCCTTGCCCTTGCCCTCATCGCCCCACTGTGAACCGACAAGAACTATGGCAGGCATGGGCTCAGGGTATCGGAGAATCAGGCTGGGTAAGCGAGCCGCTCGGCGATCCGTTTGCCAAGGGCCGCACCTGATTGCCACGCGGTCTCAACTCTTGGGCCACCGGCCCAGGCATCACTTGCCAAGCCGATATTGACGTCGCCATCTAAGTAGCACTCATCAGCCCACGCATTCAGTGGCTTGGCGTAAGTCCAACGCTGGATATCCACCCAGACGGGTTGTTCGGTCAAGGCAAGAATCCGTTGCAGCGCAGCGAGCACACTCGGGATCACCGCGGCCGGATCGGCCAGATGGCCGGCTGCCAGTACCGGATTGACATGCGCGACCAATACCGGCGCGTCATCCCCGCGCCGGCTGCCGTCATTGGCGATCCAAGTGAGTATTTCGTCGTCGTTGACGAAGACTCCATCGAATGGCACCCAACAGGGATTTTGAAAAACCGCCGTCACCGCGAAGGTTGGCTCCCAGACCACCCCGCACGTTGCCTCGATGGTGGCTTGGAGCTCGGGTGATTTCGAGTCAAGTATTGCGCGCGCTTGCGGGTCCGGCATACAAAGTGCCACGGCAGCGACCGGCTTGCCATCTACGATTAGGTAGTCATTTGCGAAGGACACCACCTCAACACTGTGGTTGCTAGTTATCCGAGTGCTCGGCAGCCTCGAAGCCACGTCTGCCACCAATGAACGCAATCCACCAGCCGCCGCGTATCGCATCGGCCCCGCGCGCACCCCGGCCACACCTTGGGGGGTGGCCAGGTGAAATGAGTCGGTCCAAACACGTGCGAGACCGCGCACCTGCCA
This sequence comes from Actinomycetes bacterium, assembly GCA_014190275.1. Lineage (GTDB taxonomy): Bacteria > Actinomycetota > Actinomycetes > S36-B12 > S36-B12. Next base: position 63,285 of record BJGE01000002.1, on the reverse strand, counting down.
GTCGTCAACAACAGCTCTGAAACCTTCGGCGCTCGCCGTGAAGTAGGAGGCGCCGATATCGACTACGTGCCCGTCATACTCGGTACCCGAGTCACGGATTACCCGCGATGCCATCCGGCCACCAAGTTTGTGACCTCGATCAAGGAGTTCCACCGCGATGCCGCGGGCATTGAGCTCGCCGGCGCATGCTACGCCGCTGATGCCACCACCAACAACGATGACCATGTACTACGCAGCCGGAATACTCGGGTCGCAGTCACTGAGAAAGGCACTGATGCGATCTGCTTCGTCGGTCTCATTGATCGCAGTGGAAGCACGGCCCAGGGCGCGCAGGCACCGCAGGAAACCCTGATTGGGCTCATGACTCCAAGGCACCGGGCCGTGGCCCTTCCAGCCGGCCCGGCGCAGTGCATCAAGCCCGCGGTGATAGCCAACGCGGGCGAAGGCGTACGACTCAACGACGGCCCCCGCCGTCCAGGCCTGATCACTGAGGGCTGCCCAGGCCAGTGAGCTGGTTGGGTAGGCGCGCGCTACCGAATCCGGGGGGTCACCGGCCGCAAGTGCCGTTACGGCCCCCGTGTCAATTGGCAGGAAGGTCGGCGGTGGCCCGCCGAGTAAATCGTGACCAACACTCATCGAAAAACTCCAACCTGTGAACTACTACCTGACCTGAGAACCGCTCCCTGATTCCGGAATCTAACGCCATTGCATTGAAGCAGGTGGTGGGGGCCCGATTCGACTGCTATTTTGCGCCTGTGGACCAATCACCGGCTGCGCCCGCGGGCGCCTCAGTAGTAACCCACTATCAGCTCGCACCGGGCACCCACGAGGCCTTTGCCCGGGCTCAGGGTGAGATTTCGCTGGCGCTGGCGGGCTCTCCCTTATATAGCGGCTCTGAAATGCACAATGATCCGTCCGGTGACCAGCAGACCGTGGTGCGGCGGTTCAGCAACGCGCAGGCTGCGAAAACCTGGCTTGCGAGCCCTGACCGCGAGGCCTTCGAATCCGGTCTTGCCCAGATGTGCTCAGTAAAGCCAATAACCAACATCCTGCTACCGGTGCTAGGCGTCGATGCCGTCGGTGTCACTTCGGTAATCACCACTCGCGTCAAAGCCGGCCAAGACTCATGGTTCGCCGAGTGGCAAGGGCGGATCGGTGCCGCGCAGCAGCAGTTCCCGGGGTATGTCGGCCAACGCGTGCAGGCACCAATACCCGGTGTTAATGCCGATTGGGTCGCCATCATCGCCTTCGACACATCAGAGCATCTACGCGCCTGGACAGACAGCCCCGAGCGCAAGGCGCTGGTTTCGGAGTCCGCTCCTTATATCGAGAGATATGACGTGCGCACCGCCAACTCCGCCTTCGAGAGTTGGTTCGCCCGCTCCGAGCGCGGCGCCAAGCCACCGCCCGCCTGGAAACTAAGTTCGATCGTGCTCCTCGTGCTCTATCCAATCGTGATGATCGAGATTTTCACCCTGAACAAGCTGACCTTCGATCTGCACTTTGAGGCCGCTGTCGCTGTCTTCATCGGTAATCTAGTGAGCGTTGCCGTAACTGGATTCCTGCTCATCCCGTGGGCCTCCAGGGCACTAAACTGGTGGCTCGTTCCGCCGGAGGCTGCGGCCACCAAGCGGACCGCCCTCGGAGCCGCTTTAATGGTCGGGCTCTACGCCGTCTGTATTCTAATTTTCGCCCTTCTCACCACATGGGATCCCGCGTTAATGTCGCAGTAATTCACCGCAATCCTTACAAGGAGAATCAAATGATGACAGTGCACCGCGGCCATATCTTCCACATCGCTGGATCACCACTGGTGACCGAGGCAGTGGCCAATCTGGCGCATTACCAGGACGGCGCACTAGTCGTTGACGACAAGGGCGTCATAACATGGTGCGGTTCTTGGTCGGAGTTACCCGCAGAGTTTGCCACTGCTACCACGGTTGACCACCATGGTGCGTTCTTGCTGCCAGGCTTCGTTGACACCCATATGCATTTTCCGCAGGTGTGGTGCGGTGACTCATACGGCGGCGGCCAGTTGCTGGAGTGGCTGAACAACTGCATCTTCCCCTCTGAATCGAAGTTGCAGGACCGCGGATACGCGAAGGCGGCAGCCGTCGAATGGGTCGACCGGATGATCGCCGCGGGCACGACAAATGGCCTCATTTTCGGATCTGCTTTCCCGCACGCACAGGACTTTCTCTTCGAGGAGGCTCGGGATCGTGGTCTGCGCATCGTCGCTGGTCGTGGCATCCAGACCACGGGGCCGGATTCCGGCCACCTGCTGATGACAAGTGAAGCAGATGCCATCAGGCTCACCCGCGAGGAAATCGAGAAGTGGCACCCCCTCGATGCCGAGGAGCGGCGGCATGCACTCCAATTTGTCGCAATAGTGCCGCGCTTCAGCTTGTCCGTCACTCCGACGACTCTCGCGGCACTCGGGGATCTCTACGACGAATACCGTGACAAAGGCGTCTACTTCACCTCCCATCTAAATGAGAATGCGCGACCCGGCACCGGTGAGATCGACAGCACCAAAGCGGTCTATCAAGTTGACAGCTATCTCGATACCTATGACGGCAAATTCCTGCCGGGGTCGAAGGTCGGGGGCAAGACCCTGCTTGGCCCGCGCAGCGTCATGGCGCACTCGGTGCACTGCACCGATGCCGAACTCGCCAGAATGGCCGAGACCGGCACTTCGATTGCCCACTGCCCGGTCTCGCAACTGTTCCTGGGGTCCGGAACATTGCCCTGGAAGCGCACCGTGGCCTCGGGGGTCAATATCGCAATTGGCAGCGACTGGGGGGCGGGCGATGAGTGGTTCATTCCGCAGGTGCTCAACTCCTGCTTCAAGGTGCACATCTCCGAACGGCAGCCGGTCGGCATCGATCCCTACCCAAGTGATGACCAGTCCTTGTCGCTGCATCCGGCAGAACTGCTCTTCACCGGCACGCTTGCCGGAGCGCGCGCCCTCGCCCTTGAAGACCGTACGGGAAACTTCGATATCGGAAAGGAAGCCGACTTCGTGGTGCTGGACCCAAGCAAGTGGGACATGTACGACCAGACCCTGACCCGCATGCACCAGTCTGACGACCCCACCACCCGGCGTGACGCCTTCCTTTTCGCGGTGATCATGCTGGCACGCGAGAAGGCACTCACCGAGACTTATGTGCGCGGGCGCAAGCTCGAGACCTCGACCGGACCCAAGTAGTTCAGTTCGCCCAAGAGGGCAGCAAGTTACTCAACGCAGTTTCGTGCCGCTGGACCGCAGGTCCTCGCAGCCACGGGTCACGCGCTCGGCCATCCCTGCCTCGGCAGCCTTGCCGTATGAGCGCGGGTCGTAGAGCTTCTTGTTGCCGACGTCGCCGTCGATCTTCAATACCCCGTCATAGTTCTTGAATATGTGATCGACCACCGGTCGCGTGAAGGCGTACTGCGTATCAGTGTCGATGTTCATCTTCACCACGCCGTAATCAAGTGCTTCACGGATTTCACTTAGCAATGAGCCGGACCCACCGTGGAAAACCAGGTCAAATGGCTTGTCCTTGCCGTACTTTGCACCAACGGCATCCTGGATATCTCTCAGGATGGTAGGCGTGAGCACCACATTGCCGGGTTTGTAGACACCGTGCACGTTCCCGAACGTTGCGGCAACCAGGTAGCGGCCGCGCTCACCTAGGCCGAGTGCATCGGCCGTTGTGAGGCCGTCCTCCACAGAGGAGAACAACTTGGCGTCATGGGTTGCCTCGATCCCGTCCTCCTCCCCACCGACAACACCGATCTCAATCTCAAGAATTATCCGAGCCTTGACAGACTCGTCAAGCAGGCGCTGCGAAATCTCCATGTTCTCCTTCAGCGGCACCGCCGACCCGTCCCACATGTGCGACTGGAACAACGGCTCCAACCCTCGGGCCACTCGATCCTGCGAGATCTTAAGCAGTGGTTCCATGAAGCCCGGCAGTTTGTCCTTCGGGCAGTGGTCGGTATGCAGGGCGATGTTGACGTCGTAATGCCTGGCGATGGAGTGCGCGAACTCGGCAAGAGCCGTCGCGCCGGCCACCATGTCTTTCACCTTCTGGCCTGATGCGAACTCCGCGCCGCCCCACGACACCTGAACGATGCCATCGCTCTCAGCTTCGGCGAATCCCCGCATCGCCGCGACGATTGTCTGCGAAGAGGTGCAGTTGATCGCTGGATAGGCGAACTTGCCGGCTTTCGCGCGGTCGAGCATCTGGGCATACACCTCGGGGGATGCGATTGGCATCAAGACTCCGACTGTAGGTCACCGGTTAAGAGCTTTCGAGATTATTTCACCCGATTATTGCGCCCGTGTTACGTGGCACCGCCCGCAGATCTCGCAGGGATTTTGAGAGTAGGCCCCCCAAGAGCGCAAGCACGACGATGGCGGCAGCCAAGAAGAAGCCGGTCTTGAGACCGACGAAGGCAATGAGCGGGCCCGCTAAGGCCAACCCGATTGGCCCGAACATCAAGGTGCCCATGGCGTCATAGGCGGAGACTCGCGACAGCGCATCGCGCGGGATATGCGTCTGGAGCGCGGTGAACCAAAGCACCATGAACAACTCGATTGCGATTCCCCAGACAAGGGCTCCCACCGCCACCACCCAAAGCGGCGCGGTGAAGGCCAATGACAGCACCCAAAGCGGAAAGGCGAAGGAAATGATCATGCCGAAAAGCAGGGGCCGCGAGGCATGGATCTTCGAGGCCACTACCGCACCGATCAACAAGCCAACCGACATGGAGCCGAGCACGAACGCCCAGCCGGCCGGCCCGCCATAAGACTCATTGGCCAACACCGGGCCCATGACTTCCTCAACTCCGCGGATCACCATCACCGCGATACTAAATGACAGCACAACCGCAACAACCCACTTATATGAGATGAATATTCGCCAGCCGTGCGTTAGATCACCCAGCATTGATTCACCCGATGAGTGCGGCTTGGACGCACGTCGGAACGTGAATACCAAGAAGCCTGCCACCAAGAACGATGCGGCATCGACCATGATTGCCAAACCAGAGCCAAATAGTGCAACCAGTAAGCCGCCCACCGCACTGCCGACAATCAAACCGGCATTGCTCGCGACGCTGATATACGCATTGGCCGGTTGCAGGTGATCGTCATCGACGACATCGGGTACCAAACCTGGGTAGGCCGGGTACCAAAGGCCATTCAGCGCCCCGGAGATAGCGGATAGGACTAGGAGAAGTGGCACCGTGGCCGTGCCGGTGATGAAGAGCATTCCCATGACCGCGACCACCAAACTGATGGCAATGTCACTGGAAGCAATAACGCGGGCACGCCCAAGGCGATCGGCGATAACACCGCCGATCGGCAGCACGATCACCATTGGCAAGGCTTGCGCAGCCAGCACCAAGCTAAGTGAGGTTGGAGTTGCACCTTCAAGATCCAAGATCCCAAAAGCCAAAGCGATAGGGGCGATGCCGTTACCAATGTTGCTTATTGTTCGCGCGATGAACAGCTTCTGAAACCTACGGTCGGTCAGCAGCACGCGGGTCGAGATCGACATCATGGCAATTGCCCAAAACGATGTTGGCGTATCCAGGCATGCATTGCAATAGCGGCAGCCGCACCGGCGTTTATAGACCTCGTTGAACCGTATTGGGCTATCGAGAGCACCGAGCTGCAAACTTCGCGCGCCTGCATGGTTAAGCCTTCGCCTTCTTGGCCAAATAGCAAAACACAATTCGCGGGGAGTGCACATGTCTCGAGTGGCACCGAACCGGGCAAATTGTCAATACCGACGAGCACTACGTTATTTTCACTAGCCCACTCGGCCAAAGCAACCGGGGCCGTGTGGTACCGAACATGTTGATAGCGATCCGTGACCATCGCACCACGCCGGTTCCACCTCTTTCTTCCCACAATATGGACTTCCTTGGCCATGAAGGCATTGGCGGTTCTAACGACCGAACCGATATTGAAGTCGTGCTGGAAGTTTTCGATGGCGACATGAAATGGATTGCGCTTACGATCAAGATCTGCCACCACCGCATCCAAGGTCCAGTAGCGATACCCATCCACCACGTTTCTGCGATCGCCCTCGGCCAGTAGTTCCGGGTCGAAGTTAGCTCCGGTTGGCCACGGTTTCGGGTGTGGTCCGACCCCGACTTCGGCGGGTGTGCCCGGGGTTTCCACGCCTCCGACGATAGCCTCAACCACATGCATGCACTGTCATCCCTCGTCCAGTCCCTCGGCCCAGATCCGGAAGCCCTGCTCAAAAGCTTCGGGGCGGTGGCCTTTTGGGTGGCGCTGGCGGTAATTTTCGCCGAATGCGGCCTGCTGATCGGCTTCTTCCTACCCGGTGACTCGCTGCTGTTCGTGGTCGGCATGCTCATCGCCCAGGGCTTCATCGCCATCAATATTGGCCTCGCAATACTGCTCTTGATTCTTGCGGCAATCATCGGAAATATCGTCGGCTACTGGATCGGGCTCAAAGCCGGCCCAGCGCTCTTCAATCGCCCCGACTCCAAGTTATTCAAGAAAGAATACGTTGACAAGACCCACGCCTTCTTCGAGAAGTACGGAGGCCGCGCGATTATCATGGCCCGCTTCGTGCCGATAGTTCGCACCTTCATCACCGCAATCGCCGGGGTAGGGAAGATGGACTTTCGCAAGTACCTGATTTTTAGTTTCATCGGCGCGGTGCTCTGGGCCGGGCTCGTAACCCTCGCCGGCTACTTCCTCGGAAATGTTGAATTCGTCAAGAAAAATATTGAGATCATCTTAATTCTCGTGATCTTCATCAGCATTTTGCCGATCATCTTGGAGTACGTGAAGCACCGGCGGGAACGGGCCGCCGGCTCGAGCAGCTAGTCCAAGCCCAGATCCGTAAGCGAGTAAGCCGTTCGGTATTCGAATCCACGTTCGATAATCGCCGGTCCGGCGCCGCGGTCCACTATGACGGCAACGGCGACGGTGGTTGCACCCACTCGGTCGAGGGCGTCGACCGCGGCAAGCACCGATGACCCCGTGGTAGACGTATCTTCAACCGCAAGAACTCGAGCACCCGAAACATCCGGGCCTTCTATCTGCTTTTGCAGCCCGTGCTGTTTCTCGGCCTTGCGCACCACGAAGGCGTTCAGCAGGACCCCTGACCGTGCGGCATCATGCATCATCGCGGTCGCCACCGGGTCGGCGCCAAGGGTCAGTCCCCCGACCGCGGTGAAATCCAGATCGCTGGTCAACTCCCGCATGACCGACCCAACTAGGGGTGCCGCTACCGCGTCCAAGGTCACCCGCCTTAGATCTACGTAATAGTCGGCTTCGCGCCCACTGGATAGGATCACCTTTCCGCGGACTACCGCTTTGCTGATGATCTCCTGGCGGAGCTGCTCCCACGCTGCTGACTTGATCATGTCCCAACCCTATGCTTACCAAGTGCGAACCGGGCTGCCTGGATGAGCACCGGCAGCATCATCGCCCTGCCCGGTGGTGATTTTGAATTTCACCTCGCATTAGGCACCGCAGTTAAAGGGTTGGGCGGCAAAATCTTCGCGATCGACCTACCACCAGTTTCAGTAGCACCGATGTCCGTCCTGCTCTGCGCACACCTTCACGAACTTGACCCGCCGGGGCCAATGGTCATCCTCGCGCCGGCCTCTAGTATCGACTATTTGCCGGCCCTTGCTCTGGCCCAGCGCACCGCACACCGCCGGGTTGCGGCGTACTACTTGATTGACCCACAAACTGATCCAACCGGGCCAACATGGCCAGATGCACCGGTCTATGTTGCGCAACAAAATAGTGCGGCTACTTCAAAATTACCCGTACTTCGGGGCTGGAAGGAGTGCAACTTCACCACCATTGACGAATTAGCCGCTGCCCTAGTTGCCAGCGCAACCGATTAGCGCTTGCCAAAACGGCCAGATACCTGTCGCATCGCTGACGCGAAGCGCACCACCGGCCGCGGCGCGTAGCGGACCACGGTCGACAGCGCTTTGTATTGCGCACCGGCAACGCTAATCGGTCGGTTTCGCGAGACATCACGCATCGCCTGCTCAACGACCTGCTCGGCTTCTAGCCACATCCAGTCGGGTACATTCGACATGTCCATGCCTGCGCGATCATGAAACTCGGTATGCACGAACCCGGGGCAGACCGCGGTCACCCGCACTCCGCTGCCGGCCAGCTCCTGCGCCAAGCTCTCCGAGAAGACAGTGACCCAAGCCTTTGCTGCCGAGTAGGTGCCACCTGTTATCCAACCGGCAATGCTGCTCACATTGATGATGACGCCGAACCCGCGCTCCATCATCCTGGGAACTACCGCATGGGTAGTGCGCATTACCGAGCGGACTAGAACGTCAAGCATTTGCTGTTCATCGTCGACGTCGCTTTGCCCGAAGGCGGCCTTGACGCCGAACCCAGCATTGTTGACCAATATTGAAATCGGGTTATCCAACTGGCGGAGTCGCGCTTCCACTTTGGCCAGCTGGGTCCCGTCACCCAAGTCGGCAGTCAGCACCTGGGAATGCACCCCAAACTGCGCCGCCAACGCATCGGCGAGTTCGGTCAGCCGGGCTTCATCCCGGGCTACCAGGACTAGGTCGAAACCGGCCCGGGCCAACGCCACCGCAAAGGCTCGCCCAATCCCGGCAGTGGGCCCGGTCACCAGTGCTACTGACATTTAACTCCAATTAGTAAAAGCGACGGGCGGTATCGAGGACCTGTCATAGCAACGTACCGTAGGCACATGGGTTACCGGCTGGCGAGAAGGCTGGCGCTCGGCACCGCCACCTTCGTGGCCGCAACCTTGACAATCTCAGCTCTCGGATCGGCAGTGGCGGCCCCTGTTGCCACCGGCGCTGCCCGCCTCGGCGCCAGCACCCCCCGCATCGTAAATGGCGACGACCCCGCCCCCGGCGATCTGCCCTTCCTGGTCGCACTCCTTGATGCCTATGACTTCGAAGACGAGGGCGCATTTCAAGCCCAGTTCTGCGGCGGCGCCTTGACGACGAGTACGACGGTTGTCACCGCCGCCCACTGTGTGGTCGATGACGAAACCGGCGCCGTGACGCCTCCCGAGGACGTCTTGGTCGGGTTCACTAGAAATCTGAAGGCACCTAGTGTGCGCACCGGTAGAGTTTCGGCAATCCAGGTGCACCCCAGTTACGACTCCGAAGAGGTTACCTTCGATATCGCGGTTCTCACGCTCGCCGAGCCGGTACTGGATATCACCCCAATTTTGCCGATGCGGCCAACCGATGCACCAGCACTGACCGCTGCCGGTGCCCTCGCGACGGTCGCCGGCTGGGGCAAGCTCTCTGCAACTAAGGATAATTTCCCAGATATCTTCAAGGTCGGACGGCTGCGGATCTTCCCGAATGAGAGTTGTGGTGGTGGCGCGAAATTCATCATTGGCGGAATCACCTTTGACGGCTTCGGCAGCGGTGCGGCTGCGGTTGAATCCATGCTCTGCGCCGCGGGCGTGACCGCTAACCAAAAGATCATCGACAGTTGCCAGGGTGATTCTGGCGGGCCGCTAGTAGGCGGCGAAGGCGCCGCTATGCGGCTAATCGGCCTCGTGAGTTGGGGTGAGGATTGCGCTATCACCAAGCCCGGTGTCTACGCGAGGGTCGCAGCAATGGCTGATTTTCTGATCTCAACTAATGCGCTGGTGAGTGTGGCACCAATCCTCGCACCAACAATTGATCTCACGGTGCTGAACACCGCCTTGCGCGTCAACTTCAAGGTTGCCGATGATGGCTCGGTCCCTTCGAGTTACACCGCAAACGCAACTGACCCGACAACCGGGCAGGTATTCACCTGCACCGGTCAGCCCCGGGTAGATCTGCAGTATCCGTTCTGCACGATCACCCAGTTGATGAACAACACCAGTTATTCGGTCACCGCCTCGATATCGAACTCACTGGGCACCTCCCCTATGTCGACCGCCGTTACGGGCACTCCCCTCGGGGTACCGACACCGGGGGCAATTCGCAAGGTGTGGAGTAGCTACGACCGAACCATCGCCGTTGTCGTGAGACGTTCGTTCGCCAACGACGCACCGATCACCAGCACCACTCTTAGTTGCGCGCCGATTAACGGCGGCCCGGCTAGGACCACGCCGGTCCGGGGGGATTGGGCGATTTTGAAGAAGTTGCGCCCCACCTACTACTCCTGCGTGATCATCGCGACCAATGCACTCGGCTCAGCAGCATCGGCCCCCAAGCTGATCCGGGTGACCCGCTAGCCTTCCCGCATGTCGCGCAGAACCCCGCCCTTGGTGCCTCGGCTCCGCCCCCACGCTGACTCGGTCTTCGCGGAGATGTCGCAATTGGCGCTCGATGTCGGCGCGATCAACCTCGGCCAAGGTTTTCCTGATACCGATGGCCCCCCTGAACTAAAAGAGGTCGCGATCGCGGCGATAAACGACGGTCGCGGTAACCAATACCCACCAAGTATTGGGATACCGGAGTTGCGCCAGGCCATCGCCGCCCACCAGTCGCGCTTCTACGGCATCGAACTTGATCCGAAGACCGATGTCGTTGTCACCACCGGCGCGTCCGAGGCACTGGTTGCAACTTTGCTCGCCCTAGTCGATGCCGGTGACGAAGTCGTCATGTTCGAACCTTGGTTCGACATCTACTCGGCCGCTATTTCGATGGCGAACGGCCGGCGGGTTGGCGTACCGATGAGCGGGCCAGCCCTTCGGCCTGATATCGACGCGCTCCGCGCCGCCATCACGCCCAAAACCCGAATGATCCTTCTCAATTCACCCCACAACCCGACCGGGGTCATCTTCACCCGCGAGGAACTGCAAGCGGTCGCAAACATTGCGATCGACAATGACATCTTAGTTTTGTCCGATGAAGCCTACGAGCACCTGTGGTTTGACGACACGCCCCACATTCCAATCTCGACCCTGCCCCAGATGTTCGAGCGCACCATCACCGTGGGCTCGGGCGGCAAGTCATTTTCATTCACCGGCTGGAAAGTTGGTTGGGCATCTGGCCCACGCGATTTGATCGCAGCGGTACGCACCGCGCGGCAGCATTTATCATTCGTGTCGGGCGGCCCTTTCCAATACGCGATGGCCCACGGTCTTGGGCTACCCGATCAGTACTACCGCGAGCTCCGAAGCGATCTGGCACTTAAGCGCGACCTGCTGTGCGCGGGGCTCGAGGAGCTCGGGTTCGGGGTCATCCGGCCCCAGGGCACGTACTTCGCAACCACCGATGTGCGCCCACTTGGCTATACCGATGGGTTGGCATTCTGCCGCGAACTGCCACATAAGGCTGGGGTAGTTGCCATCCCGCACGGAGTGTTTTGTGATGACCCCGAAGTCGGCCGGCCTTATGTACGCTGGGCTTTCTGCAAGCGCACCGAAGTACTGCGCGAAGCCCTCGATCGACTACGCGCCGGTCTTAGCTAGGCGCAACCGGCTGGTTGCAGAGCTCAGGAAGTTTTCAAAGTTAGTTCACCATCATCCGAGGCGCCGATTACCACCTTGTCGCCATCGCGCACTTGGCCGGCCAAGATCCCCTTGGCCAACTTGTCACCTATCGCAGTTTGCACCAGCCGGCGCAGCGGTCGAGCACCATAGATCGGGTCAAATCCCACTTCAACCAACCAATCCTTGGCTGCACCGGTTACCTCAAGGGTGATCCGGCGATCCGCTAGGCGCCGGCGCAGTTGCTCGATTTGGATATCGGTCACCTTTAGGAGTTCAGCGCGATCAAGTGGCTCGAACATCACCATCGCATCGAGGCGGTTTAGGAACTCCGGCCGGAACTTCTGCTGTACCGCACCCAAGACCAGTGCCTTGCGCTCGGCAAATGGCAACTCGGTATCAACTAGGAATTGCGAACCCATATTCGAGGTCAAGATCATTATCACATTGCGGAAGTCGACGGTTCGACCTTGGCCATCGGTCAATCGGCCATCATCGAGTACCTGCAGCAAGATATCGAATACTTCCGGGTGGGCTTTTTCAACCTCATCCAAAAGGATCACCGAGTAGGGACGGCGCCTAACCGCCTCCGTTAGCTGGCCCCCCTCCTCATAACCGACATAGCCGGGCGGAGCGCCCACGAGTCGCGCCACCGAATGCTTCTCGGAGTACTCGCTCATATCAATTCGCACCATCGCGCGCTCATCATCGAATAAAAACTCTGCGACGGCTTTCGCAAGCTCGGTCTTACCAACACCGGTTGGACCGAGAAATAAAAAAGATCCGGTGGGTCGGTTCGGGTCTGCGATCCCTGCCCGGGCCCGCCGGACCGCGTCCGCGACCTCCCTTACCGCCTCACCTTGCCCAACCACACGCCTGCCCAACTGCTCTTCCATCTGAAGTAGCTTTTGGGTTTCACCTTCCAGGAGTCGACCCGCAGGGATACCCGTCCAGGCTGATACCACTTCGGCGATGTCATCGGCGGTGACCTCCTCCTTGACCATTGCGGAGTCGCGAGCATTTGTTTCAGCCGTGACCCGCGCCAACTCCTCCTCAAAAGTGGGGATCTCGGCATAGAGAATCCGTGAGGCCTGCTCAAAGTTGCCCTCACGCTGTGACTTCTCGGCTACCGCGCGCAGATCATCGATCAAAACCTTGATCTCACCGATACGGTCTAGGCCCTGCTTCTCCGCATCCCAACGTACGCGCAATGCGCGCAATTCCTCTTCCTTGTCTGCGATCTCCGTCCGGATCTTTTGGAGTCGATCCTTGGAGGGATCGTCGGTCTCCTTGGCAACCGCCAACTCCTCCATGCGCAGTCGATCTACCTGACGCTGCAGCACGTCGATCTCCACCGGCGAGGAGTCAATCTCCATTCGAAGCCTTGATGCCGACTCATCCATCAAATCGATTGCCTTATCGGGCAAGAAGCGCGAGGTTATGTAGCGATCCGAAAGGGTCGCAGCGGCCACCAATGCACTATCGGAGATAACTACCTTGTGGTGGGCCTCGTACTTCTCCTTGATGCCCCGCAAGATTGCAATCGTGTCTTCCACCGATGGTTGACTTACATATACCTGCTGGAATCTGCGCTCAAGTGCTGCATCTTTCTCGATGTACTTGCGGTATTCATCTAAGGTCGTAGCACCGATCATTCGCAACTCACCACGAGCCAGCATCGGCTTCAACATATTGCCGGCGTCCATCGCACCTTCACCGCCGGCGCCAGCTCCGACCACGGTATGGAGTTCATCGATGAAGGTGATGATCTGGCCATCACTGCCCTTGATCTCATCAAGTACGGCCTTCAGTCGCTCCTCAAACTCACCACGATATTTCGCCCCCGCAATCATCGCGGCGAGGTCAAGCGCGAATAAAGTCTTGCCCGCGAGTGAAGTTGGAACGTCCCCCTCGACAATCCGTCGGGCCAGACCTTCAACCACCGCCGTCTTGCCGACACCCGGTTCACCAATCAACACCGGGTTGTTCTTGGTCCGACGCGATAACACCTGGATGGTGCGCCGGACTTCTTCATCTCGGCCAATTACCGGATCAATCTTGCCCTCGCGCGCTCGCGCCGTTAGATCAACCCCGTACTTTTCCAGTGCTTGGAATGTTTGCTCCGGATCCTGGGTAGTCACGCGGGCCGCCCCCCTAACTTGTTTAAGTGCATCCATTAGCGCTACCGGCTTAGCCCCCGCCGCGACCAACCGATCACTAACCCCGGGGCCACCGTCTTTGGCAAGCCCGATCAGCAGGTGTTCGGTGCTTACATAATCATCGCCGCGCTCTTTGGCTAACTCCTGAGCCTCGCTTAGCACCTTGAAGCCCGCATTGCTCAACTGCGGCGATGAGACCGACGAGCCACTTGCTGACGGCAGCGCCTCAATAGCGGACCTGACCTCTTGGGTCAAAGTGCTCTGGTTGGCCCCGACTCTCTCAAGGAGTGCACTCGCAATGCCCTCGCCTTGCTGCAATAGGGAATCAAGTAGATGAATAGGTTCAACGTGTGCATTCCCATTTGCCGCAGCAATGCGGACGGCAGCGCTGAGTGCATCCGCAGACTTGGTGGTGAACTGGAAATCCATGGTTATTGCTTCCTCGCCGGTCGCCAAACTACTAAAGCTGTTGCTGATTTTTCTCGGTGAAACTCCTGTAATCTGCCACGCAATCGATCCACTTCTAACTGAAGTTCCAGGACTCGACGGATCCCTTCCAAGGTCAGACCCTCGGCCGATAGATCGGTTATCGCACGCAGCCGCGTGATGTCATTGGCCGAGTACAACCGATTACGCCCGCCCAGTCGCGTTGGCGAGACTAAACCCATTCGGTCATATTGCCGCAGGGTCTGCGGATGCAGCCCGGTTAGTTGGGCTGCTACAGAAATGATGTACACGGGAGAGTCGGCGGATGCGTGGTAGCCGCGATTGGGTTCGTTCATAACTCACCCTCGGCCCCGGTCATCGAATAGAGGTCCTTTCGCGGATCGTGATCTGCGGTGTGATCGGCATAGGCACGAAGTGCCTTCTCAGCTTCGTCATTTAGTTTCTGTGGCACTGCGATGTCCACCATGGCGAGCACATCCCCGTGGGTGCCGTCCTTGCGCAAGATCCCTTTATCGCGAACCCGGAAAGTGCGGCCGTTGGTGGTGCCCGCCGGTATCCGCAATTTGACCGAACCACCACGTGGCACCGGCACCGAGATTTGCCCACCGAGGGTTGCCTCGACGAAAGTCACGGGCACTGTCAAGGTGATGTTGTCACCCTTGCGCACGAATATCGGGTGCCCGGTTACGTGGACCACGACGAAAAGATCGCCGGCGGGGCCACCACGTTCACCGGGTGCCCCTTTGCCCTTGAGTCGAATGCGAGCGCCATCTTTAACCCCTGCTGGGATTCGCGCTTGCACCGTGCGGGTGCTCAGGCCACGCCCCGATCCACGGCATCCCGTACACGGTTCATCGACGAATACGCCGCGACCACGGCAGACCGTGCACGGCTCTGCAAAAGCAAAACCACCGGCGTTACGAGCGGTTTGGCCAGCACCCTCGCAGGCCGGACAGGCCCGGGGGGAAGTACCAAGCTTTGCACCAGTGCCGTGGCAGGTCTTGCAACTTGCTTCAGTGCTCAAACGCAGTGGCACTGTTACCCCATCAAGTGCATCATCAAAGGACAGCGTCAGTTCGCTCTCCAGATCACCACCGCGACGCGGCTGCGCAGTGCGGCCCGGCCGGCCGCGGTTGAAGATCCCGCCGAGGAAATCGCCGAAACCACTATTGCCGTCCCCAAATAGATCTTCCATGTTCACGTTGTATTGCCCAGCACCTTGGCCTGCACCCGGGCCACCACCAAACCTGCCTGCGCGGTAGCCACCGTTGGCAAATAACGACCGGGCTTCGTCGTACTCCTTGTGCTTCGCATCATCGGACAACACGTCATAAGCCTCGGAAACCTGCTTAAAGCGCTCCTCAGCTTTAGCGTCGCCTGGGTTCTTATCCGGGTGCAGCTCGCGTGCAAGTTTGCGATACTTCTTCTTTATTTCATCCGGCGTGGAATCCTTGCTGACGCCGAGAATCGCGTAGAAGTCCTTCTCGAGCCAGTCTTTGTTCACAGTTAGTCGGTCCCCGCAACAGCAACTCGGGCCGGACGCAACACACGCCCCGCATAGCGATAGCCCGGCTGATACAAAGCTGTCACCGTTGGCTCAGAGATATCCGCACGGGATTCAGTCGACAGTGCCTCGTGCAGATTCGGATCGAAGGGTTCATTGGCCTCGCCGAATTTCTCCAAGCCCAACCTCGCCAACGCGGCCTCGAGCGCCTCGCCGACACTGCGGAAGGCGCCCTCTAGTTCCCCGTGCTCGCGCGCTCTATCGATGTCATCGGTTATTGGTAGCAGCGCTGCAATCACCGAGCCGATTGCATTCTCCTTGACGAGTTCACGGTCGCGATCCACCCGACGCCGGTAGTTTGCGTACTCCGCCTGTACCCGTTGCAGGTCATTCGTTAGTTCGGCCAACTTGTCTACTTCAGCGGTGGCGGGTGCGCCAGCATCGTCTTGCTGGCGCACCTCCACTGACTCCGGTTGCACATCAACATCACGTAGGGCATAGGTATTCGGATCAATCCGACGCTTGTCGGTTACCCGAACACCTTGCTCCTCATTCTCGTTCTGATATTCAGAACTCACTTGGCTTCTTCCTCGTCAATGATTTCGGCATCGACAACATCGTCCTCGGCCATCTCGGCCTCGGCCTCCGCTGCTCCTTCCGAGCCACCGGCTGCTTGCGCTGTCGCGTACATCGCTGCGCCCAGGGTCTGGCTGGTTTGGGCAACCTTGTCGGTTGCCGCGCGCATTCCTGGGATGTCATTGGCTTCAATGGCCTTCTTCAGCTCATCGAGTGGGCCCTCAACATTCGCCTTGGCATCCGCCGGTACCTTGTCGGCGTTATCCGCAAGGAACTTCTCGGTTTGATAGACCAGCCCTTCGGCGGTGTTTCGGACCTCGACCTCATCGCGACGCTGCTTGTCTTCATCAGCGTGCTGCTCGGCCTCCCGCATCATGCGATCGATTTCGTCCTTGCCCAGCGCCGAGCCTCCCGAGATTGTCATGGACTGCTCTTTACCGGTCGCCATGTCTTTAGCCGACACATGGACAATCCCGTTCGCATCGATATCGAAGGTGACTTCAACCTGCGGGACGCCCCGCGGTGCCGGCGGTAAGCCAGTCAGCTCGAAGGTGCCAAGTCGCTTGTTGTACGCGGCCATTTCACGCTCACCCTGGTAGACCTGAATCAGTACCGAAGGCTGGTTGTCGTCCGCCGTGGTGAAGGTTTCAGAGCGCTTCGTCGGGATGGTGGTGTTGCGTTCGATTAGTCTGGTCATGACACCGCCCTTGGTCTCGATGCCCAGCGATAGCGGGGTCACATCGAGCAGCAGAACGTCCTTGACTTCACCCTTCAGCACACCCGCCTGCAGGGCCGCGCCAACGGCGACGACCTCATCTGGGTTAACACCCTTGTTCGGCTCCTTGCCGGCTTCCTTCTTGACCAATTCAGTAACGGCTGGCATGCGAGTTGATCCGCCGACGAGCACGACCTGGTCGATCTTGTCGAGTGCGATTCCCGCATCCTTCAAGACCGCCTGGAATGGCGCCTTGGTGCGATCGAGTAGGTCTTGGGTCATCGACTCAAACTGCGCCCGGCTCAAAGTCTCGTCAAGGTGTAGAGGGCCATCAGCGCTCGCCGTGATGTATGGCAGGTTGATGGAGGTCTGCATCGAACTCGACAGCTCGATCTTGGCTTTCTCTGCTGCCTCGCGCAGCCGCTGCATCGCCATCTTGTCTTTCGAAAGATCGACACCGTGTGCATTCTTGAACTCGGTGACCATCCAGTCGACAACTTTGTTGTCCCAGTCATCGCCGCCTAGATGGTTATCGCCACTTGTTGCTTTAACCTCGACAACACCGTCGCCGATTTCAAGGAGTGAGACGTCGAAGGTGCCGCCGCCGAGGTCGAAAACCAAGATGGTTTGCTCTTTATCACCCTTGTCGAGGCCATAAGCCAGCGCCGCCGCTGTCGGCTCGTTGATAATCCGAAGCACATTGAGGCCGGCGATCTCGCCAGCTTCTTTGGTGGCTTGGCGCTCGGCGTCGGAGAAGTAGGCAGGCACGGTGATAACCGCGTCGGTGACGTTCTCGCCGAGATAGGCCTCCGCGTCGCGCTTGAGTTTCATCAGGGTGCGGGCGCTGATCTCCTGGGGGGTGTAGTTCTTGCCGTCGATGTCGACGGTCCATTTGGTGCCCATGTGTCGCTTGACCGAGCGCACCGTGCGATCAATATTGGTGACGGCCTGGCGCTTGGCGACCTCGCCGACCAGCACTTCACCATTCTTGGCAAAAGCCACCACGGACGGGGTCGTCCGGGAACCTTCCGCGTTTGCAATAACGACGGGTTCGCCGCCTTCGAGGACCGATACGACCGAGTTGGTCGTACCAAGGTCGATACCTACTGCTCGGGCCATGATGTCCGTACTCCTTTTTAGTTGCTACCGGTTGATCCGGGGGTCTGCCCTAAGTGTCCACCCAACCCACTTAATATGCAAATTGGTACTCACATACTTTGAGCCAGGTCAACTCATAGTTGATAACCACTGGCTCAGCGGGCTTATTCCCGGAACATTCGACCCCACCGGCGCGTCCAAGCCACATGCGCCGACTCCAGCTCAGCTTTGCAGCACTCCTCGGCGCCCTCCTCCTGGCCGCGGTGGCACCTGCAACCGCTGTTCCGCTAGCACCGGTGGCCGCCATTTCTTCGGCTACGAGTGCTGCTGGCGTGGCTTCGGCCAATGCCGCCCACCGGGCAGTTAGCGGCTTTCGAGCCCAGTCCCGCCAGGACCTAAGTGGGTTCCTCACCAACTACGGTGACCGGCTCACCGCCGAGCAAAATGAGCGCGCCGAGGCCTTAATAGCCAAGGCCGATCTGACCTTGGCTCAACTAGAAGCCAAGACCCGCACCACCCGCGCCCTGGCACGCTCTGGAGCCATTGACACCCGCGTCCAGCAGGCCGCCGATGCGGCCAGCCGCGCCTTTGACACCGCAAGTGCGTCAACCGCCGCTGCCCTAGCCGAGATGCAGCCCTTGCTGCGGTCCAAGCTTTCACTCTTTGAAGGCCTGCAGGCCAAGCTCTTGTTGGACCAATCGATGCGCGATTTCGCAGCGGTTGGCGCAGCCGTTAAATCCGTCCGGCCCTAGGAGCAATTTGGCGTCACCGCGACCAAGTAGGGCAAATCGATTGACGGGAATGGCTATTGCCCCAACAATCGTCCTAGGTGATTTCTTGATCCCAGAGATTTCACGAGGCGATAAGGAGTAATTCCAATGGTTACGTACCAGTACAACTGTGTTATTGACGGCCCTACCGACGTGAACCGGCCCATGGGCGAGGCCACGGAGAGCATAGAATGCCCGGTCTGCGAGCAGCCAGCACAGCGAGTTTTCTCGATGCCACTTGTCTCTGCAGTTGATCAAAAGCGGATGAAACTGATCGACTCGACCAAGGCGACCAGTGACCGTCCAGAAGTAGTTACTTCAATACCCAATGACGGTCGGCGCAAGACCCAGCCGATGGCCCCTAATAATCCACTCCTGCAGAAACTTCCCAGACCCTAAACATGAAAAGTGCGGGCCCCCTTTTCGGGAGCCCGCACTTTTTCATTAATGCGGGTTACCAGGGGTACGGAGCCCACTTGCCTTCGACGTGATCTGCCCAACGTGACATCGGCACATCCATGCCACCTGATGCAACGCTGCCCTTGACCTGGGTCGGACCACTTGCACTCGGCGCGACGTCCATGTCGAAGATTGCCCGCGGGATGTAAACCGTCGAGCAAGCATTCGGGATGTCAACGACGCCCGAAAGGCGACCTTCGACAGGTGCCGTACCCAAGATCATGTAGGCCTGGATAGCGGTATACCCGAACTTCATCAGGTAGTCGATTGCATGCAGGTTCGCCCGCTGGTACGCCAGGAACGAATCCAAGTACTTCTGCTCGCCATCTAGTGTCACCGAAGTGCCCGAGAAGGCTAGCCATTCGCTGTACTGCGGATCGGTGTTGCCCGGCATGAAGATGGCATTCTCGGAGACACCGTACTTCTCCATACCACCCTTGATGACGTCAACACCGAGGTCCAAGAACCCACCCATCTCAATGGCGCCGCAGAAAGTGATTTCACCGTCGCCCTGTGAGAAGTGGAGGTCACCGAAGGACAAATTCGCTCCATCAACAAACACCGGGTAGAAGACCCGGGTGCCCTTGGTGAAGTTCTTGATGTCCTGGTTGCCACCGTTTTCGCGTGGTGGTGCAGTACGTGCAGCCTCACCGGCCACCCGATCGTAATCCGCACCCTTGAGCTTGCCCAAGATCGCACTATCAGGGTTCGGTGGCAGCGCAAGGGGTGGTACCCGGGTCGGGTTGGTCGCGATAAGCGCCTTCTCCCGCTTGGTCCACTTGGCTAGCAACTCCGCCGAAGGGGCGGTGCCCATGAGTCCGGGGTGGAAAATACCGGTGTACGAAACTCCGGGGATATGGCGTGACGTCGCCTTGCCACCATTGAAATCCCAAATCGCCTTGTAGGCATCGGGGAACTGATCGACGAGGAAGCCGCCGCCATTCTCCAGTGGGAAAACACCGGTGTAGCCCCAGCCTTCGCCGGAGATGCCATCGCGGTTTTCGGTGAGGCGATCACCATCTGGGTCGCCACAGGGGCCACCGTCGAGGATGTCGACCACGAGTAGGTCACCTGGCTTGGCACCTTCAATCCGAAACGGGCCGGAGAGTACGTGCACGCCAGCGAGTGGCGCATCACGAACATCGTCCGCTGAATCATTGTTTCGGATGGCACCGTCGAACCACTCACGACAATCGGCGTGAAAACTGTCACCCGGTTTCACCGTGACATTGTGCGGGATATCTGGATGCCAGCGGTTGTGGCCGACATGCTTTTGATTTGTGAATGACTTCTTGTTATCTAGCGGAAATAAATTCTTTGGCATTAGCACTCCAAATAATTGATGGGGAATTACCAATAAACATTTGTCAAACTGGTCAAGCAGCTACAGGTGCCTTCAACTTCACGTAGAGACCAGCAAAGAGAACAACTCCAACCACGGCCAGGACTATGGCTAGCGTCCCAGACTCAATGTCCGCAATGCGTCCGGTCAAGAGCAAGAATGACGGGACAAAGCCCGTCACAAAACCCTGAACGACAGCCACTCCACCCGTGTATCTTCCTAAGTTGTCTCGCTTAAGTGCGAGCAATAGATAGAACAGCAACCACAGGAATGCCCAGTACAGCCAGATGACCCCGAAAACTGGGTCACCCGCATTGAAGGACACTAAGGAGAAAAACACCGCCGCGATAGCGACGTACAGTGAAAACATTCCCAAACCAGTGCCATCCAGGTTGAAAAAGAGATTAAAAGCCACGTACAAATATGTGAACCCGAACAAATAAAGTCCAGAGGCTCCCAGAATAGTCGTCATGTCACCATTTGCATTTATGATTAAATACGTCGGTGTAATCACCTGCAGAATTCCCACAAAAATATTAAGCGGTGCTGCAGACTTACTGTCAATCCAGCCGAGCAACATCGTCCCATTTAGGAAGAGAACTGCACCGACATACAGCAATCCAACTGCGCCCATATGCGCCACCTTTCATATGCACGCTGCTAACCCCCCTATTAGCGGGCAGCGTGCGCGTCGATTCGCCTTGTTCGGCACTGTCCTCTCGGAAACCCCCCACGTCAACCCGAATGGTGAAATTGGTTATACTAATTTTTTGATCCCCTATCATCAGGTAGCAAGGCGGCACCTGCTCCGGGCGAAAGGATGGCATCAGTGGCGCACCGAGTAAGACCGTGGACGCAGGCGGACGGCCAAGAGTTGCTTAAGCTCCTCCCCTACGACGAACGCCTTATCCTCCCCGCACTGCAGGCGGTGCAGCAGGGTTTCGGCTACGTGCCCAAGGAGGCGGTGGCCCAAATCGCGGTGGCACTTAATGTTTCGGTGGCTGACGTCCACGGGGTGCTCACCTACTACCACGAGCTGCGCACTACGGCCTCCGCCCCAATAATTGTCGCGATCTGCGTTGCTGAGGCCTGCCAAGCCGCGGGAGCACGTGAGTTGATTGTCCACGTGAGTGCGAACCTCGCCCCGGTAGGCGGCAGATCCACCGACGACCAAGTGGATGTGGTCGAGGTCTTCTGCCTCGGTAACTGCGCACTCGGCCCAGCCGCGCTCATCAATGAGCGGCTAGTTGGGCGGCTTACACCGAATACTCTTGAGGCTGCCCTTTCCGATGCGCGGGTGGCACTATGACAAACACCGTCTATGTGCCTATCGACAGCGCCGCGACTTCGGTCGGTGCGACTGCCGTTGCCCTTGCGATTACCGCCGAGGCGAGGCGGCGAGATATTGATATTCGGTTGGTGCGCAACGGTTCACGGGGACTGCTCTGGTTAGAACCACTGGTTGAAGTCGAGACGGTTGAAGGCCGGGTCGGTTATGGCCCAGTGACCGCCGCCGATGTTGCTGCACTTTTCGATTCGGATTTCTTAACCGGTGCTGATAACGGTTTTTCCGTTGGCATTGTTGAGGATATCCCGTGGCTAGCCGATCAGCAGCGAGTGACCTTCGCGCGCGTTGGTGTTATCGACCCACTAGACATCAACGACTACGAAGCCCACGGTGGCCTCACCGGCTTGCGAACAGCCATTGCACTTGGACCTTCGAAAACAGTCGAGGAAGTACTAGCCTCCGGGTTGCGTGGCCGAGGTGGCGCAGGGTTCCCCGCTGGCATTAAATGGCGCACGGTGCTGGAGGCCGAGTCGGGGCAAAAGTATGTTTGCTGCAATGCCGATGAAGGCGACAGCGGCACCTTCGCCGATCGAATGCTGATGGAAGGTGATCCATTCACCCTCATCGAAGGCATGGCCATCGCCGGCATCGCGGGCGGGGCAACCAAGGGCTTGATCTACATCAGGTCCGAGTACCCGGATGCAATTGCCACCATGCGAGCCGCCTTGCTGATCGCCAGGGGATGCGGCCTACTCGGTGACGATGTACTCGGTAGCGGTAAGGCTTTCGACATCTCCGTGCGGGTCGGCGCCGGCTCGTACGTCTGCGGTGAGGAAACCGCGATGCTCGAAAGCCTTGAGGGCAAACGCGGAATGGTGCGCGCCAAGCCGCCGATTCCGGCCCTGCACGGGCTTTTCGGTGAGCCCACCATCGTCAACAATGTCTTGACCTTGGGTACCGTGCCGATGATCTTGGCCCAGGGCGCCGCCGCCTATCAAGCCCTTGGCGCTGACCGCTCCCGCGGTACCCAGGTATTCCAACTTGCCGGCAATATCGCTCGGGGTGGGATCGTGGAGCGCGCCTTCGGGATCAGCCTCAAGGAGTTGGTTGAGACGTATGGGGGTGGTACCCGCTCCGGTCGACCCGTTCGATCCGTTCAGGTGGGCGGGCCCCTGGGTGCCTATTTCCCGGCCAGTGCACTGGATGTGGCGATGGATTACGAAGCGCTGCTCGCCGCCGGCGGCATGCTGGGGCACGGTGGGATTGTTGTCTTCGATGACTCGGTCGATATGGCCCAACAGGCGCGCTTTGCCATGGAATTCTGCTCGAAGGAGTCCTGCGGCAAGTGCACGCCGTGTCGCGTGGGCTCGGTGCGCGGGACCGAAGTCATCGACAAGATCATCAATAACGTCGATCGAAACGAGAACCTGGAATTACTCAACGACTTGTGCGACCTGATGATTGATGGTTCACTCTGTGCCATGGGCGGCTTGACCCCGATGCCGGTACTGAGTGCACTCCGCCAATTCCCGGAGGACTTCCAGCGATGACAATTTTACGCGAGCATGATTACGGCACCCCGGCCAAAATGGGGAGCGAAACAGTCACCGTCAGCGTCGATGGCCATGATGTATCGGTGGCAGTCGGCACGTCTGTCCTGCGTGCCGCAAGTGAAGCCGGCATACCGATACCGAAACTTTGCGCAACCGACTCACTCGAGCCATTTGGATCGTGCCGATTGTGCTTGGTTGAAATCGATGGCAAGAAGGGGACTCCGGCCTCCTGCACCACCCCATGTGAGTCCGGCATGGTGGTGCACACCACCTCCCCCAAACTCGATCGACTCAGACGCGGGGTGATGGAGCTCTACATCTCCGACCATCCACTTGATTGCCTGACCTGCCCGGCTAACGGTGACTGCGAGCTCCAGGACATGGCGGGTGTGGTGGGGTTGCGGGATGTGCGCTACGGCTACGCCGGTGAGAACCACCTTGATGCACCAACCGACGACAGTAATCCGTATTTCTCCTTCGACGAGAGCAAGTGCATTGTCTGCAGCCGCTGCGTGCGGGCGTGCAGTGAAGTCCAAGGCACTTTCGCGTTAACTATTGAGGGGCGCGGATTCAATTCCAAAGTGAGCCCTGGTGGCCTGAATTTCCTGGAGAGTGAGTGTGTTTCCTGCGGCGCCTGCGTGCAGGCCTGCCCGACGTCAACCCTGCAGGAAAAGGCGGTCATCGAACTCGGCACCCCGACCCGTACCGTGCTGACGACTTGCGCCTATTGCGGGGTGGGGTGCACATTTAAAGCTGAAATGCGCGGTGACGAACTTGTGCGCATGGTGCCCTATAAAGATGGTGGCGCCAATGAAGGTCACTCCTGCGTCAAGGGGCGCTTCGCTTTCGGCTACACCACGCACCCAGATCGGGTTCTAAAACCGATGATAAGGGAAGCCATTACCGATCCGTGGCGCGAAGTTCCGTGGGAAGAGGCGATCGGGTACGCAGCGAATAAACTCAAAGAAATCCAGGCGCAGTACGGTATCGACAGCATCGGTGGCATCACCTCATCTAGGTGCACCAACGAAGATGTTTATGTTGTTCAAAAGCTCGTGCGGGCTGGATTCGGCAATAACAATGTTGATACCTGCGCCCGGGTCTGCCATTCACCAACCGGCTACGGACTCAAAAAGACCTTCGGCACGTCGGCCGGCACCCAAGATTTCAAGTCCGTTGAAAAATCTGACGTAATCTTGGTGATCGGAGCCAACCCAATCGATGCCCATCCGGTCTTTGGGTCGCGAATGAAGCGACGACTTCGAGCCGGGGCCAAATTGATAGTGGTTGATCCACGGACTACCGACTTGGTGCGTTCACCGCATATCAAGGCCGACTACCACCTGCAGTTGCAGCCGGGCACCAACGTTGCGGTAATAAATGCGCTGGCCCACGTCATCTTGACCGAAGGACTCCATGACAAAGCCTTCATAGCGGCGCGCTGTGATGACGAAGCTTTCCAGGCATGGGAGGACTTCATTAAACTTCCTAGCAACAGCCCGGAGGCAGTCGCCACCGAATCCGGGGTGCCGGCGGATACTCTCCGCGGTGCGGCTCGTCTGTACGCCGCCGGACCAAACTCCGCGATTTATTACGGCCTCGGAGTCACCGAGCACAGCCAGGGCTCAACCATGGTCATCGGCATGGCCAACTTGGCCATGCTCACCGGAAGTATCGGTCGTGAGGGTGTCGGAGTTAACCCACTGCGTGGGCAGAACAATGTGCAGGGCTCCTGCGACATGGGCTCGTTCCCCCATGAGTACTCCGGCTACCGGCATGTATCAGATGATGCGGTGCGGCAGCAATTCGAGGCACTTTGGGGCCGCGAGTTGCAATCGGTTCCGGGGCTGCGCATACCTAATATGCTCGATGCGGCCGTGGTCGGAAGTTTCCGCGGTATCTACATTCAAGGGGAAGACATTGCGCAGTCTGATCCAAATACCTCGCATGTGACAAATGCTCTAGCCTCAATGGACTTAGTTATCGTGCAGGATCTGTTTCTAAACGAAACTTCGGCCTACGCACATGTCTTCTTACCCGGAACTTCATTCTTAGAGAAGGACGGCACTTTCACTAACGCCGAGCGCCGCATCAATCGGGTGCGCCCAATCATGGCCAGTCGAACAGGTAAAGCCGAATGGGAGGTGACCTGCGATCTGGCAAAAGCCCTCGGCTACCCAATGCATTACGACGATGCCTCGCAAATCATGGACGAAATCGCACAGGTTACCCCCACCTTCGCCGGTGTCTCCTTCGCGAAGCTCGATGAACTGGGCAGTATCCAATGGCCATGCAACACCGAGCACCCCGAAGGCACGCCGACAATGCACGTTGGTGAGTTCACCCGTGGCGAAGGCCGCTTTGTCGAAACCCCCTACGTACCGACTCCTGAGCGTTCTACCCGGCGCTACCCGCTGCTCCTCACCACCGGTCGCGCCGTCAGCCAGTACAACGTGGGAGCGCAAACAAGGCGCACCGCAAATGTCATCTGGCAATCTGAGGATTTTCTCGATATTCATGAGTCAGATGCACAACTGCGTGGAATCACAGATGGCTCTTGGGTTGAGCTAGCCAGCCGCGTTGGCAAGACCAAGATGCACGCGCGCATCTCCGAGCGCGTGCCCCCCGGCGTGGTTTACACGACATTCCACTTTCCCGTAAGTGGCGCCAATGTCGTGACCACCGAGTACTCGGACTGGGCGACCAACTGCCCTGAATACAAGGTCACCGCGGTCGAGGTACGACCCACCCTCCAGGCCGGTGGGTTGGCATCAGCCGAAGACCTCGGTCTGGAGGAACTGCGCGTTGAAGTCCATGAGGATGCCATCGCCACCTTGGTCCGGATGGTAAATGAAATCACCTCGAACAACACTCACCTCCACCAATTGGCGGCGATCGAGGCCGTAGCCACGCACCTCAAGATGTTCTGGGCCCCGCAAATGATTCAGGATCTGACCTCCTACGCGAAGGACCATCCCGAGGACTTCCAGGATGTGGCATTGGTCGCACTTGGGCAACTGCCTACTGCGATGGCGAACTAACTCCACTACGCTTGGTACTGTCACAGGTTGCTGACGGGTTGTTCCTTGCATGGAGGTGCTTTGCTTCTTCGCGCTGTGATCGGTGTGCTCCTCACGGTCATTCTCCTCGGGCTCGCTGCGAAGCGGGGGTTGTTCCTCTTCAAACTTGTTGGCACCGGCAGACCCGCCGTTGGCCGCACCAAGAACGCGCCGCGCCGGGTGGAGGCCGAGGCCACCGAGGTGCTCGGCCAGCGCAAATTACTTAAGTGGGCGGTACCCGGTATCGCGCACGTCTTTGCGTTCTGGGGGTTCTTAGTCCTTGGCCTGACTATTTTGGAAGCCTACGGCGCCCTCTTCATCGCGGATTTTGGAATTCCCGTTGTCGGACGTTGGGCGATCATTGGTTTCCTAGAAGATCTATTCGGGGTTTTAGTTCTCGTCGGCATCGGTCTATTTGCGATTATTCGCCTGACCAATAACCCAGCCAAGGAAGGTCGCGCCTCGCGGTTCTTCGGCAGCCATACCAAGGGCGCTTGGCTGATTTTGTTCATGATCTTCAATGTGGTCTGGACGCTTTTCCTCTACCGAGGTGCGCAATCGGCACTCGGCAATCTCCCATTTGAAAGCGGCGCCTTCTTCTCCGACTGGGTTGGATCTTCGATGTCGGGGCTTAGCGAGGAAACCTTAGTAATCGTCGAGACAGTCGGCATCTGGCTACAGATCGGCGTCGTGCTCGTCTTCTTATTGATCGTTCTACACTCAAAGCACCTTCACATCGCTACCGCGCCGGTAAATGTCTACACCTCGCGTCGCCCCGATGCCCTCGGCCCGCTGCTACCCATCTACTACCAGGGCGCCCCGGTCAACTTCGAGGATCCACCCGATGATGCACTATTTGGCAAAGGCCATATCGCTGACTTCACCTGGAAGAACTACATCGACTTCATGGCTTGCACCGAATGTGGCCGCTGCCAGTCGCAGTGTCCGGCCTGGAACACCGGTAAGCCGCTCAGCCCCAAACTCCTCATCATGGATCTGCGCGAGAACCTCTTCGCATCCGCCCCGTATCTCGAGGCCGGCCGCCTATTTAGTAAGTACCAAGACAAGGTGGCCGAGCCCGGTGACTTGCTTCCCGAAGCCCTCGCTTATGTGTCACCTGTTGTCCAAGGTGAAGTGCAACGGCCGTTTATTGGCTCGCGCGAAGGCAGCGAGCACTCCGGTGATGACGGCTACACCTTCGACGGCCACCGCACCACCGGCCTTGACCTGCCAATAATTGACGAAGCTGCGCTGTGGAGTTGCACGATGTGTGGCGCCTGCGTGAATCAGTGCCCGGTCGATATCGAACATATTGACCATATCGCCGACATGCGTCGCAATCAGGTCATGATCGCAAGCGAATTCCCCAGCGAGCTCAATGGCATGTTCAAGAACATTGAGGCCAAGGGTAACCCGTGGGGCATGAATGCCGCTGATCGAAACGGCTGGATCACCGAGGTTGACTTCGAGGTTAATGTCTTCGGGAGCAACGGTGAGGACGTCATCCCCGAGGACGTCGACTACCTATTTTGGGTTGGCTGCGCGGGTGCCTTCGAAGATCGGGCCAAGCGCACCACCAAGGCGGTTGCTGAACTAATGCATATTGCTGGTGTGAATTTCATGGTGCTCGGTGAAGGCGAGACCTGCACCGGTGATCCAGCACGCCGTGCAGGTAATGAATTCTTGTTCCAAATGCAGGGTATGCAAAATGTTGAAGTTTTGAACGAGATCAAGGCGAAGAAGATCGTGGTCACCTGCCCCCACTGCCTGAACACGCTCAAACGTGAGTATCCGCAACTTGGTGGCGACTACGAGGTAGTGCATCACACCCAGTTGCTCAATGACCTAGTCAAGGCCGGCCGCTTGACACCCGTCAGCAAGATCGAAGAGAAAGTCACCTACCACGATCCGTGCTATCTGGGTCGTCATAACAAGGTATATGTGCCACCGCGCGACCTAATTGATGCCACCGGTGTCGACAGAGTCGAGATGGAACGCCATGGCGATAAGTCGTTCTGCTGTGGCGCCGGTGGTGCCCGCATGTGGATGGAAGAAAAGATTGGCACCAAGGTAAACATGAATCGCGGTGATGAGGCCATCGCGACCGGCGCCGCGAAGATCGCCGTCGCCTGCCCGTTCTGCTCGGTGATGCTCAACGATGCGGTTACCACCCGCCAGCAAGAAGGTGGCGCTGCCGGGGTTGAGGTTGTCGATGTTGCCTCACTCCTGCTTTCAGCAAGTAAGGGCTAGCAGCAGCTATCCAGCCTTAACCCGGGCTGCGAAATCCGCTTTGTCTGACGTCTCGACGAGATCCTCATGCGGCACTAAGCGCAAGTCGACATCCAATGCAACTAATAGCCGGGTTAGTGTCGCGGTGGTGGGTGAGGTTAATCCGCTTTCAATTCGACTTATTTCGCACTGGGTGACCCCGGAAATTCGAGTCAGGGCCGCCTGAGTCAGGTGGCGTGCCCTTCGCGCATGGGCCAATTCGGCACACAGGCCCAGAGCTTTCGCGCGCGCGCGGTGATCAAGTAGCTCAGCAGGTGACATGCCGTCCTCAACTTCAGCTAGAAAGCTTCGGAGCCGACTCCCATGAAAATGCACGAAGACCCGCAAGAGAGCTTCCTGCCCAACGCCCGAAAGTCGCCCACGAATTCGTAGCTCAGATCGTCCACGTCACTCCACCACAATTGGTGCACCCGCACCGGTTCGCCAGCCCATAAGGGCAGGCTGTGGACGGCTAGTCGCTAAACGTCAGTGCGGTGGAAGTTCGCAAATGACCGACTAGCTGTCGGCCCGCGTTGGCCTTGATACCGCGAGCCGTACTTTTCCGAACCATATGGATGCTCCGCCGGACTAGAGAGTCGGAACAAGCACAGCTGGCCGATCTTCATGCCGGGATACAACATGATCGGCAAGGTGGCGACATTGGAAAGTTCAAGGGTGACATGGCCGGAGAACCCTGGGTCAATAAAGCCGGCCGTAGAATGGGTCAGCAGACCCAGTCGGCCCAGCGATGACTTACCTTCGAGCCGCCCGGCAATGTCGTCAGGCAATGTCACAACCTCATAGGTGGAGCCCAAGACAAATTCGCCCGGATGCAGAATGAACGGGTCGTCACCTTCGGGCTCAATCAATCTGGTTAGCTCGGGCTGCTCGATACTGGGATCAATATGCGGGTAGCGATGATTCTCAAAAACCCGGAAGAGGCGATCAAGGCGCACGTCGATACTGGATGGCTGAATCATCCCCGGGTCAAAGGGCTCGATGGCCACGCGCGCGGCGGCTATCTCAGACTTGATATCCCGATCGGAAAGCAACACTCGCGAAGGGTACCAACAGCAGGCATTACCCGGTGAGTTGATCTAGCCGTTGAAACCGGATAGGTCATCTGGAGCATCAGCGGCGCAGGCTTCCAGGGCCGCCCGTGGCACGATGGATAGCGCCTGCTCATTGGTCGCCCGTAGTAGCACCGGCGATGCAACCCCGGCCGAATAGGACTGCAGCCACCGCCCCGCGCATACCGCCCACCGATCCCCCGCTGCTAGGCCCGGGAAGCCGTACTGGGGCGCGGGAGTGCTGAGGTCATTGCCTATCGCCTGTTGGTGTTCGAGAAACTCCGTGGTCACGACCACACAGACGGTATGTGAGCCGAGGTCATCAGGGCCGGTATTGCAGTAACCATCACGATAAAAACCAGTTAGCGGCTCCAGGCTGCACAGTTCAAGTTCGGTGCCCAGCACATTGCGTTGTTCCATGACCCTAAACTAACGTGCTCGGAAAGTACTCGCTTGCCAATTCGGTCGGAACACCTAGATTGAAATCAGGCTGCGGCAGATTCACTAGGTAGACCGTCGCAAAGATCAACAGCACTATACCCAGGCCGATCAATCCGTATCTCAAGGGCACCATGGTAAACGTGCTGCCAATCCCCACCAGGAAGAGCACGCCTGCTAGCAGCACCGTCAGGCGAACATATTGATCCGACAAGATGCCCAGCTCTACCCCTTCGAGGTGACTTACCTCCGCCTTGATCTTGAGGGTATTGCTTTCCTCAAGCAATGGTTTTGCGTACTCCGCCATGTCAAATGGGGTTGCTGGCGCCTCGAGATTCGTATCGGGATTAGCGGCTAGCCACGCCCTGAAGGCAATCTCTAGGCCAGGTTGAAACCGTTGCTCCGCGAATGACATAGCGGCAGGATCGCCCAATGATTTCGCCTGCAACCAGGCAAAGAATGCCGACTCATCGAAGTTCTGCACCTCGTTTGACTCAATCGCCTTTGCGTCAGCGTCGGTATCTGCAGTTGATGCGTCAGCAAATGCCACTCGGGATTCGGTGCCGTAGGCAGCGGCCGCGAACCCTGACCATGCCGCCATCACTGTCACGGCAGCCAATAGAACCGCCTCGGCAATCTGCACAATGCGCCAGTGCCCTTTCGGCTGGCCGTGTGCATTGGTGTGCTTTTGGTGGCGATGCGCCTCATGAGCCACCTCAACAGGCGATAGCGACTCTCCCATGACAACCCCAATTCACTCGGTAAAAACCCTTATCAGCCCCTAGGTTGGCCAGCCCAATTATGCTACGCACCATGTCTGCAAGTGATCCGGCCGTCAATCCGGCCATCTATCCAGCTGAGGATACGACCGCGATAGGTCCCGCGGACCGGTTGCGCGAAAGACTCACCCACGGTCACGGCCGCTACACGGTGATCGCCGGCACGTTGACAATTTGGATCATGGATACCCTGCTGTCGCGGCGCCTAGAGATGAGCGGTGCGGTAACTGGAGAAACCGCGGACGTGGTTCGCACATTGGAGACAGCAAGCACCATCTTGTTCGTGATCACCTCTGTTGCCTTGATAGTGTCCCTGCTCAAGCCTTACCCACGGGCGCTGTTCCCTGTAGCCGCTATCTACTTATCATTTTCGGTCGTGCAAGTTGTTGCGAATGTTATTTCAATGCTTAGCACCGCCCACACCTCTGATGGCGTGGGCCTTGGCAGCCTTTGGGATGTCGCCGCGGTCTACGCCATGAGCGTCACGGTGTTCATGTTCGTTTATCTACTCCTTGACCTATCCACCCCGGGCGGCGCATTCGTCTGGCCGGCACGCGATGGGCAAGAAGCACCCACCCCAAATCTTTTCGATTACCTCTTCATCTCACTCAACGTGAACTCCACCTACGGCCCCACCTCCGAAGCGGTCATGTCACGACCCACCAAACTCATCATGGCAATACAGGTATTGCTGGCTATTTTGATGCTGACGGTGCTGATCTCCCGCTCCGTCGCCGCCACTTCTTAGTGTCTTGGATTCGCACCGTCCGAGGAGGTACGCTTGGGGCTCTCGCGGGTGTAGCTCAGTGGTAGAGCGCTAGCTTCCCAAGCTAGATATGCGGGTTCGATTCCCGTCACCCGCTCCGAATGGGCGGGTGCTTCATATCGGTAGGAGCAAGGCGACGTCGGCCGCCGCCGCCGCTTTAGCCAACTTCCGGTCAAGGGTTGCTAACGGAAGCCCCCGGTCCATAGCTAGCAGTAAGTAGCACGTGTCGTACGAGGTGAGCCCATGTTTTTGCGCCTCGAGTGCTAGCCGCTGAACCTGGCTGCCCACAACATCGGTTCGGATATCCAATTGGTCGAGTCGTTCGCAAACACCGACCACGAACGCAGCGTCGACTCGCCCGGCCCGCATAGCAGTGCGGAAGGCATTGGCCATCTCCGCGTGCCATAACTCGGGAACGAGAGCGAACCCGTTGGTCAAGAGAGAGTCGATATTCGCTTCGGCTTCAGGGTCCCCGTCTCGAAGCACCCAACCTATGGCAGCTGACGCATCAAGGACGGCTCCGCCCAGGTCGCTCACCTAGCACGCCCGTCGTCGATCAACTCACGGCCCGTCGCCTCCGCAGGCAGTCGGCGAACTGCCTCACCCAACTGGCGGATGGCAGCAACAGCGGCCGCCCGATCCTCGCGATCAGCCGCCTTGATGGGCGCTATGCGAGCGATGGGACGTCCGTGCTTAGTGACAGTTACCTCTTTGCCTTCCATGACTTCCTCTAGGACCGCGGATAACTGGTTCTTTAGGTCGTAGATGCCGATAGACCCGCCGGGGCTGACCACGCTCATATATTCAGGCTAGTCTCTGGCCCGAAATACGTCAAGACTGGCCAGCTAGCCGAGCGGTCTCGTAATTAGGTGATGCGGGCCCGCTCGTCATTGGTCGGGCGTTCAACACTGAATACCAAGCATCTGACCATCAAACGGTCCAAGCTACCCTCGCTTTTTTCTGAATTACTAGTAGTTCGCAGTCGTCTTCGGGCTATTGCGGGAGGCGCCTGAACACCGGGCGCGGTAAAGCCTTCAGCGCGGTCATGACCAAGCGCAGCGGCCCCGGAGCATAAACAGTGTTCTTGCCTTTGCGTAACCCCGCTACAACAATATTCGCTACCACTTCTGGGTCGGTCGTCATCGGTGC
The DNA here is from genome assembly GCA_014190275.1 of Actinomycetes bacterium. Classification (GTDB taxonomy): domain Bacteria; phylum Actinomycetota; class Actinomycetes; order S36-B12; family S36-B12. The sequence goes on along the minus strand of BJGE01000002.1, from coordinate 30,416 downwards.
TTCGGGCATACCGGTGGTCATTTTCGTACGCACCATGCCGGGCCGGACAACAAGAACATTTGCTCCCGAGCCATGCAATGCGTCACCGAGGCCTTGTGCGAAGGCATCGAGACCAGCTTTCGTGGACCCATAGATGAAATTGGATCGGCGGGCCCGGTCACCGGCAACACTTGAGAAGACCACGAGCGAGCCGTGGCCTTGATCCTTTAATCGCGCTGCGACCCGCAGGCCGACACTAACCGCACCGGTGTAGTTGGTGGTAGCAACCTCCACCGCAAGATCCGGGTTAGCCTCACCTTCATCCTGGTTACCGAGCACCCCGAAAGCCAAGAGAACCACGTCGATATCCCCGGCATCGAAAACCTGATTAATTAGCAACGCGTGCTCCGCGGTGTTCTTGGCCTCAAAATCAATCGCTGAAACCCCTTGAATACCCGCACCGGTTAGCGCAGCGATCGCTGCATTACGCGCGGGTGACGGCCTCCCCGCTAACACCACTCGCTTAAGGCGATGACGCGGTAAAGCCCGCACCGTGGCCAGAGCAATCTCGCTGGTGCCCCCTAGGACAAGTACCGACTGCGGATCACCGAGTGCATCGTTCACAAAGACAACCTCCTGGCTAGGTCTGACTTGAAAATTCCTTTTGGGTCCATCTGATCGCGGGTGCGCTGCCACTGCGTAAGGCGCGGATAGGTGCGCGCGAACATGTCTGGTGACTGCCGTGAGTCCTTGGCTAGGTACAAACGGCCACCCGCGTCAGCCACTAACTCATCTAACTCATCCAAGACCGCCGCGAGCCCCGAGATGCCCGCCGGCACATCAGCGGCCAGTGTCCAGCCCGGCTGCGGAAAGGACAGCGGCGCCGGGTTGGCGGCACCAAACCTCTTCAGAACCGTCAGGAAACTCGGAGCACCGATGCTTTGTAGTTTGCGCAGGGCAAGCCCAATGATCTCAGCGGCGCCATCGGGCACCACGAATTGGTATTGTACGAATCCACGCGGTCCGTAAATGCGATTCCAGTCCGCAACGAAGTCAAGCGGGTGAAAGAACTCTGAGATGGGCTGCAACGCCCCCTGCTCATGCTTAGGTGCTTTGCGATACCAAGCTTCATTGAACGCTCGCACGGTCAATTTGTTTAGCAGGCCGCCGGGAATCAACCCGGGTGCTGACACCAAGGCTTTCGGGCCGTAGTCCAGTGCAGTTTCGCGCTTTGACACCGGCAGTTGGTCGGCCGCCGCGTGGTCACCTCGGGTCAACACGCCACGGCCGGCAGCTGAGACACTGTCTATCCACGCAACGCTGTATCGGTACTGCTCATCGCTTTCGATCATGCGTGCCATCACGGCATCAAGGTCGGCACACCTTTCGGTGTCAACACTTATGAACGAACTTGATATTGGGATCATCTTGAAAGTCGCCTCAGTCATGACTCCGGTTAGACCCATGCCGCCGACCGTCGCCCAGAACTGCTCTTGAGTCTTTGGGTCGTCGGGCCGAAGCTCTAGTGAGTCACCGCGCCCGTCAACGAGACTGATTTCCCGCACATGGTTACCGAATGTGCCCTCGACATGATGGTTCTTGCCATGCACATCAGCGGCAATCGCACCTGCCACGGTTACCATCCGCGTGCCCGGGGATACTGGCACAAAGTAACCCGCAGGCACCGTGGCTAGCAGCAGCTCGTTGAGGCTCAGACCGGCCCCTGCGGTTACGGTTCCGGTGCTGGCATTCAGCGAGATGGCCGACATCGCCCGCAGGTCGAGCACATTGGCGCCGCCGCTTTGGGCCGCGTCGCCATATGAACGCCCCAGGCCGCGCGCCAGCACGCCCCTTCGTCCGGCACCACGGATGCACTCTTGGACTTGTTCCACCGAGTCGACCTGCACCACCTTGGCTAGCGAAGGTGCGGTGCGCCCCCACCCCGAAAGCAGTTGCTCGTTCTCGTCACGCCGCAGCGGTGAAAGCATCGACATCACAAACCCAAGGCGCCAAGGCTAAATAAGAAAAGCCAGATCGCACCGATCGTGAGCAGCGCTTTGTCATGCAATACCGCATCCTCTGGTGCCTCTGCCTGGCCACGATCAATGGCAACGCCGTATCTCAGGATTGCCAGCACAAACGGCAGCACACTCCACTGCGCCCAAGGCCAGGTGGACGGGGCCTGACCTACTTCAAAAGCCCACAGGCAATAGGCCACGATCGTGACCGCTGCGGCAATACCCCAAACAAAGCGCAGGTAGCCGAGCGAATATCCAGCTAGGCTCGCGCGCTTCGCGCTTGGGCTGTCCGCTGACCCATTAAGTGCCCGGTCCAGTTCGCTGAATCGCTTTCCGGCAGCCATAAATAAGGATCCGAAACCGGCAACGATTAAGAACCACTGTGAAATCGGCAAGCTTGACGCGACGCCACCGGCGATTGCTCTTAACAAGAAACCCATGGCAAGTAGAGCCAGTTCAATAACAGGTTCATGCTTCAGGAAAAGTGAATAAGACAGCGTGAACAAGAAGTAGATGGCAACCACGCCTGCTAGTTCGGGCCTGATCCACCAAGACAATGCCAGCGCTGCCAACGCGAGTACGACAGAAAAGACCGTCGCGACCATGGGCTTGAGGTCGCCCGAGGCGATCGGCCTATTGCATTTAGCGGGGTGGTTCCGATCAGCGTCAACGTCTCGAATGTCGTTTATCAAGTACGTCGAGCTTGAGATCAGGCAAAATGCGATGAAGGCTCCCAATGTCGGGACGATAACCGAACGTTCGAAAAGCGAACCGGCGGCCAGCGGTGCCGCGAAAACGAGTACGTTCTTCAGCCACTGCCTCGGTCGCATCGCCGCAACTAACGCCACCGGGAGCGAACGGCCGCTACGTGTCGCGTTCAACACTTGCTCCTGGCTCTGAATCCCCAACTATTCGAGCCAGCTGCGGCACGACAAGGAACCAAGTGATCACATGCAGTATTACCAACCAGATTCGAGTTGACCAAATTACGTCACCTGGTTGCATTAGCGGTGAACCCAGGGAGATCAAGGCGAGCAGCGTGCCACCCCAATAGACAACGCGCCGCGCATTTCTGCGCCCCAACATCAATGCTGAAAGCAGTGCACCTACTACCGCAGCGAGTAACGGCGCAATCAGGACCAAGAGCCACGGCACGACGATTTGGCTGCCCCCGACCACCGATTGCACCTCAAATGGCACCCCGAGCGCGCGCCCAATGCCATAAACCAACAGGCAGAGCAGGGCGGCCCAGCCACCGGTTAGCGCAGCTGCGTAGAGCAGGAACCGCAGGGTGGGATTGGCCGACCTGGGCGGGGCGATCGGGGTCACCGAGGCCATCCAAAAGCCGGTCATCCCCCCATTGTGGCGAATGAGCAGGGCCCGCGACACCGGTGGGGCGAATGCGGCGGGCACTTGCGTAAGTTACTGATCAGTAGCATTATTGGGTTACTGGCGGGTAACCTCGCCCCGGGGCTCGGCGCCCCGGTAAGCCGCAAAGGCAATAGCAGCAAAGGAGCAGGCTGGTCATGGGCCATTACAAGAGCAACCTTCGTGACCTGGAGTTCAACCTTTTCGAGGTTTTCGGGGCTGGCGACCGCATCGGTCAAGGGCCATTTGCCGAGATGGATGAGGACACCGCACATGATGTCTTGCGCGAAGTTGAGCGCCTAGCGACCGGTGAACTCGCCGACTCCTTCGCCGATTCAGACCGCCATCCACCTGTTTATGACCCAAAGACCAAATCGGTCGCCATGCCCGAGGGTTTTAAAAAGTCCTACCGGCTGCTGATGGAGTCACAGTGGTGGCGCCTAGACCTGCCCGAACACCTAGGTGGATCTAGCGCACCGCCGTCACTTCGGTGGGCTGCCAGCGAGCTGCTGCTCGGCTCTAACCCGGGCGCATTCATGTATATGTCCGGGCCGGGATTTGCCAGCATTCTCGACAGCATCGGCAATGAAGATCAAAAACGCGCAGCGATTTTCACGATCGATAAGGCCTGGGGCTCGACAATGGTGCTAACCGAGCCTGATGCCGGTTCGGATGTCGGTGCGGGTCGCGCCAAAGCGTTCGACAATGGCGATGGCACCTGGCGCATTGAGGGTGTCAAACGTTTCATCTCGTCCGCTGAGCACGACATGGCTGAAAACATTTTGCACTTGGTGCTGGCGCGTCCAGAAGGTGCTGGTCCTGGTACCAAGGGTCTTTCGCTATTCCTCGTACCGAAATTCCTATTTGACTTGCAGACCGGTGAACTTGGCGCTCGTAACGGGGTTTATGCAACCAACGTTGAAAAGAAGATGGGCTTAAAGGTCTCAACCACCTGTGAACTTACTTTCAGTGAGAACGAACCCGCAATCGGTTGGTTGATCGGCGACGTTCATGACGGCATCGCGCAGATGTTCAAGGTCATCGAATATGCGCGCATGATGGTCGGAACGAAAGCCATAGCGACCCTGTCAACCGGCTACCTGAATGCCCTCGATTATGCGAAGACACGCATACAAGGTGCTGACCTCACGCAGATGACCGATAAAGCCGCACCACGTGTCACGATTGTTCATCACCCAGATGTTCGCCGGTCCCTGATGCTGCAGAAGTCCTACGCCGAAGGGATGCGCGCCCTCATCGCCTACACCGCCTACTGGCAGGACCTAGTGGAAATGGGTGAGGCTGCGGTTGAGGGCGTAGACCTCGACGTCGCACTTCGGATGAATGATCTACTCCTGCCAATCGTCAAGGGCGTGGGATCAGAACGCTCGTATGAAATGCTTGCGGTGTCGCTGCAGACCTACGGAGGCTCTGGCTACCTGCAGGATTACCCCATCGAGCAATACCTGCGGGACGCAAAGATCGATACCCTTTATGAAGGCACAACTGCTATTCAGGGACTCGATTTCTTCTTCCGCAAAATGGTCCGCGACCAGTTCAGGTCGATTTTCTTTCTCGGATCCCAGATCACCGAGACGGTTAAAGGTGATGAGGGATCCGGGCAATTGGCGACGGAGCGTGAACTCCTCGGCAAGGCTTTGGAGGATGTGCAGGCCATCATCGGTCTGCTCGGGCAGTGGGCCACTGCTTCGCAAACTGACTCCAAAGAAATCTACCGGGTTGGGCTGAACACCACCCGCCTGCTCATGGCCACCGGTGATTTATTAATTGGCTGGCTGCTGATACGCCAAGCTGAAGTCGCAATTGCGGCACTCGCTGCAGGTTCCTCCGATCGCGATCGCACCTTCTACCAAGGCAAAATCGAAACAGCCAAGTGGTTCGCGCGTAATCGCCTACCACTGCTTGCTGCCGAGCGTGCGGTTGCTGAGGCAACCACCCTTGAGGTCATGGAACTTCCTGAGGAAGCGTTCTAGGCCAAGTTACTACCATGATCTTTGCTGCTGCGGCGACGACCTTGTATTGCTCGTAGGATCAGGGGATGAAGCACCGGCGCTCAGCATTGATCTTTGCCATCGGCGGCTTTGCGCTCTTCATTAACCTCGCGCCGGCCAATTCGCACTCGCAATTGGTTTCATCGGACCCCGTCGATGGCTCAGTGCTTAGCGCTGCGCCCGCGAAGGTGGTGCTGACGTTCAACGAAGCACTACTTGAAGAAGCCGTCGCCGTTGCGATTTCCAACAGCTCCGGTGCCGCTGTCAGCGGCACCGTCGCCTCCTCGGCCGGCGCTATTGTCACCATCCCTTGGCCTGCGGAATTACCCTCTGATACTTACACCGTTTCCTATCGGATCGTCTCTGCGGACGCCCATCCGGTCACCGGGTCAATTAGTTTCACGTACACCTTTGCCGGCTCCTCGCCCTCCATCGGGAGTACGTCACCAATTATTACCCCCGTTGCTACTGCAGTGGTTGCTGGGCAACCGGGAGCTGGTTTCCCAATTGGCGTCGTGGGACTAATCCTCGCCCTAGCAGCGACAGTCACGGTCATTATTTTGGCAAGGCGCGGACGAAAATGAGCCGGACCGGTGCCCCAACTGCCCAACGACGGACCACGCTGCAACCACTGGGCTATGGAGCTATCGCACTACTGACCGTTGCGCTCGTGGCGCTGGCGGTTAGTGCACTTGGAGTATCACTGGTGGTAGCCGGCGGTAGCTACGATCCACCGGCTGCCGGGCTACCTGATCCCGGGGCGTTGGTGGTTTGGGGGGTGCCAGCCCTGCGCCTTCTCACCGAGATCGCTGCACTCGCAACTATCGGCTGGCTACTGGCCGCGTGCATTTTGGACCCAGCCGGTAAAGATGGGGTGATTTCCCAAGTCGGTCGAGTCGATGCCATTCGTGCCTCCATAGCGGCACTCATCTGGTCCGTGCTGGCCCTGATGCAGATGTTTTTCGTGCTAGCAAACGTCCTCGGCATCACCCTTAGCCAGGCGGTTAATCCTGCCGTCTTCGCAACCTATGCGAGTGACATTCCAGCCACCCGCGCCCTGATGGTCACGGCACTGCTGGCTTTTGTCGTGGCCTTCGGCGCCTTCATCACCTCGACCATCGGCGCCCAGGCCGGTTGGTTGCTCGTGGCATTGGTAGCCGTCGCACTGCCGGTACTGGGCGGCCACGGTGCGGGCCTTGGTGACCACGCGCTCGCGATCACCTCCGGAGTTGCCCACATTCTGGCTGCGGTAGTTTGGATCGGTGGCCTAATGGCATTAGCGCTGCACGCGATGCGTCGCGATGGATCGGTGCAACGCTCCTTGCAACGCTTCTCCGCAATAGCTATCGTCGCCGTAACTTTGCTAGCGGTTAGCGGCGTGGCTAACGCATACACCCGCCTTGACACCATCACTGAGTTGATCACCACCGGGTACGGTCAAGTCGTACTCGCCAAAGCACTAATAATTATTTGCCTGGGTGCTATCGGTTGGGTCATGCGCGATCGGCTAGTTGCCAAAGTTGGTAAATCCGGCGGGGTCTCACTATTTGCCAGGATGGCCGGCCTAGAACTTGCGATCATGGCGGTCGCGGTCGGCTTGGGCGTAACTCTTGCTTCCAGCGCACCGCCACGGCTGCAAACAGCTTTCAACTCATTCGGTGAAACCCTGCTCGGGTTCGCCTACCCCCCACCACCTACGGTGCTCACCGTCGGGCTGGGCTTTCGCCTCGAACCACTGTTCTTGACTTTGGGACTTGTTGGCGCTGCGCTTTACTGCATTGGTGTCGCGCGCCTACGTGCCCGCGGCGATAAGTGGCCCTGGGGACGCCTGATCGCTTGGCTGCTCGGCATCGGCATCATGGTCTGGTGCACCAATGCCGGCATTGCGACCTACTCACAAGTCTCCGTCGGCTTGCACATGTTTCAGCACATGACAATGACGATGCTGGCACCGATTATGTTGGTCCTCGGCGCCCCGGCGACACTCGCCCTGCGAGCGCTCAAACCATCCCATGGCACCGAGCGCGGTCCACGCGAGTGGTTGATGTGGTTCCTGCATAGTTGGATTACGCGCGTCCTGACCAATCCTTTTTATGTTTTTTTTATCTACGTACTCGGTCTTTATGGTCTCTACATGACCCCACTATTCGGCTGGTTAATGGGTAGTCACGCTGGGCACGTTTTCATGCAATTCCATTTCTTAGCGGCCGGCTATCTCTTTTATTGGGTTCTCATCGGCATTGACCCGCGACCCAAGCCGCTGCCCTATTGGGGACGCCTGCTCATGCTGATGCTGGCCCTTTCCGTGCATGGATTCTTTGCGGTAGCCATGATGATGGCCTCAACTCCGTTGGCCTCCGAGTGGTATGGGGTGGTGCAACCCGAATGGATTGTGGATCCACTGCGCGACACCTTGATCGGAGCCCAGGTAGCTTGGGGTCTTTCCGAAATACCAACCGTCATCGTCCTAATTGTGATCGCTGTCCAATGGTCGAGAAGTGACGAGCGCGAGGCAAAGAGGTTCGATCGCCAAGCCGACCGAGACAATGACTCGGAGTTGACCGAGTATAACGCGCGCTTTGCCCTCTTGGCAGATCGCGACAAACAGGACTAATCTGCACGGATGCACCGGCTAACAGTTGCCACCGTAGCTATCTTGGTGATGCTTTCGCCTCAGGCAATGGCTGCGCAACCAACCGCACCCGAGTGGTTCCCGACAAAACTGGCGCACGTCGAAAACTCCAATCAGGTAATTGTGGTTACCGCCGCTCGATGGACTTCAACCTCGGGCACGCTGCGCGCCTTTGAAAGGTCCACCACCGGCAACTGGGTTCAGGTGGTTGAAGCGACACCTGCCCGCTTGGGGTACGGCGGCTTGGTGCCAGCCGCTGACCGCAGACAGGGCACAGGTAAGACTCCCGCTGGCACCTTCGCAATTGAGTCAGCCTTTGGCAGACTCCCAAATCCAGGTACCAATTTGCCCTACACCGAATTCGACCGGGGTGATGCGTGGACCTACGATCCAGAACACCCAGCTACCTACAATCTTTTCCAGGATGCCGATCTGCCCTGGGCTGGATACGGAAAATACGTTGAGCGACTTTGGCAGTACGGGATGCAATACAACTACGTGGCCGTCCTAGATTTCAATTTGCCCAAGGGGCCGGTAACTGTTGGTGATAACGGAGCCCGCCGTACTTCACCCCCGGCTGACACCAGCCGTGGCGGCGGGATTTTCTTGCATGTAAGTAACGGAAGTAATACTGCCGGCTGCATCGCGATCACGGAGCAGCGCATGACCGAGATTATGCAGTGGCTTGATCCAGCCAAAAGACCGGTGATCGTCATCGGCACGCTGGCCACTATCGACCAAATGTAGTCCCCCGCTAGCGCAACCTGATATCACCAAGTACGGGGAATCGCACGCGCCACGCCTCGGGTAATTCGGGGTCAACATCGACGTAGATGATTTCCTCGCTGCCGCCGCCGCTAGCCACGACCACACCTTTGGGATCGATAACGCACGAGTGACCGCCAAGGGCGATACCTGGCTGCGCGCCAACCTCATTGCAGGCAATAAGCCAAGCTTGGTTCTCGATTGCACGCGCTTGGGTCAGCACATCCCAATGTCCAATGCGCAAGGTGGGCCAGCCTGAGGTGACCAAAAATGCGGTGGCACCACCTTCGGTTAAGGCACGAAAGAGTTCCGGGAAGCGTAGGTCATAGCACGTAGCCATGCCGGTCGCACCCAGCGGAGTGTCAACAACTACGAGCTCTTCGCCACCGCTCATCAAAGTTGTCTCACCGCCCTCGAAACCGAATAAGTGGATCTTTCGGTAGGTGGCACGCAGGTCACCCTCCGGTGAAAAAAGCACACTGGTGTTGAAGTAAGAACCGTCGGACTCTTCGCAGAAGGAGCCGCCATGCAACCAGATACCGTGTTGCTTGGCTAGGGCGCCGAGGTCCGTGACAAGCGGACCGGTTATGGCCTGCGCGTGCTCGCGGGCCGCAGCAATGTCGAAGGCGCCCACATGCCACAATTCAGGCAATACGATGAACTGCGCTTTTGCGGCGGCTTTCGCCACGAGCCCCAAAGCCCTGGGAACACGCTTATACACGGGCTCGACCGATGAACAGTCCAATTGGATTAAGGCTACTGTGACACCCACGAGGGAAACCTTACCCGCGACGAACAGGCACCCGGGCCCAAGTCCTATTGCGAGATGGGAGCAATTTGAGAACCACTTTCTCGAAAGCTGATTTGATAGCGGCTTCCCTAGGCGCTTTGACTCAGGTCGCCGACCTTGTCACCCCACTAACTGCCGACCAGTGGCAATCCCAGACCCCGTGCCCTGGCTGGCGAGTATGTGATGTTGTTGCGCACCTTGCTGATTTCGAATCATTCTTAAGCGGTAACCCGCGAGCTACCGACGAGCCGGATTGGAACACCCTGCCACATGCGGTTACCGAAACAAATAAGTTTATTGAACTAGGTGTATACGCCCGGCGCGGTAATTCACCAAGTGAACTCATCACGGAGCTGCGCGAACTCATTGAGTTACGCCGAACGATATTGCAAAGCGATACGGGTGACTTAACAAGTCAGGTGCGCGGGCCATTCGGCGCTCCGATCACTCTTGAAAGAGCTCTCACAATGCGCTCCTTCGATACCTGGGTGCACGAGCAAGATATCCGAGACGCCATCGACCAAACAGGTGGCTGGAGCGGCCTGTCATTCGAGGTCACACTGAGTGTCTTGGTGAGCGCACTTCCGGTGGTATGGGGCAAGAACTCTCGACCACCGGTGGGTGCTGTGCTCAACTTGGTCATTAGCGATCTGGCCGGCGAGGTATTCATCAGCCTTGATGATGATGGACGCGCCCGTTTCGTAGACGGTGCGGAACCAACCGTTCGGCTTTCGATCTCAGCCAGTGATCTGGTTCATCGCATGTGCGGGCGCGTTGCACCCGATGACCCAGGTTTCCTAGAGCGAATTGAAGTCTCCGGTCCGGATGATTTAGTTAAACGGCTCTTGAACGGCATGGTCGTCACTCCGTAGCCTGATCCATCAGCATTTCGACAGCTGGATCAGCCAGGAAATTCGCCATACTTACCAACGCCCTGGATCCTAGAGCGCCATCAATGACTCGGTGATCGAAGGATAATGACAGCTGCATGATCGGCCGAACCACTATCGCACCGCTGACAACCCAAGGCCGCTCAAGTATTCGCCCGATTGCCAAGATGGCTGATTCACCCGGATTGATGATCGGGGTACCGCCATCGACACCGAAGACACCCACATTGGTTATTGTGATGGTACCCCCGGATAAATCTGCAGGAGTGCTGCGACCTGCACGGGCCGTTTCGATCAAGGCATGAATATTGCGCGCAAGTTCGGGCAACCCCATGGAGCCCGCGGCCTTAACCGACGGCACCAGCAATCCGCGCGGGGTGTCAGCGGCGATCCCTAGATGCACATCAGCATGGGTCACGATGTCGGCGCCTTGCGCTGACTGGATCCACGTTGAATTGATTCTCGGATATTGCTTGACCGCGTGGATTACCGCCGCGGCAACAATTGTCAGCGGGGTCACCTTGATGCCCTCGTAAGCCGAGTTGGCCCGCAATCTGGTAACCAATTCGATGGTCCGTGAAACATCAACCTCGACCCACTCGGTTACATGCGGTGCTGTGAATGCTGAGCGCACCATCGCGTCTGCCATTGCTCGCTGCACCCCGCGTACCGGTTGGCGCTCCTCACCCCCTCGTGGGACCGCCGCTTGGTTACCTAAATCACCATCTTGGGAGGAACCCAGCACATCCGCACGGGTGATCACCCCACCAATCCCCGTTGGTGTCACAGAGTCCAACTGCACCCCGAGCTCCTTTGCCAGCTTGCGGACCAGTGGCTTGGTTCTCACCGCTGTTGTGGTTGCGCTGGTGACCGAAGCCACTTGCCGGGCATCCGCTTTACGCGGCCGCCGACGAGCCTCATGGTCAGCCTTCACTCCGTATCCGACCAGTACCGGCTCTCGTTCATCGGCCTTGGCCGTTACCAAGATGGTGACAAGAGGTGAGCCAACGGGCACGATTTCACCTTCGGGGACATGAAGGGCCTGTATCGAACCGGCAAAGGGGCAGGGGAGTTCAACGACCGCTTTCGCGGTCTCAATCTCCACGATTATCTGATTCACCGCGACACTGTCACCCGGGCGGACCCGCCACTTGACGATTTCCGCCTCGGTCAGCCCTTCGCCTACGTCGGGCAGGTTGAATACCTGCGGTTGTGGTGCAGTCATCTCAGAACCTCATCACTCGCTCAGCAGCATCGATCACTCGATCGAGATCCGGTAAGAAGTACTCCTCAATGCGACTTGCCGGGTAAGGCACATCGAATCCAGTAATCCTGGTAACCGGTGCTTCCAGGGCATAGAAGTATTTTTCACCGATGCGGGCCGCGATTTCCGCGCCGATACCGCCGCTCATTGGAGCTTCATGCACCACCACGAGTCGACTCGTGCGTTCAACCGATGAGCCTAGGGTCTCGTAGTCGATTGGCGATAAGGATTGCAAATCAACGACTTCGAGGGAGACGTCGGTACTTGCTTGCGCGGCTTCAAGGCAGGTGCGCACCATCGGCCCGTAGCAGGCCACCGTCACATCAGTTCCGCTTCTGACAATTCGCGCCCGCCAAGGATCTGCCACAGCTTTTAAGTCAAGGGCCAATTGCGACTCATCAACTTCGCCCTTGTCCCAGTACCGCCGCTTGGGCTCGAAATAGATGACCGGGTCGTTGCACGCGATCGCCTGCTGGATGGTGAGATACGCAGCCTGTGGGTCCGCGGGGGTCAGGACCCGAAGCCCCGCAGTGTGAGCGAAATACGCCTCCGGAGACTCACTGTGATGTTCGACAGCACCGATCCCGCCGCCATAGGGGATTCGAATGGTTATTGGCATTGCCAGCGCACCATCCATCCGCCGATGGAACTTGGCGACTTGCGAGACGATCTGATCAAACCCCGGGTAGACAAACCCATCGAACTGAATCTCAAGCACCGGTCGATAGCCACGCATTGCCAGTCCGACGGCTGTGCCCACGATCCCGCTCTCGGCGAGCGGCGCATCAAGCACACGATGCTCACCGAAATCCTTTTGTAAACCGTCGGTCACCCGAAACACTCCACCCAATCGGCCGATGTCCTCGCCGAAGAGAATCACTTTCGGATCGCGTTCCATTGCTTTGCGTAAGCCGGCATTTATCGCTTTTACCATATTCAGGGTTGTCATCGCTAGCCCGCCGCATCCTCAAACGAGGACAGGTACTCAAGCATTTCTGAGCGCTGCTCATCCATGCGGGCATGGGGCTCGGCATAAACATGCTCGAACATTGATTCAGGTGTCGGCGGGACCATCGCACGGACATCATCTCGAATTCGTTCGGCTAGTTCGTCGCCCTCTTGCTCGATCTGGTCGAAGTAAGAGCGGTCAGCTATGCCTTGACGCGACAGATAAACCTGCAAACGCTGAATTGGATCGCGTAACCGCCAAGTCTCGAGTTCACCCGCGAGTCGATACCTGGTCGGATCATCGGACGTGGTGTGCGCACCCATCCGGTAGGTAAACGCCTCAATCAGTGTCGGGCCATTACCCGTGCGTGCCCGATCAAGTGCAACCCTTGTCACCGCCATCACAGCCAACACGTCGTTACCATCAACTTGCACGCCCGGAAAGCCAAAGCCAGCCGCACGTTCATAAATCTGGATATTGCTCTGTCGATCACGCGGCTGTGAGATCGCCCATTGATTGTTTTGGCAAAAGAAAACAACCGGTGCAGAGAAAGAGGCCGCGAAAACAAATGCTTCGTTGACATCACCTTGCGCCATTGCCCCATCGCCGAAGTAGGTCACTGCTACGTCCTCAGCACCATCGAACTGAACGCCCATCGCATAACCAACACCATGTAACACCTGGGCACCGATCACGATCGAGTACGGACCGCACCTATGCACGTTCGGATCCCAGCCACCATTGCTTACCCCGCGAAGCATGGCGAGCATGTCAAGTGGTGCCACACCCCGACACCAGGTCACCCCATGCTCCCGAAATGTCGGAAAAGCAAAGTCATTGGGGGCCATGGCTCGGGCCGAACCCACCTGGGCAGCCTCTTGCCCAAGGCATGGCGCCCACAATCCCAGTTCGCCCTGACGTTGTAGTGCGGTGGCTTCGGTATCGATTCGACGAACGAGCACCATGTCGCGATAAAGGCCCCTGAACTCGGCATCACTTAAATTGATGTCGTACTCCGGATGCGAAACCCGTTGGCCCTCCGGGGTCAGCAATTGGACGGCGCCCACTCGTTCGTCAACCATCGATCCTCCAAGGCACATCCTTGCACCCACATGACCGGCGGCCAAGGGTCACAGAAATCCGGGCAGAACGCAAGATTACCGCATAAATATTGGGATTATTGCTTTTTATATAAATATTAAGCCGTAGATACGCTATATTTATGCGTCTGGAGGTAGATTTCATGGGAGCCGGACCACGGGTTGACGATATTGATCGCCGCATCATTTCCCTGCTTGTCGAAAACGGTCGGCGCACCGTCCTCGATATCGCCCTGCAGGTGCAATTGACTCCGGCACCAGTTAAACGACGGATTGATCGGTTGGAGCGCCTCGGGGTCATCGCCGGCTACACCACGTTGATAGACCAGGGCCGGCTAGATGGTGGCTTGGAAGCCTTCACCGAACTACGTTTCGCGGGCAACACCAATGTCGATTCGATTAAGAACGCCGCCGCGTCCCTTCCCGAGGTCATTGAAGTGTTCACTGTCGCTGGCGACCCTGACGCACTAGTCCGCATCCGCGCTGACAACGTGCACCATCTGCAGGAGGTGGTGGATACCCTTCGTAAGCACGGTGAAGTGATCGGCACCAAGACACTAATAGTTCTCGAGGCATGGCGTCGGACCGGCCCAATTTAGAGCACAACGCCATCATGGGCAGGACTGATGGACCGCTCAAAGTATTTCGCGTCGACGATCACGAGATCTTCCGGCCGCGGGCACATCACTTATTGATCCAAGGCGACCCAGCAAGTATTAAAAAGAGTTCGTGCCGGTGGGCAGCAATCCGTCTTTACAAACCATCTGATCACGAAAAACGCATTCTTCATCTCATTGGTATGGAAGCGGGCACCTGCCAAACCCAGGGGGTACCGCGCCCCCAGCGGATATTCCCTTGCGCTCCCATGAACCCCCTAGATTTTGCGTCTGGGCCCAATGATTCGGCAGGCCAGAGTGCGAAATGAAGCCATCAAGGACAATCCCGGCACAATTATGTGTTACCGAGTCAACGGGTCCGACAAACCGCACCCCTGACCGCAAGCCTTTGAGTGCGCCAGACTGTAAAACCCCAGTTAACAGTCCACCACGCAATCCAATTGATGGCCCGGTTACGACTTGATGCGGGGCGCCAATTATCTGCCTAATCTCACAGCTAATATCACCAAAATGATTCAACAACTTCAAGTGCTGAAAGGGAATAGCTAATCCGCAGAATATCCCCCCATCGGTGTCCGCGCCCCCATGCCTAGGTGAGAGGGTAGGAGGATGTCAATGGTGGATGTACGGGGGGTAGCGCGCGTATCACCCATTCAAATTTGGGTGCCGTTGATCGCCCTTTGGCTCATCTGGGGTTCCACCTACCTCGGCATTGCCCTCACCTTGGAGTCAATGCCACCCCTGTTGTCAAATGCCTTGCGCTTTCTTGCCGCAGCGTTGATCCTCGCTGGGGCACTGGCGATCAGCAAAGGCCCGCGGATACTTCAGGTCTCCCTTCCAGAATTCGCCTACTCCATTCTGATGGGCTGCATGCTCCTCGGCGTCGGCATCGGCACCCTCGCTCTCGCGGAGCGGTTCGTGCCCAGTGGGATTGCAGCTCTGTTGATTTCTATCATGCCGCTTTGGATCGTATTGCTCCGGTTTAAATCCGGTGATCGTCCTTCAACACTCACCCTAATCGGAGTTGCCGTTGGTCTCATCGGCTTGGCTTTAATGGTGCTGCCCGGGGGTACTACGCCACGCACGGGGACCGACGGTGATGTTGTCCTATGGTCTTGTCTGCTGCTGATTTCCAGTTTCTGCTGGGCTTTCTTCTCTTGGCAGTCGACTTCATATCCGCTCCCGCGAAACTCTATGGTCACTACCTTGTATGAACTGGTCGGTGCGGGTGCCATGCTGCTTGGGGTCGGGGCTCTACGCGGTGAACAAATCCATTTGGCCGCATTTACCCAAGCATCCTGGAACGGCTGGATTTGGTTAGTGATCGCCTCGCTGATCGGATACAGCGCCTACAGTTATCTGATTGCCAATGCTCCAATGTCACTTGTCTCGACTTATGCCTACGTTAATCCGGTGATCGCCGTGCTACTCGGTGCCCTGATTATCCGTGAACCGATCACGCGTGATGTCGTCCTTGGCCTAACGATCGTGTTAGGTGGAGTCGTGTTGGTGACAACAGGTGAGCGCAGGTCATGACTCTGCGCCGGCGGGTGCTGATTGCGGCTTTCCTCGCCTTCTTTCTCGTGGTGACCAGCGCGGTATTCTTGATTCAGCAGTACTCCGCCACGGTTGTTTTGCAGAGCGAGGTGCGGCAGACCCTCGAGCCGGCCGCTGATTCCGCGCGGTCTTTGGTACTCGCACAGGCAAATGCATCACGTGCACTATCCGACTACGCTCTGGTCGGCACGCCTGCGGCTCTCACGCGTTTGACCGATGCCCTCGCGCGAGCTGACACTCTTGCGCAGCAGGTGGCCACGCAGGTGGTTGGCATTGCTGACCTACCGCAATTATTGACCGAGGCAAAGAACTCGCAGGCGACGTGGGTTAGCTCGGGGGTCGAGCCGGTAACCACCGCCATGGAGAGCGGTCGGGGTAAGCGGGCCCGGGCCCTGACCTGGGCCATCACCACCCGCCAGGCCTACAACGACATGACCCAAGGCGCCCAGCACCTGGTTACCGCAATTGATGACCAAAGGGATGGAGCGGCTGATCTTGCCCAAGGATTCACCTGGCTACTCGGCTTGTTCCTGTTGATGTTCGGGCTCAGCGCGACGGCCTTTCTTGTCTGCCTGTTCCTGGCGCTAAGGCAATGGGTGCTGCGCCCATTGGCCATCTTGCAGGCGGATCTGCAATTGGCGACCAATGAGCTGGGCCATGAACATGTGATCGAGCCCATCGGACCTCCCGAGATCGCAATAGTTGCCACCGACGCCGAATCAATGCGTCGTAACCTCGTCACCGAAATTGATGCGGTGCGCACCGCAAGGCAGGGTTTGTCACAAGAGGCACCGGTTGTTAGTGCGCTTGCGGCAGCACACACCGAAGTCCCAAGTGTCGAAGTCGCAGGCCTGAGCATCTACGGCACCTCGCAATCTGCTGAAGGTGTGCTGTCCGGTGACTGGTGGGATGCAGCGGTACGCCCGGATGGCACCTTGGGAGTTGTCATTGCAGATGTCTCCGGGCACGGTGCAGCACCTGGGGTGACCGCTGTGCAACTTCGGCCATTACTGCAGGCGGGACTTCGTGCCGGTAGCAGTCCCGATCAGATTCTGCAGCTTGCTGCAACGATTCTCTTCGAGAGTAATTTCTTCGTCACCGCACTTGTTGTCGTTATTGATCAGCGCGCCGGCACCATCGCGTGGGCCAATGCCGGTCATGAACCTGCACTCTTGGTCCAAGCTGACAAAACCGCGAGTTTTTGTGATCCAACCGGGCCACTGCTTTCCTCACTCGGTGGACGCTGGGAGACGGTCACCACTGAATTTAAACCCGGTGCCTTGCTCCTTGCCTTCACCGACGGCTTGGTCGAATCCCGCACCGAAGCCGGCGCTACGTTCACCACCCATGATCTTTCTAGTTTCGTCCGTGGCTGTGATGCTCCGGTGCGAGTCAATGCTGAGGAAATCACCCAGCGCATACTTGCACGCGCCCGGGAGCGTTCGGTGGATTGGAATCGCGATGACGTGACCCTACTGGCGGTAGCACGACCCCTCTAGGCACCCACGGTCACCTAATGGCACGATGTCCACATGTCATTTCAAACCCGCGCCGTTGCCCTTGTCACCGTCACCGCAACCACCTTGGCCACCGCCGGGGCGCTCCTGCTGGCCGCCCCCGCTGCGCAGGCGGCACCTATCCCGCCCGGTACGGCCATCAAGGAAACTCTGTTCGGCATGCACGTGGTGGACCTGCAGCGCGGTAACTGGCCGACTATCCCGATCGGCTCGATTCGGTTGTGGGATAACCAGACGAGTTGGGCCGATATCGAGACAACGAATGGCAACTACAACTGGATCAACCTCGATAGTTCGGTTAATACTGCGATGGCCAAGGGCGCCAAGGATATCTTGCTGGTGCTCGGCAGCACGCCCCGCTGGGCCAGTGATGACCCTTCACCAATTGCCCTCCCGATGCCTGGGTCGGCTGGGATGCCAACCGACCTTTCGTGGTGGGATCGCTGGGTGACGGCGGTGGTCACCCGCTACAAGGGCAAGATCACCAGCTACCAGCCGTGGAACGAAGCGAACCTTTCGACATTTTCCACCGGTAGCGCAGCCGAGATGGCCGAGCTCACCAAGCGGGCCTACGACATCATCAAGAGCATTGACCCGGCAGCCACGGTCGTCGCACCGAGTACCGGAACCCGCTTGGGTGGGCCGTTCAAGAAGTTCTACCCCAAGTTCTTGTCCGAATTGGCCGCGCGCGGTTGGCCCGTTGACGTCTTCAGCGCCCACACCTATCCGGCCAGTTTGGGGTCACCAAAGGATCGGGCCGTGCTGGCCAACCAGTGGGTAGACATGCTCAAGGCCGCCGGCGCACCGAATAAGCCCCTTTGGGATACCGAGAACAACTTCGGATTAGCCGGCCCCGGCCCCGCCAACCCAGACCAGGACATCGTCGGGTCCAAGGCCGCGCAGTGGACGGCCCGCACCTACCTCGATGCCCTGCGCCTTGGCATCAGTCGCGTCTACTGGTACTCGTGGCGCCCCGACCTTGAGCTATTGGGTATTCAGATGAACACCGGAAGTGATGCGGCGATCTCCTTGCAGACCCTGGAGAGCTGGATCACGGGTGCCACATTCGAAAGGTGCACCACTAAGGGCAGCCTCGTAACCTGCGGCTTCAAGCGCAATGGCAAGGCTTTCGATATCGTCTGGTCCGAGGGTAAGCCGACTAAGGCCAAGGTCGCAGCGTTCAGTACCAAGTGCGAACTTGACGGCCGCTGCGCACCCATCAGCCAGAAAAAGCTAAAGGTGACCGGGCCGACTTTCTTCCAGTGAGAACTGGCGGTCAGTCAACCAAGGAACCAATAGCTTTGGTGAAAAGGGCGGTGTGCAGGTCAACATCAGCCGCAGATGTCGTCGGGCACATCAACGCCATATTGTGAAATGGTGTCATCAACACACCCCGGTTTGACATGAAAAGGTGTAGGTAATCCTCAAGTTCCTCATCCTCAGCCAAAGCCGAAGCGGATCCGTTGGTCGGTGCCGGGCTCGCGAATAGATACTCGGCCCGCGCACCCAGTTGCACTATCGACCAAGGCATTTTCGTTTCCAGAAGTACCTGCTCAACCCCAGTAGTGAACCTGGTTGCCATTTCGAGCATGTGATCAAATGCGGGCCCGGTTAGTACTTCTCCCAAAGTTGCCCGCATGGCCGCCGTTGACAAAACATTGCCGGCCAGTGTGCCACCCACTCCACCCACATCGACGAGATCGGCGTCAAGATTTCTGCGAATGGCTTCAGCGATCTCGTTGGTAATTCCGTAGGCACCGCACGGGATACCGCCCCCGATGCTCTTGCCGATCACAAAGAGGTCTGGCTTCAGATTCCAGGCTTGGGTGCAACCACCTGGGCCGACGGAGAAAGTATGTGTTTCATCAATTAGCAACAGTGCACCGTACTTCGTGCAGAGTTCGCGCAGGCCGTCAAGAAAACCTGGCTCAGGTAGCACGATGCCGATGTTGGTAAGCGCCGGCTCGGTAATGACCACCGCGACATCACCGTGGGCCAGAGCGCGCTCGACCGAGGCCAGGTCGTTGAACTCCGCAACGCGGGTGGTCTCGGTGATGGGCACCGGCGGGCCGACATTGCCGCCCCTGGCCTCTGGCTCACCAGCTGGACCACAAACAACAAAGGTTTCATCGACGGCGCCGTGGTAGCAGTAGGAGAAGGCCAAGACTTTTGGCTTTCCGGTAACCAGGCGCCCAATTCTCAGTGCCCACCTGTTGGCGTCGGTTGCACTGAGGGTGAACGACCACAGCGGTAAACCAAAGCGTCGGGTTAGGTCGGCGCCCACCCATTCGGCGTCCTCGCTCGGCAGCATCGTGGTGATACCGCCATCGACAGCCAGCCGCTTGGTCACCGCGGCCACCGTCGCGGCGGGTGAATGCCCGGCCATCGCTGCGGTATCGCCCAAGGCAAAGTCCACATACTCGTTTCCATCTAGATCAACAATGCGGTTGCCATGAGCCGACGCCATCGAAATGGGATATCCGCCTGACCATTTATTCATCCAAGTCATCGGGACTCGGCCAAATAGGTGGTCAGCGGCTTCGTAGGCAGCTCGGGATGCCGGAGTGCGCGCTAGATGTTTTACTCGTTCCTGCTCCAATAGTGCTGACAATTTGCACCGATCAATTTGGGTCATGATGAGATCAAACCACACGCTCCTGGGAGCTCTCACCTGCGCCCGCAGCCGTTGGCGCATGCCAGTGTGGATCTTCGAGCCCGAGCAGTTCGGCCTTAAGGCCGGCGAACACGATCGACGAAGCAATTACCACCAATATCGACAAGCTGGCGATCAGGCCGGCTTGCTTAGCCACCGCCGGATCTAATGTTTCGGTGCCGATTGAAGCTGCAACAAGTACATAGCCGATGATTACTGCTCCTATGGTCGCACCTATGTGATTGCTGAAAGTTCGAGTCCCGAAAAGTGTGGACGACCACCTTTGGCCGGTAACCTTAATGACGCCCATGTGCCCATACAGCCGGATGAGGCCAAAGCCAGCACCTACGAGAATCAAGGCTGGCAGTATCGTCCCGTAATTTGGGTTTCTCACCGATACCGCAAACCACCAAATCATGCTGAGTGATAGCAGTACGCATCCAATTATTGTTTCCTTTTGCCTAGTAAGCCCATACTTTTCTCTAAATCTGTGCGCCAACAAATGTAAAGTAATTAGAGGTAAAACTAACGGCAGCATGCCGATACCAATCCAGAAAGAAGTCAAGTTGGTATCGGCATCCAGAATTACCGTGAAGGCGGCAACGACTACAAAAAGAGCGCCTACGTGAATTCCGCCAAAAATATCAGTCAGCCACAACCGACGGTTATGCGTAATAATATTGGTATCAAACAGTTTATTGGAATATCTTTTATTGAGTACGAAGTATCCAATGAAACAGGTGATCCCACCGACGACGATAGCGCCCACCAAAGGCCAATTCTCGATCTGCTCTTTGAAAACTAGCAGGACTAAGTACGGGCTCAGCAATCCAAGACCCAGCAAAACCGTGGGAGCTAAGAGCCCAAAACTGAAGGTACTGTCTTCGTCACGGCTCTCCGTCATGCCCCAGGCACCAAGGGCAACCGCTACCAGCATCAGCAGTGCACTTGCCAGAAACTGCACCTGCCACTCGACGTCGCTGGTTATGACGGGACCGAAAACCGGGCCCAGGACCATGCCGCACATACCAGCACCACGCCAAAGCAGCCACCCGTTATGGCGGGTATTACCGTGCATAGTCGTGACTAAAATTCCCCCTGTAGACGTCAGGATTAGTCCCGCGCATAGGCCCAATAATACGCGCACCAGCAGGAGAGACCAAAAGTTTTCAATAAGCACGCCACATGCTGATGTCACCGAAAATACTAGGCCAGCAATGATGAACACCCGCTTGCGGCCGATGATGTCACATAGCCGACCGCCTGCAATCGCGATCATGATCAGCGTAACCGAGTAACTCGCGAGTGCCAGAGTCACTTCCAGAGTGCTGATACCTAGTTGCGCCGCCATCACCTTATGTGACGCAATAAAAACCGTGCTGCCTAGCCAACATAAAAAAACCGATAACGTGATTGCTGAAAGTGTAAGCAGCTTCACTCTCTTTTTTTTGGCTTTATCAGCGCGGTGCGCTGCTTCTTCCGCGGGAGTGCGGGGAGTCTCCGGTAATTCAATCTCGCTCTGACCGTCGGTCATCTGGTAAATCTCATCCAGTTTCTAAGTCGTCAGCCAGCAGCATCTGCGGCACCACCACAAAGCGATAGGCCAGTTCGTCACCGGGTTGCCGCACTAGAACCCAAATTAAGTCAAATCGCTCATCAGGCCAGCGGTGCGGGATATCTTCCTTATTGACAACCGGGAAGTGCCGCACAATTTTCGCCATGGTGCCGTGGTGCCAGACGATAAGGGTGGATTCGGGGCGGCCGAGCACTTCGGCAACTAGGTTTTTCTCATTGCCGTGGGTGTGATCGTCTTCAATCTCGATGTTAAGTCGTCGGGCGGTGGGTGTTGCGGTGTCAATCTCGCGCTTACTTTTTGCGTCGGGTGTTGGCCTCGTTGCCAAAATCCGTTCAGGCTTCACGACGTTTGGATGAGCCTTCGAGGGTGCATGGGCGAAAAAGCCAGCTAGCGCGCCGGCTCGGGTCCAACCCAATACCGAAAGTGAATGCCCGTCATGTTTACCTTCTGCGTTAACACCATGTGGCTCAGTGCCTTCACCTGGTTTTTCACCATGGCGCACGAACATGATGACTTCTGGAGCGTTCTCTGGTGACTCTTGACCCATACCACCTGAGATTACCGTACCGTGAAAATATATGTGCGCCATATCCACGAAGCTACGTCGCTAGCGACGAGTCAAGCCCTGCAGCGATGCCCGCACCAAGGCACCTAATGTCGGCAGGTGGTAACCGCCCTCCTGAAGGGCGACCGTGGGCACTCCAAGCACAGCGAGCAACTCGCCGGCGCGGTGGTAGCCGTCCAAGGTGATCTCTAGCGGGCTCTCGGGATCGTCAGCGGCCGCATCAACCCCGAGTGAGAGCACTAACGCCGTGGCGCCGAAGTCGATCACCCGCTGCACAATCTTTCTGATCGCGTCGAGCCAGAGCATGTCTTGGGTGCCTGGTGCCAGCGGAAGGTTCAAATTGGCTCCGGCCCCGGCACCGACGCCAACCTCATCGGCGAATCCGGCGTAGTGCGGGAACCAGCCCGCACCGGGGTCGACATGCACCGACGCATAGAGCACATCCGCTCTGGCATAAAAAATGTCTTGCGTGCCATTGCCATGGTGGGCATCGACATCGACGATGACTACCCGTGGGTGCCCGGCTCTGCGCAGGGCTTCAGCGGCAACCGCCGCATTATTGAGATAGCAAGATCCGCCGTGAGCCGACCGAGTGACGTGGTGCCCGGGGGGACGAGTGAGGCCGTAGATCGCAGCTGCGTCACTGGTCTTTGCACCAATTAGATCTACACAGGTAAGAGCCACGTCGATGGCTCCGCGAGCGGCTTCCCACGTGCCCGGACCAATGAGCGTCATAGTGTCATAGCAGAATCTGCCCGCTGCCGCATGTGGTGCGAACGGCTCCCGCAGTGGTAGGTCGCCCAGCAGGCCAGCCGTCGGGAAGAGATAGGGAACTACGCGCTCGACGCCGTAGTCACCCCAGCGCGACCAAATGGTGCGAAGGTGGTCAACTAGGGCAAAGTCATGCACGGCGCAGAGCACCTCATCGCTGTGGGATGTCGCCTCGACCATCGGCCAATCCGCCAACGCCGATGCAATGGCGCTCACCCGCTTCGGGACTTCAGTGCCAGGAGTCTTAGTGCCCAGCCAGATCTCGGCACCTGGCACATGCTGCTCTGAATACGGGCTGCGCACGACGCAAATCACCTGCACAGCGTCCCATAACGTGCCAGCATTGCCAGATGCGCGTGGCTGAACTCGGCATCACCATTGGCACCCTCCCGTCCGGGCCGACCGCCAGCATCAAAGATGTGCCAGGTGTCGGTGTTGGGCACAGCACCGTTGTGTATGACGAGCCCGCGCCCCCGGCCGGCCGCGGCATTGCCCGCACCGGCGTAACGGTGGTCGACCCCGGTGGCGACGCTCTCGCTGAGCCAGTGCCCGCTGGTGTGGCTGTGCTCAATGGCGCTGGCGAGTTGACCGGACGCTCGCAGATTGAGGAGTGGGGCTTCACCGAGACGCCGATCTTCCTCACCTCTACCATGCAGGTCGGTCGTGTTTATGACGCGGCCTGCCAATTACTTATGTCAGGCACTTCCACCTTCGGCGAGGTGATCATTCCGGTCGTCGGGGAATGCGACGACTCGTGGCTGTCTGATCCGCGGGCCATGCATGTGACCTTCGATGACGTGTCAACCGCACTCAATGCAGCACGCGCCGGCGGTGAGTTCGCCCAAGGTGCCGTGGGCGCCGGCACCGGAATGAGTTGCCTGGGTTGGAAGGGCGGGATCGGATCTGCTTCCCGCTTACTACCGGATGGGCACGTGGTCGGCGTGCTGCTGCTAACCAACTTTGGGATCAGTCAGCAACTCACCATCAACGGTGTTCACGTGGGTCAGCACCTTGATCGGGGCGGGATCATTGAGCCACCAGCAGCCGGATCCTGCATCGGCATTGCCATCACCGACGCGCCGATTGATGCGGCGGGATGCGAGCGCCTGGCTCGGCGTATTGGGCTGGGACTGGCCCGCACCGGGTCGGTGGCACACCACGGATCCGGCGAGATCTTCGTGGCGCTGGCCAACGGCCTGCGGGCATCAGGCTGCGGGGGTCCAGCCATCACCGGTCGCGGTCTCGATTCGTATTTTGCAGCCGTGGTTGAAGCCAGTGAAGAGGCCGTCATCGCCTCCCTCATTAATGCACACCCGATCACCGGTTATCAAGGGCGAATCATCAATGCACTGCCAATCGATGAGGTTCGAGGGTTGCTGACCTGACCCGCTCTTGCGGCCCTGCCATCAAAGTGGTTCGACTCGGTGGCCGCAGCGTCAAGCTCAGCCTTACTCCTTGTCGTCAGCCGAGGTCGACGCGCGCATACGCACGATCACCACGATGAGCATGGCGATGATGATGAGCCCCACCAAGATCGCGATGATCAGGCCCGTGTTCGAGCTGCTTGATCCCTCGGCGGCTGGGGCGGGTGCGTTGTTGTCCGCGCTCTCCACACTGTCGGTAGCGCCAGGCGATGGCGAGGCACTGACGCTACTGTCAGGCTGCCCACCGGTGCTGGCCGTTACCGGCTCGACTTTCTCGTAGGTGTAGGTGCCGTACTGCATGATCAGCGACCCACTGCCCTCGGGCTGACCGACGAACCCGGTGAACCGGTCGGAGCGGTAGGCCTCGAGGTTGTCGTAGTACCAGGTCACGACGTAGGGAACATCCTCGTACAGCATCTGCTGCATCTGCTTGACGATCTCGGCGCGCTTGGCTAGGTCGGTCTCGCTGGACTGGGCATCGTAGAGTGCATCAAACTTCGGATTGCAGTAGAAGGAGTCCGAAAGGTCGGCGTAGATCTCGCCGCCGTCCTTGTATGAGCGCTTGCCGCAGGTAAAAGTTGACAACTGGTAGTCAGGATCCGGCTCGACGACCCAGCCCCATTCGAACATGTCGAAATCGCCGCGACCGATGATCTCAAAGAGCGCGTTCTCATCTACCGGCTTGATATCAGCCTTGATGCCGACCGCGGCCAGGTAGCTCTTGAAGTACTCGCCGGCCTTTACCGATGAGTCAGAGTCCGAGCGGATGAAGAGACGGTAGTTCATCGGCTTACCGTCTGGGCCGATACGAATGCCGTCCGGGCCCATCGGGTAGCCGGCCTCGTCGAGGATCTGATTCGCCAGTGCCGGATCGTAGGACTGCGTGCCTGGATCAATGTGCAAAGTGGTGTACAGCGGCGGAATGATAGTTGAACCCGGCATTCCGTAGCCGTCGAGGATCTTGTCTACCATCTGCTGGCGGTTGAGTGCATGCGAAATGGCAAGTCGCACCTGCCGGTCCAACAGGTGCGGGTTGCCGTCTCCAATCGGCGTGCCGTCGGTTAGGGCCGCGCCGGTGTTGAATGCGAGTTCATTGAAGCCGGCGTATGCACCTGGATACATAGTTACGCCCTCTTTACCCTCGAGCGTAGTGAACACGTCAGCGCTTAGGCCCTCGGCGAAGTCGATCTCGCCCTTGATGAGGGCCTGGCC
The DNA here is from genome assembly GCA_014190275.1 of Actinomycetes bacterium. Taxonomy (GTDB): domain Bacteria; phylum Actinomycetota; class Actinomycetes; order S36-B12; family S36-B12. The sequence goes on along the minus strand of BJGE01000002.1, from coordinate 4,757 downwards.
GAGGGCATCGGGGTTGTTGTAGAAGCGGAAGACCAGTTCGTCGACTTTCGGCCGGCCTGCGTAGTAGTTGTCGTTGGCCACCATTCGAATGAACTGCCCGTTTCGCCGCTCGACGACGAGAAAGGGTCCGGACCCGACCACCGTCTGGCCCGGTGCGGGCTCATTGGCGAAGGACTTCACCGCTTTGCTGTCGATCTTGCTCCAGATGTGCTCGGGCAAGATGTAGACGGCTAGGCGCTGCATAATCGGCGTGGGTGTCTTCACGGTCATCACCACAGTACGCTCGTCCAAGGCCGTCACCGAACTGATGTTACGCACGTAGTTGCCGTAGTTCCGCTGCTCGTAACGACCCTTGAGGATGCGATTGAAGGTGTAGACGACATCGGCAGAGGTGAGCGGTGTGCCATCGGACCACAGCAGGCCCGGCCGCAGCGTGTAGGTCCAAGTCTTGCCGTCGGCGGACTCCGCCCATGACTCCGCAAGGCCAGGAGCCGGCTCGTAGTCGGTCGCACTCTGGGTCATGAGCGTTGCGTACTGCAACTGGAACATCTCGTAGGCCTCAGCCAGGACCCCGGTGAAGGGGTTTAGTGAATCAATGTCTTGCTGCATGCCTACGGTGAAAATCACCGGATCGGCGGCCTGGACCGGCTGGGCGATCACTACCGGCGCGATGGTGACGGCGGCGGTTACCACGGTGGCCAGCAAGGTGCGGATCATAAGTGCTCCCTATCCCATGCTGCGTGGATTCGGTTAGTGTCGAACTGTGCAGCCGCCCATCGCTCGACGCGACGACCAGCTCGATCCCTACGCCTGGATGCGCCAAGCGACCAAGCCTGACGCACCCCACCTCGCCGCCGAGCGGGCCTACTACAACGCTCGCATCGTCGATCTGGCGCCAACCGTAGGCGCGGTGCTCGCTGAATTACGTGCACTCACCCCAGATACCGAGCGGTCGGTCGGCCGAGATATTGGACCCCATACTTACTACAGGATGACTGCTCCCGGTCAAGAGTTGCCGAAATTGGCACGAAAAAGTGATGGGAGCCCCAAAAGTACGATCCTTGATCTAGCCGAGTTCGGTTCGCCTTACGCTGCGACGGGGGTGGAGGAGCCCAACCCGGACGGAGTTCTACTCGCGTACTCGGTCGATCTCAACGGGAACGAGCGCTATTGCCTGCGCTTTCGAAACATGACCGATGGCGCAGACCTGACCGGCGTAGACGGTCGGGTGATTGCTATCCCAGACACCTACTACACCGGGTCTTGGGCTGGAAACCACTTCTTTTATACCGTCATCGATGAACTTAACCGCCCATGCGAGGTGCACCGCTTCGACCCACGCACCGGTGCACACGAAGTCGTGCTCACCGAGCCCGATCAACGTTTTGAACTGACAATTGAACGCAGTGGTGACTACATTGTCATTGCGTCACACTCGCGCACCACCAGCGAGTGCTGGGCGATCCCGGTCTGTGAGCCGACTGCGGCAACGCTCTCGCTGGGTGGTCGCACACCCGGAGTCGAGTACGACGTCGAGTGGGACGTCGATCGTTGGCTCACGCTGTCGAATGCCCGAGAGTCAGAGTTCGAATTACTTGCCAATCAAGAACCCATCGGTCCGAACGACGGTCGCATCCATGACATGCTTGCGTTATATAACGCAGTCGTCACCTACTCGCGTGTCGATGGTCAAGGATGCATTCGAATTCTGGAACGCGACGGCCTAATCCGCCATGAGCTTCAACCCGAGCCAGGGGGTGCGATCCGGCTTGGACACAACGTGAATCCGGATGCAACCTTCGTAACGATCATGACCGAATCCTTCTTTGAGCCCACCACGTGGTGGGATGTGGATCTCGTGACCGGAGAGCGCACACTTCGCCATCGCAAGGAGGTGCCCGGACATGATGCAACTAAATACTGCAGTGAGGTTGTAAGAGCCACTGCTCCCGATGGCTGGAGTGTGCCGATCGTGCTCACTCGGCACCGGGACACTGCGTTGGACGGCACGGCGCCGTGCTTGATCTACGGCTACGGAGCCTATGAGTCGATAGACGATCCATGGTTTGACACCTGGGTGCTACCGCTCCTTGACCGCGGTGTTGTCATCGCGAAGGCGCATATTCGCGGTGGTGGTGAGATCTCTCGGCAGCAGTGGATCGAAGGTCACCTACTCGCCAAGCGCAACACCTTCGTCGACTACATCGCCGCGGCGGACTATCTAGCTGGTGATCTCGTTGGCTCGGCCCTGGTGGATGGTTCCCGCATTGTCAGTCGTGGGCTCTCCGCGGGTGGCTTGCTGCAAGGTGCAGTCGCCTACTTGGCCCCGCGTCGCTGGGCCGGGGTAATAGCTGAGGTGCCGTTCGTTGACTGCCTCAATTCCATGCTCGATCCAGATATCCCACTCACCGTAAACGAGTGGGAGGAGTGGGGCGACCCGCGGACACCGACCGAGCGTGACTACCTTGCGTCCTACTCGCCCTACTTGAACCTGCCCGAACCTCATGACCGCCCGGCCCTTTTCGTTACCGGCGCAGTGCACGATCCGCGCGTGCTCGTGCACGAGCCCGCCAAATGGGTGGCTGCACTAAGACATTCTGATCCCGCGAGTGGTGACCGCCCACGCCTAACCGATCGTGGCAGTATCGTTTTTCGGGTCGAACTCGGTGAAGGTGCGCACGGGGGACAATCTGGTCGGTATGCCGCCTTGGGCTATGAAGCCGAACTCATCGCCTGGGCGTTGTCCGCGATGGAAATCAAAGGAGATTGAGTGATGCAGGCAGAATCAAAATCACGCAAGGCCACCGTCGCCCTCGTGCTTGCGGTAATTTCGCTGGTGGCCGCCCCCGCCCTGCTCTGGGCCGAGCTAATAGTTTTGTATCTGGGTGGCTGGATCTCGTCTGAGCCAGGGGTCCAGATTTTCGTAGTAGCAATCGTGATCGTGGTGATTTGCTTAGCCCTGTTAATTGTCTTCGCGCTGCCCGTAGCAGCACTTCTTGTCGCGCGCCGGGCCCGGCGAGAGATAACTGCGGGGGCCGGCTCACTGTCTGGTTCCGGGAATGTAAAAGCTGCGCAGATAATCGCAGGCATCACAATCGCCGCACTGCTCATTGGTCAGGTCTACTTCGCTCTAATGGCCTTCGGGATCTGCTCATTTGATGGTTGTTCGTAATCTGAGGTCAATGACCTAGTACGTCGGTCTCCGAAAAGTCATTGCCGATGAAGAGAAGTGGTTCGGCGTTCGCGACCGAAGCCGCATAGGCGAAGCAGTCACCGAAGTTCAACTGTGCCGCGTGCCCGGACCCTTTACCAAAACGCAGGTACGCGCCACGTCCATTAGGTCTGCGCCATATCTACGAAACGGCTGTAGTGGCCTTGGAATGCCACGGTGACCTGCCCGGTTGGGCCGTTGCGGTGCTTGGCGATGATGAAGTCGGCTTCACCGGCACGAGGTGACTCGCGTTCGTAGGCATCCTCACGATGCAGGAGCACAACGACGTCCGCATCTTGCTCGAGGGAGTTGTGGACTACGACTCCATCGGCGATGAAGTTGTGAGTGCCGGCAACCTCAGCGTCGAAGACATCCATTTCGCCGAGTGATTCAATGCCGACGATCTCATCCCAGTAGACGTCGTTCGTTGCGAGCATTTCGAGATCGTCGCTCTCCAGGACAGCGGCGACGCGCTGGAGGCGCTCGCGCCCCGGTGCAGACTTGAAGAGAGTGCTGCCGCAGTACTGCGTGCCGATCTGGCTCTGGAAGTCGCGGTGTGTCATCCCCTTCTCCGCCATGATCTCGCGAACCTGTCCCCACACCTCGCGGGGCAGTGTGTCGCGATTGGTGTTCTCCGGGATCGTTTCAAGGATGGTGAGAAGTTTGGTACCGATTACTCCACGGGCACCGTGCGCATTGATGCGGCGCAGGAACACTTTCTGATCTGCACCTCCCGAGACTGTGACGTGGTACCCATCCCGATAGCCGTTCTTGCGTGCGACAGCAATGCGCGCGTTGATTCCGAATCGGAGGAGCAGGCGAGCCACATCATCAGCAAGGCGGCGGCTCGTGCTGGCGTAGTAGATGTGACCGCCACGCTGGTTCTTGGTGATCGTGATCGAGCCGTCTGTGGCCCACAAGTGCTTAAGGAAAAGGGCGATCTGGCGCTTGGGCAGTGCGAAGACTTGCTCCGGGATGAACTTCTCGTGGCTGCGCTTGCCGAACAGGCCGAGCGAATCAAACCACTCAGCCATTGCGTTTCGTACCCCAAGGGTAACAGGACGCACATTCGCGAATCGCAAGGTAGTGCAACGTGCAGCTTCATATTCATCTATGTGCAACTTGACTGCGAAAGCACGCGGAGCGCAGATGCTCATGACGTCGATGTTGGCGGGATCCTTTGTTGCGTACCGGATTGGTTGCCGAGGAAGCACGGATCCATCACCCAGCATGTGGGCGAGAACAATCACGTGATCATCTGACCAATCGGTCTCTTGTGATGGTGCAGGAACGTGGCGCGGGATACCGATGCGAGAACCTGTATCGAGGCTGCCCAGCGGCTGCCAGCCCTGATAGGTGAGGAGCGGGTGGTTTGCTGTTGCATCGAGGATCCGGCCGCTAGCCGTGCGCACCCGGAAGACTTCCTTGCGCCCAGTGGAAAACACGTGCGAGAGCGGGCGCTCGACATAGCGGAGAGAGTCATCTAGTGACCAGACCGGGACATTGCGCTCACCGGATTCGAAAAGCTCACCCATGGTCATCTCTG
>BJGE01000001.1 GCA_014190275.1 Actinomycetes bacterium | reverse complement strand
GACCGCATGCCATGCGGCGCTTTGCTCAGGGGTTCGATAATGCGCCAAACTTGGGATCACCCCGCAGGCGAATCCGGCAGCGACCGCATCCTGCAATTGCTTTGCGCTAGCGGTTGGATGCTCGATCATTAGCCGAGTCTAGGTGCAGAGGCAATCACTAAGAGGGCTTTACTACCGTCCAAGACGAGGCGGTATTGAGTGCGGCGAAGTCAGGTGGAACTGCGGCTGACGTGGCAGTAACACTGCATTTGCCGGTCTTCTTGCCGACCTTCAGCAGCCAGCCCTTACTTGAATCTTTCACGACGGTGCACAGATTAGATCCGGTAGCGATTTTAAAGGTCACCAGCTTGCCCTTATTGGTTTTTAGCTTCGGGGCACCCATCACATAGGTCTTGCCCTCGGTCACTTTCTGCGGGGTCTTATTCCAGACACTTCCGAACTTGGCGGATTGGCCAACCGGGATGGTGGGAATGGTGAATGTAGCGGTGGCCGCGTCGAGCCCGCCCCCGGCCGGGGAATTCATAACTAGTACGCAAGGGGTGGCACCAGAAGTCACGGTCAATTGCTTTTGTGAAACGGTGCAACCACCGCTAGCACTCAAAGTCACGTTTACCCCTGTGGTGGAGGATGCGTAAACATCATTTACTGACGAATACATGATGGCCGGCATCGTCCAAGGGTCGGTGAAGTTGGGTGAGCCTTTACCCCAGCTCGCGGTGATAACACCGGTGGCGGCGGAGGCGGGGATGGCGGTAGCGCCGAACACCACGGTCGTGGCGGCAAGGGCGGCGAGATAACGAGTTATTAGGCGCATGACGCGATGATAGTGGTGGTTAGTCTCGCGCGCGGCCGACTTGACAGTTAGCGAGTTCCGCTGTCTACTTGCGAAATGAAACCGAGCCTGCTCGCCCGCACCGCTGTAGCCCTAATTGCTGGGGCCCTGGTTGTAACTTCTTGGGCCGTGGCCTCCGCTAGGCCCATACCTGAGGGCCCCGGGTATAGCAGCGCGACCAAGTTCATTGGCAGCGCGGCAAAGGCGAACCCGGTTTCGCTACCAGTTGTCCCGACCAATCCGTACATGGCACCCACCGGAACGTCCAATATTCACAATGACACTTATATGTCGGATTCCTATCAGTGGGCTGGACCGCTGGGTAAGAACACAAAGGTGACTTCAAAGTGGGCGGGGGGAGAATGCGCGAGCATCACTTTCAATGCAGCAGGCCAGCTAGTTGCCATTTGCCTGACTCCGCAGACTCCTGCCTACCTGACTCTGCTGGATCCGGATTCCTTGAAAGTCTTAACGCGCTATAACCTAACAAATCGCCCCCCCGGGGTTGGCGCTTTGTTAAGTCGTGACTACACCGAATTGTCGGGGGGATACTTCTATCTCGATAACCAGGACCGGGCCGTCGTGGCGACGGCCGACCGACACATAATCACCTTCGAATTGGCACGAACTGGCTCGAAGTACTCATTTAAGCCAATTAGCGATGTCGACCTCGCGACATCGATTACTGCAGGTCAACCCACATTCGCGGCCAGTGGAGATTCGATCTTGTCTGCATTGCCAGACTTCAACGGCAATATCTGGTTCGTCACAACCCAAGGGCTTGTCGGTGCCCTGAACCCGCAAACCGGAAAGAGCCAGACCACAAGGCTTTCAGGTGAGGGAATTACGCAGTCGTTCTCGATGGATGAGACTGGGGGCGTCTACATCGTGAGTAACATTGCGATGTATCGCTTTGATGCGGTCGCTGGCTTGCCAACATCGAGTTGGCGCGTCGTGTATGCAAACGATGGTGTTCAAAAGCCTGGCCAGAAGAGTGCAGGTTCGGGCACTAGCCCGACAGTGATGCCGGGCGGTCGCGTGGCAATTACTGACAACGCTGACCCAATTAATGTTGTTGTTTACAACACTGCGATCAATGCTCCAACGCGCCAAGTCTGCTTGGCCCCGGTATTCAACAAGGGGGCGAGTTCCACGGAGAATTCGCTCATCTCAGTCGGTGACTCACTTATGGTTGAGAATAATTTCGGGAATTTGAGCGTCAAATCTGTCACCGGGGGTAAGACCACAGTCCCTGGCTTTGCGAGGGTTGATGTTCAGGCTGATGGCACGTGTAAGAACGTGTGGACCAATTCTGAGGTAAGTGCACCTAGCGTAGTCCCCAAGTTCTCGGCCGCGACCGGTTTGATTTACACCTACACCAAGCCAAAAGGCCCCGGCAGGATCGATCGCTGGTACTGGACGGCACTTGATTACCGCACCGGTGAGGTTGTGTATAGCAAGCTCGCCGGCACCGGTGTCGTATTCAACAACTCCTACGCCTCGCTCTACGTGGCTCCAAGTGGTGTTGGCTATGTTGGAGTTCTCAAGGGCCTGATCAGAGTTGCGGACATGAAATAGTTGACGGGTAACGTCATCTAGCGAAAGGCAGCCTGCAGCATCGCCAAGGCCTCGGCGACGCAAGCGGAGTCCGATTTCGGGCGAGTGCGCGCTGCACTGCCCCCGGAGAACCCAACTAAGGTTGGGGCACCAACGACATCGGTCAGGTTATAGAACTCCGTCCAACGCAGCGCCGAACCTGGTGCCAAAATCGATGACTGGGCGGGCACCCCACCACCCACTATTCCGAACACTGTCTCCCGGCCCCACCACTGTTTGTCATATCGCAAGATAACTTTCTCAAGATCTCCGGTTGCAATGCCACCAATAGCCGCCTGGATGGCCTTGGATAATCCAGTAATACGTGGAGATTGGGCTTGCAGTAGTGAAACTGGCACCGCGACTACCACTGCATCGGCGGTTAGTACTGCACCTGACTCGAGTGTGACATGAACGCCATTTGATTGCGATACGTCGATATTCACAACTGGCGAGTTAAGTCGCACCTCGAGGCCGGCGGCTAATAATTCTGGGATGCGCTGGTAGCCGCCTGAGACAAATGCGTCACCGCCGAGAAAATCAGCGCCTTCGGTGGGGGCTCGAGCACCCAATCTCGATGCATTGAGGCCGTACTCCTGCACAATGCCGGTCTCAACGGACCAAGTGGTAAACCGATTTACCGGTAAACCATGCTGGTGCAACCACGAGGCCACTGAAGTGCTGGGGTTCGGCCACGAATTTTCGAGCCGGCCGAGCAGGCTAAACAGTTGATTCGAAGCACGCTCAGCACTTGGTGATGGCCGCCCGGTCTTGGTATCACGGAAACTTTCATTGTCGTAGTCGCTCGGGACCAATTTAAGTTGGGCCTGCTGTGCAAGGGGCACTAGCGGGTTGGATTTTAATGCGTGCACCCAAGCGGCACCCATTTCTACGGGTAATCCCCAGGACGTATTGGTATGGACTCGCCCACCGATTCGATCCCTGGCCTCAACCACCACCACCTGGGCACCACTACTGGTGAGATCGCGGGCTGCTGACACCCCGGCCATCCCGGCGCCGATAACTATGATCTTTGGCCCGGGGTCGTTGGCTATTAAAGTGCGCGCAGCGCGCTCGCCTGATCGCAGAGCCCCCTGAACTGTTGCGGGGTATTCGGGGTCGGTGTATTCACCGGCAAAGACGAGCCGATTGTTAACGATGGCGCGAGCTAGAGTTTGCCTAACACCTGCGGTTGCACCCACGGGCAGCGCCGAGTAGGCCCCCAGTGACCATCGATCGGTGTCCCACCTCGTGACTAGTGATGCGGTCGGGTTCGGCAGCTTTGCCCGAGGGAGCTTCGCCAGAGTCGGCTGTGCCAGAGTCGGCTGTGCCAGAGTCGGCTGTGCCAGTGCAGATGTGTTGCCGGTAGCGATCGCGGCTGCAGCCAGCGTGGTGGCACCTAGAAAGTTCCTTCGACTAAGCGGGGAGGGCACTCGAACTTCACCTTAAAAACTGATGGTCGTGAACTCACCGCGGTCCGCGAGTGCGCGAAACCTTGATTTGTCACCGGTGAAGTCAGTCTCCTTTAGATCTACCACATACACCGTCGGGTCATCGAGGGCGCGATAGGCGTAGCGCAGATCAGTCAGATTGGAGATCGTGTCGGCGTAGGTGATTTCGTTGACGATTGAGTGGTCAGGCCCAGGCTCTTTGATAATGCCCGGCGGCACGTCGAAGGTGTTGAGCACGTGCAGGGCGAGCATTTCGGCGTCGCGGCCGTCCGTTGGCGTCTCGGCCAAGGTAGTAAGGGCGATAGCACGCACGAAGCGGGAAGCGCCGGTGTAGTCGCCCGGCAGCCCGTGGAGCCCGGAGCCAACTCCCAGACTCTTGATATTCATGCCGTCACCCGTGAGAACACGTTGCCCCGGACGATTTTCGGCCGAGAATCCGGTGTAGTTATTCAAGTTCAGCAGGTGCCACTCGAGGTACGGCGAGTTGGTTCCTACACTCGTTGGGTTGTCGACAACCACGACCCCGTCGGGCCGAAACTCGATGGCCGCAGAGTCATCCCGGTCGTGCACGAGCACGTGGACGGGCGGGGTGAAAGGCAGGCCGGCATCCCAGCCCCAGATGTTTATTTCGGCCACCGCCTTGCGCACCTCGTCGATGTTCGCGCAGGTCGAGAGCAGGTAGGAGGCGAGTTCGAGTTGGCTGACATCGGTGCCGTCACCGCGGGCTTCCGGCGCAACGAAAAAGCCACCGACCATATAAAGCAGGTGGGCGGATAGGCCGGCGGTGTTCATGCCGTCCATGATCGCGGCATCCATGCCCGTCACCGCAAGGCCGACCACTCCGTGGCGCGTGGTCCAAGTCTTGGTAGGGGCGCCGGCGTGACCGAGGGCCACCCGGGGTAGATCACGCGGGGTGGCACACAGGGAAAAACTCATGAAATGCGGGTAGTCCAGGCTGCGGCCCACTACGACCGAGCCGTCCTCGGCGGCTGGTACCTTGAAATTCGTGCACACGATGTCTCCTTTAGGCCCGGCCCGAAGATTAAGTGAAAAGGGCCTAAATGGCAAGGGAGTCACCGGCCACCGGCCGAAGTAGCGAACGAGCCCATGCGCCAGAATGGGCTAGGGGCCGGCACTAAATTGGGTGCGCCCACCTGCGACGAGGGGATGCAGCGTGAACAGCGTAAACGGCGAACAGTTCGACAAGATGAAGAACGCCGAGGGCTTCATCGCGGCACTTGATCAAAGCGGAGGCAGTACCGCGAAAGCCTTGATGCTTTACGGCGTTGCAGAGACTTCATATAGCGGTGAAGGCGAGATGTTCGACCTGATTCATCAGATGCGCGCCCGTATCATCACCAGCCCGGCCTTCACCGGTGATCGCATCCTCGGTGCGATTTTGTTTGAGATGACCATGGATCGTCAGATCGACGGCATTGGCACCGCTGAGTATTTGTGGAATCAAAAGCACATCGTGCCGTTCCTGAAGGTCGACAAGGGTCTGGCAGAGCAGGTTGATGGCGCCCAGGTGATGAAGCCGATGCCTGACCTGGGTGACTTGTTGGCAAGGGCGAACTCCCATGGCATATTTGGCACCAAGATGCGTTCGGTCATCAAGTTGGCAAATCCGACCGGTGTCGATGCGGTCGTGGGTCAGCAGTTCGAGGTGGGCCACCAGATTCTTAGCGCAGGCCTGGTGCCGATAATTGAGCCCGAGGTGGACATCAATAGTGCGCAGAAGGCGGCGGCGGAAGCCCTATTGAAGCCAGCCATCATGGCCGAACTTGATCAGCTAAGTGCAGATCAGCACATCATGCTGAAGCTGACTTTGCCCGAGCAGGATGACTTCTATCTTGACTTAATCGAGCACCCACGTGTGCTGCGGGTGGTTGCACTATCCGGTGGCTACTCGCGTACCGACGCCAATGCGCGCCTTGCTCGCAATCATGGTATGACCGCGAGTTTCTCGCGCGCCCTGACCGAGGGCCTCTCAGCGCAGCAGAGCGATGCGGAGTTCAACGCGGCTCTTGATGCTGCAATCTCCAGTATCTATGCGGCATCGAATACCTAGTGCGTGAACTAGGCCCGCGCCAGGGGGTTGCCTTGTGAGGAGTTAGTCAGGGTGCCAGGGTCCAAGCCAAGTTCAATCTCGGCACCGTGGCGTGACCACTTGGTGACTTGGTGCCCCGTGACGCTGTCACCATGGGCCACCTCCTGTAAGTGAAGCCCATCCAGTAGCGAAAGGATACGCCAAGCAGCGGCTGCTGGATCGGTGCAGTTCATTACGCCGGCGCGCACACCCCCTTCAATGATGCCGCAGATGAGTTGTTGCCATTCTTGGTTTAGTAGTTGCGAGATTTGCCTAAGTTCGGGTCGTCTAGCGGCTTCGGCCCACGCATCGAGCCACAACTGCATCCCCGAATCCCCGTCAGAGCGGGTATAGGAGTCGAAGAAGAATCGCAGTTGTTCCAATGGATTTTGGCCCTGCTCCACCAAGGCACGGGTCGCCAGCAGGTCAGCACCGGCCGCCCGCCCGAAGGCTTCGGCGATGAGTTCGTCCATCGAGGCCATGTAGTGGTGGATCAGGCCGCTGGAGGCGCCAAGTTCCGCCGCGACATCACGGACGGTGGTTGCCGCAATGCCCTGGCGTTGCATTACCGCCAAGGTGGCGGCGATGATCGCCTCACGCCGGTCCTCCGGGTTCATCCTGGCCATAGGGATACGTTAGACGCTATTGCGCAAATGTCCAATAATCACCTAGGATGAGGAACCGCCAAGTCAAGGAGCGCGATGATGCGAACGACACCCTTCCACCCGCGCTTGGCGGAGTTGAGCCAAACCCAGATGTGGGGCAATTGGTCCGGCTACCTGTCGGCCGTTCGCTATGACCTATCAAGTAAGCATGAGTACTTCGGCGTTCGCAATGCGGCAGGCTTCTTCGACACCTCGCCCCTTCACAAATACTGGATCCGCGGACGCGATGCTGAGCTCTTCTGCTCATTTGTTTTTGCGCGCGATGTCCGCACCCTAAAACCTGGGCGCGCTCAGTACACGATCTGGTGCGATGACGCTGGCTTTATCATGGAAGACGGCGTGCTGTTTCGTTTCTCGGCCGATGAATTCATGCTCACTGCGGCGGAGCCCAACTTCGGCTTCCTGACGAAATTAAGTAGCCTTTACGACGTCGAAATCGTCGATGCGACTGAAGATTACGCGTCACTGGCACTCCAAGGGCCACGGTCGCGTGACATCTTCGAGGTTCTAACTCCAGACATCTCAGTCCTTCGCTACTTCGGATTTACCGAGACCAAAATTGCCAACACCCCCGTGATAATCAGTCGCACCGGGTTCAGTGGTGATCTCGGCTATGAGGTGATGATCCCGACAGCAGATGCCCTGCGAGTCCTTGATGCCATTCTCGAGGCCGGGCACCCGCATGGAATTCGCCCATATGGCGACGAAGCACTTGGCATGACCCGCATCGAGGCGGGCTTGCCGCTTATTGGAGTTGAATTCAACTCCAGTCGTTACGCCTGGACCGCAGAGGATCGCTTCACCCCCGATGAACTCGGCCTCGGCTGGCTCCTTAAGGGCATTGAGGATGACAGTCGACCGTTTATTGGCCGCGAGGCGATCTTGCGTGAACGGGTCGATGGCTCCTCCCGGTGGCGCACGGTTGGCATCACCGTGGCCTGGAGTGACTTCTATGAGCTCTTTGAGTCGCGCGGCCACCTTGCGGTGCCCGATGAGTTGCCCGTTGCTTGGGAGTCAATGCTCTATAACGCCAACGGCACACGCATTGGATACGCCACGAGTTTTATGTATTCACCAATTCTTCAGTGTCATATCGGCATCGCCCGAGTCAAGCCGAAGTACGCCGAGAAGGGTACCGACATCTACCTTGAGCAAACGGTGAACCACGAATACATCAACGTGCGGGCCACCGTGACCACCTTGCCTTTTTACAACCCCGAGAGGAAGACCGCCTGACATGTCGGATCTCAGCAGCTACGACGCGATCGTCATTGGCGGTGGCCACAACGGGCTGACCAATGCGGCCTACCTTGCCAAGGCCGGCAAAAAAGTTTTGGTCCTCGAGCAGCGGCACCTGGTAGGTGGGGCCGCCATCACCGAGGAGCTGCGGCCTGGCTACCAATTCACAACCTTTTCCTACGCACTTAGTCTGCTGCGTCCTGAAATCATTCAGGAACTTGATCTGGTGCGCCACGGATTCATGCCCCTACTGATGCGCTCGCATTTTGCCCCAATGGAAAACGGTGATTATTTCCTACTCGGACCCGATGCGGGTCTTAATCGCCGGGAAATCGCGCGACATTCGAAAGCCGATGTTGACGGCATGGAGCGATTTGAGCATGACACCGCACGTGTGCGCCAATTCATCCGGCCACTGTTCGACTCGATTCCACCCAATCTGTTTAGCGATGATCCGGCCGATGCCGAAAAGATGGCGTGGTTGCTAAAGCATTTAGGCACCGGCGACAAGAAAGTCATCCACGACACGGTGCGCCTGCTGACCGGAAGCATCTCGGACTTTTGTGATGACTACCTGGAGTCCGACATTATCAAGGCCACGATCTGCTCGGCGGCGTGTGTGGGAATCAAATTGGGCCCAATGTCCCCGGGCAGCGGCATGAACTGGCTGTACCTGTCAATGGGCGAGCACGACGGTGTCGGTGGGTCCTGGTCCTTCCACAAGGGCGGCAACGGCGGCTTCACCCAGGTGCTGGCCCGGGCGGCGACGGCTTACGGTGCAGAGATCAGGCTTGACTCGCACGTTGATCACCTCATCACCGAAAAGGGTGAGGTGAAGGGTGTGGCGCTGCGGGACGGCACTGAATTTCGAGCCCAGACCGTGGTGAGTTCATTAGATCCTCGCCGCACCTTCTTGGAGATAGCCGATCCACGTGAACTCCCTGCGGATTTGGTCGAAACTATTCAGCGGTTCCGTTTTCAAGGAGTCGCATCGAAGGTGAACTTCGCCCTCGACGGGCTCCCGGAGTACCCCGCGCTCAGTGGTCGGACCGACCAGTACCTCGGGTTCATCAATATTGCTCCGACCGTGGAATACATGGAGCGGGCCTACGACGCCGCGAAGTACGGCGGGTACTCCGAACATCCTTATATAGATGGGTGCATTCAATCGTTAGTCGACCCTGATATGGCACCCCCGGGCAAGCATGTGATGTCGTGCTTTGTGATGTACACCCCGTATGAGCTCAAAGGCAGCACCTGGCAGGCGGAGCGGGAGAACATGGCCGATCGGGTGCAGGCGACACTCCAGGGTTTCTTCCCCAACTTCAACGACCTGGTACTTCAGCGCGAGGTAGTCTCGCCGGACATCATTGAAGCAAGAACTGGACTCTCAGAGGGCAATATCTACGCTGGTGAGTTCTTTCCGCACCAGATGTATTTCTTCCGGCCGGCACCTGGCTATAGCGACTACCGCACGCCCATTCGTGGCTACTACCAGTGTGGTTCCGGTACCCACCCGGGTGGTTGCGTAATCGGTGCACCGGGCCGGTTGGCCAGCAAAGAGGTACTTAAAGATCTAAGTGGGGCAAAGCCTTGATTAACTAGGCAGCTAGCGACTCAACTAAGTACTCGGCTGCGGTCTGGATCGTAGAACGGGCGCAGTTGCAAGCGCGCCGAATACTTCTGGCCGGCCACGACCACTTCAAACCCGTCTTCGGCCAGCCAATCGGCTGTGACTCCATCTGGATTGTCGATGGTGGCAAGGCCGACCGAGGCACCAATGGTGTGTCCGAATCCGCCAACCTGCAGGTAACCAACCCACGTCCCGTCCTTTAGCACCGGCTCACTGCCGTGCAGTACCGGCTCGGGGGAGTCCAAGAGCAAACACACCAACCTGCTGGTGCGATCGGTGCGCATTTTTTCGAGGGCAGCCTTGCCGCGAAACTCGATTGGTTTATCCCAAGCCACCGCGAAAGCCAAGCCAGCGGTGATCGGGGTATCGGTGTTGTCGATATCGATCCCGTAGTCGCGGTAGCCCTTTTCGAGACGCAGACTATGCAGGGCCCCGAGGCCAACTGGCCTTAGCCCTAGATCGCCCCCGGCGTCGGCGAGGGTTTGCCACACCGATACGGCTTGATCCGAAGGTATGTAGAGCTCAAAACCCAATTCGCCAACATAGGTGACCCGCAAAACCAAAATCCGCGAATACCCAATCTCAATATCGCGACCGGTTAGGTACGGAAAGGCCGCATTGGAAAGATCATCCGGACTCACACGCTCAAGTAGCTCACGAGATTTAGGCCCTTGCACCGTTAGTATCACGAATCCGGCGGTGACGTCAGTGACCGTTGCGAACTCATCATTGCGAATTTCATCAAGCAACATTCGCTCAACGCGCCGATGCGTTACGTCGGAGACCACCACCATGAACTTTTCTTCGCCGAGCCGAGTCACGGTGAGATCGGCTTCAATGCCACCACGGTCATTGCACCATTGGGTATACACCACCCGGCCAACGGCACCAGCAACATCATTGGCACTTAGTCGGTCCAAAATATCAGCCGCGCTGGGCCCTTGGACGAAGAATTTAGACATCACGGTCATATCCATCACGCCAACGTTTTCGCGAACGGTTTTATGTTCAGCGGCGATCCACGGGGTCCAGTGGCCACGCTCCCAGGTCCATGGGATCACTGGGTTTTCGCCGGTTGGCGAGAACCACTCGGGAAACTCCCAGCCGGCTGATACCCCGAAGTAGGCACCGGCTCGCTCCCACGTTTCATGTAGTGGTGATCTGCGGATCCCGCGTGCGGTGTGTTGGTGGAAGGTCGGGAAGGAGCCGTCGCCGAAAAGCACTCCGAGTTGCTCAACGGTGCGCTCGGTGCGAAAGCGAAGTGAGTTTTCAAATGGCAGTGCGCGCTCGATACTAAATGCCGCAATATCAACCGGGCATAAGCCATCAACTATCCAACTTGCCATGGCATTTCCGATACCACCGCCGAGTAAAATACCAACCGAGTTCAGGCCGGCGGCCACAAATAGCCCATCAACTTCGGGGGCCGGGCCGAGCAACGGCAATACGTCCGCGGTGAAGCTCTCTGGGCCACAAAATAAGGTTCGAATTCCGGCTTCCGAAAGACTAGGGATGCGGGCCATGGCTTTCTCCAGGTGCGGAGTCATTCGATCCCAATCCGGGGGGATGGTGCCGAAGGCGAAATCCTCAGGGGCTGCCTTCGGGTACCAGGGTGCGGCCACCGGCTCGAAGAGCCCGACCAGCATGCCATCGCCCTCTTCGCGGAAATACCCGTAGCACTCCAGATCTTCGATGATTGGCAGGTCTCGATGCACCCCGGCCATCGGCTCGGTAAGTAGGTAGTAATGCTCGGCGGCCTGTAGTGGCACATCGACGCCGGCCTTTTGGGCCAGTTGCCGAGTCCATAGCCCCGCGCACAGGACAACGGTCTCGGCCTCTACGTTGCCGCTATTGGTCGTGACACCGGTAATCCGGCGCCCGGTACGGGTGAATCCGGTAACCGAAATCCCTTCAACGATGGTGGCCCCGCCCATGCGGGCACCCTTGGCCATCGAAGTTGCCACCCCAACCGGGTCGGCGCGACCCTCGTCGACGACATAGGAGGCCCCGATTAGGTCATCAACTCTGGCGAGCGGAAAGAGCTCACTTACTTCGCGCGGTGAAATGATTTCATTGGGGACCCCGTACCCGACCTGGAAGTCGCGTTCGCGAAGCAGTGTCTCGTATCGGGCCGGATTGGTCGCAACCGAAAGGTGGCCGACCGGGCGAAACCCGGTCGAGTGGCCCGTCTCCTCCTCAAGTCGTGCATAAAGATCACGTGAGTAGCGTGCCATCCAAAGTGAGGTGTCATCGTGGTACCCGGCGCTGGTGATCAGGCCGGCAGCATGCCAGGTGGTGCCGGCGGTCAGTTGATCCTTCTCGATGAGCAGCACATCTTTTACGCCAAGTTTGGTGAGGTGGTAGGCGATGGAACAACCAATGACACCGCCACCGACTATTACGACCTGAGCCCGTGCGGGCAGCGTGTTCACCATTTCTCCTTGTCGCTACGAGGTGTTTCAGGGACTACAGATTGCCAGCAAAAGAACGTATATCGGTGGATTCACCTTGGCGCTTGGACCATCTGCGATACAGCAACCAACCTACCACTATGACGAGCGTCGAGACCACCAGAATTATTGTCGCCATTGCATTCAGCGCGGGGGTTGGTGCGGCGCGCGCAACCTGATAAATCCGCATGGAGGTGGTCTCGGTGCTGGCGTCGGAGGAGAGATAGCGAACGATGACGAAGTTATCGAGCACATCGGCGAACACCAAGATGGCGCTCACGAGGATGGCTGGAAACAGCATGGGCAGAATTACCCTTCGCACCGCCCCGAGTGCCGTTGCTCCTAGGTCACGTGCCGCTTCCTCATAGTGCGCGCTAATCGTCAAGAGCCGGGCCCGACAAATGACGATGGGATAGGCCAACTGGAAAGTCACCAAACCAACGATCTGTGCGGTGGTGCCCAATCCGAAGGGTGTGGCGAGGTAGGTCACCATGAACAGCAACCCGATCGCTAGGGCAATCTCGGGGATTACGAAAGTGATGAGCGCCAGGAAGTTAGCCCCGGCAGGTAATCGTCCCCGCCACCGATCCAGCGCCAGGGCGAAGAGCACGCCCAACGGGACGGTGATAGCAGTGGCGATTACCGCAAGCAGCACAGTGTGTGTCAGGGCATTTCGAATTGACTCGTCATTTATTACCGAGCCGTCAGGATCCCAGGTGTACCAGCGCATCGAGAATCCTTGCCAGGTGCTTCTAGATCGCCCAGCATTGAACGAGAAGAGCACAACAACCGCGACTGGTACGAGCGACCAAAGCAGGTAAATCGCGGTGATGGCAGCCAGCCCGTGTGCCCGCGCACCGGACATTCCTCGAGGCGCGCGTTCTCGACGAGGCCCCTGCGCCTTTGCAAGCATCGCCTCCGCTGGGGCCGGTGACACCGTCATGAGCGCACCTCGGATTTCATGTTGCTTCGGGTGTACCAAATCATCGGCGCTAGCAGCACTAGAAGCACCAAAATCAGCAGGGCGCCAGCCTGCCCGGACTGGCCCGGAGTAGCGATAGAAAGATTGATCAGATTGCCGATCATCGACGTGCTTGGCGACTTAGACAGCATGTCACTGGTGAAGTAATCGCCCATCATGGGCAGCGCTATGAGCAAAGTGCCAGCGACAACACCGGGCACGCTCATCGGGAGGATCACGCGGCGGAAAAGCTCAAACCCACTGGCGCCAAGATCGCGTCCGGCTTCGATGAGACTTGGGCTGATGCGGTCAAGAGCCGCGAAGAGCGGCAGGAGCATATAGGGCACATAGCCGTAGATCAAACCCATTACGACGGTGAACGGATTGCCGCTGAGCCAATTAACTTCCAGCGGGATGATGCCCCCAAGCGTAATAATGAAATTGACGAGCCCGTCGGGCTGCAGCAGGTTTATCCATGCCAGCATGCGCATCATGTACGAGATCCAAAATGGCGCTACCAGTAGTGCGAGAATTAGGGCACGGTGCCGGCCGGCGTACCGCGCGGTGAAGTAGGCCACCGGAAAAGCGATGATCATGCAGGCGACCACCGCCACGACGACATACAGCAGGGTGCGTAGCACCGGCGGCAGATAGAAGTTGTTCGGACCGACGAGTCGATCCCAAACCACCGCCACCTGCTCGAACTGCCACTCCATTGGGTTCCACGCTGGCACGGGTGACCGGAAGATGGGGTCCACCGTGCCGAACGTTACGCAGAAGACAACGTAGAGCGGTACCAAAAAGAACAGCGCGATCCACACCATGCCGGGGAGGCCAAGGACCGGCCAGATAAAGCGCGAGGTGCGGTCGGGCAATTCAGGCTCCCGACTTGAACTGCTGCCAAATTGCCTGATATTCGGCTTCCACTGCCACCGGGAGCTCCAACAGCGGGTAGCCCACCTGGAACCATTCCGGCTTGACGATGGCCGCCGCGAGGTTCGCTGGTATGTAACCGTCAGTCACCATGGACTCAGGGGTCAAGGAGCGCAACGGCGGTTGATACCCAACGAAGCCGAAGTTCTTCATTGATACGTCATTCTTCAACATGTAGTTGAGGAAGTGGTGAGCCATGACCGGGTTCTCCCCGCCCTTCAGTACGCAGAGGAAGTCATTGCCGATCACCGCCTGACCCGTCGGCGGACTCCAGTAGCGCAGCAATGACACATCGACACCCTCGGGTAGGTAGTACTGGCCGGTGATCATGTCACCAGACCAACATTGCGAGAGCGACATCGTGCCCTCGGGGATATCGGTGTAGCCGGTGATCGTGACTCGCGGTTTGCTGACCGCCAGCATCTCCAGCATCGAATCACGTGTTTGCCCAAGAACCGAAGGGTCACCGCTGTTTACGTCGGTGCCGCCATTGCGCAAAATGGTCATGGCAATGACTTCACGGTCATCGTCTAGAACAGCTATTGCGCCGGCATACTTG
This sequence comes from Actinomycetes bacterium, assembly GCA_014190275.1. Classification (GTDB taxonomy): domain Bacteria; phylum Actinomycetota; class Actinomycetes; order S36-B12; family S36-B12. The sequence goes on along the minus strand of BJGE01000001.1, from coordinate 85,638 downwards.
GCGTCCCAAAAAACGTCAAAAGGGTTAGGCCTGGCGCTTATATCCTCGGGGATTAGGTCGTGGCGCCAGCCGATGCCGGTGGTGTAGATCGTGTAAGGCACCGTGTATTGCCAGCCTTGGTCGTAGAACGGGTTCTGGAACTCCTCCCACACATCGTTTATATTCGGAAGGTAGTCATGGTTCAGCGGTCGAATGAGATCACCGTAAACCAACTTTCCCATGTAGTTGTAGGTAAGGAACCCGACGTCAAATGGGACGCTGCCGGAGCGGATCTTGGTCAGGGCCTCGGGCAGGTCATTAAAGGTCGATAGTTCGACCTTGACGTTGTAATCGGCGTACTCCTCTTGGAAGTCCTTGAGTACACGTTTGTAGACGTAGTCGGGGTAGTTATAGACGCGCAGGGTGGCGTTCATCTCCGGTTCGAGCCCGGACGCAATGGGTTCATTGCCCGGGTTGATCGGCCATTTCACCGGATTCTGCGGTGAGGCAATTGGAATTTCAGTCAAGGGTGGCAACGAAGCCGCCGCGGAGGCCGAGCCGCCGCCGGCCGATGCTGCTGGCGCGGGGCTACCGAGGGGCTGAGCACGTGCGCACGAGCTCAACACCCAGGCGCTGGGCACGGCCAATGCAGAGGCTTGGAGTAGGCGTCGCCTAGAGATCGGGGGGCGGGGACGATCAGCCATTGTTACTCCTTGGGTTGGGCCGGTCCGGTATCTGACTCTTACCCTGACCTATGGCTTAGGTTCTGACAGGAGATTAAGCACACTTGATGCACGAAGGACTATCTACCGCCAAGATTAGCACCTAGTACTACTGCGAATGAGGGAGTTTCATTGACCGCTGGCAGCGTGAATGTGCGACAGCTTGCCAAAAGCTACGGCGAAGTCGAGGCGGTACGTGGGATTGACCTCGATATCGCTGGTGGGGAGTTTTTCAGCCTCCTCGGGCCATCGGGTTGCGGTAAGACCACCACCTTGAGGATGATCGCGGGCTTCGAGGCCCCAACTGGCGGAGAGATTCGCATTGACGGTGTTGATGTCGTTCAGACATCAGCGCACGAGCGCCCGGTAAACACCGTCTTCCAAAACTATGCCCTTTTCCCCTTCTTGTCCGTCGCGGACAATGTGGCCTTCGGGCTGCGCTATCAGCAGGTAGATAAAGCCGGTGTCAAGCGCAAGGTGGCGGAGGCCCTTGAAATGGTGCGAATGGGCCAATATGGCAAGCGCAAGCCGGGTCAACTCTCCGGCGGGCAGCAGCAGCGCGTGGCACTGGCCCGCGCCATCGTGCTCGGCCCCAAGGTCCTGCTGCTCGATGAGCCACTCGGCGCACTAGATGCCAAGCTTCGCAAAACTTTGCAAATCGAACTCAAGTCCCTGCAGCAGTCGCTTGGAATTACCTTCGTTTATGTCACCCATGATCAAGAGGAAGCACTCACCATGAGTGATCGAATGGCCGTCATGGCGGCCGGCAAGGTTGAGCAGATCGGTTCACCCGCAGATGTGTACGAAAATCCAGAAACCGCATATGTAGCGGACTTCCTCGGCAGCGCGAATGTAGTCAAGGTGGAGGTTATCGGGGCCGGTTCACCCGGCCGCACGGTATTTCGCCTTGGGTCGGTAACACTTGAGGCCGGCGGGCCAACCATGGCTCCGGGCCCCGGGACGTTAGTCATTAGGCCCGAACGCATCCTCCTGGACCCAGCCGCCGACGATGCGGTAGCAATTCCAGCAACCGTTGAACGCACGGTGTACCTCGGCGCGATGTCGGATGTAATAGTTCACTTGGATTCTGGGCAAGAGTTGGTCGTGCGCAGGCCGAGTGAATTATCCGGCAACCATCACCGTGGCGAAAAAGTTATGGTGCACCTGCGCCCCAATGCAATGCGCTTGGTGCCAGCTGGCTCGCTACCTGAGAGTGTTGATTAGAAAAGCACGTACAATTTGCGGATGGTTTCGTGAATCTCCCAGGTACCTTTCCAGCCGACGGGGACCAAGAAGGTGAAGCCGGGACCTGCGAAGAACCCTTCGCCTTCATCAGGGGTCACCGTCATGCTGCCGGATAATATGTGAACAAATTCATTTTGTTCCAGGCTCCAATAGGACGGGCCTGCGGTGCATTCCCAGATCCCGGCTTCAGCTTGGTTTTCACCAGACCACATGGTGTGCCCGGAGGTTTGCATCGGGGCGCCGGTGGCTTCGGCCAGCGGCCCCCAGTCCTCAAGGTCTGTTACCTCACCTGCGGCCTGAATGAATGGGGCCGTAATCAATGGTCCACCTTCTCCGTTTTAGTTTGAGTCTGGGCATTGGCTGTTAAGAGCGATAGCGGTTGCCCGAGGTAGCCGCGGGCCACCATCGTTACAAATTGATAGATGGAGTCCTCGGCGGGGGATAGTGGCCCAGCTTTGGCAAACCCAGACTCCTGACCGCGCTGGACGGATTCGCAGGCATTCCAATCTTCGCGGTTTGTGATATCCCAGAAGTCGACCGCGTAGGCGGGATCAAAATTTGGTGAGGCAATTGCCTCCGGGGGGAAAGCCCATGAGCATTCAACCCAGGTGCGACCCGGCGACAAGGGAATTGCCCGGTGCGTCATCACGTAGTCCGGGTGCAGGCTGATCAATAAGTTCGGGAAAACCCCGATGTAGTCAATTCTTCTAAGTTCAGTCGGTGACAGGTTCGGGATCGGCACCCCGTCGCTGTGACCGTCGAGTGACATCGTTGTTGCGTGCTCGCGGAGGTCCTGCCACCCACCAACCCAGGAGCCAAGTGTTGGCGTCCAATTCTCACCACTTTCAGGTGGGCTCACCTGGCAAAGTTCGGGATGAATTGAAGTGCAGTGGTAGCACTCTTGGTAGTTCTCGTTGATGATTTTCCAATTGGCTTCTATGACGTACTCATGGGTGGCCATCACAACTAGCCGCTCGGGTTGATACTGGGCGACGCGATCTGCTAATCCTGCAAGGTGCATTTCAAGAGGGCCGGCATTACCCGAGGGGTCAAGGAATATCCACCCGTGCCACTCCTGCACCGGCAACGCGGTGAGGGGGAATTCCGACACGTCGAAATTCGGCTCGCCCTGGTAGCCGGCTGCGCTGAAGAGATCACCGTCTAACCGGTACGACCAAGAGTGGTAGGGACAGGTGATGGCCCGTGCCGTCGTTGACCCGCCGCACGGAAGAATCTCGTGCCCGCGGTGGCGGCAGACATTGGCAAAAGCGCGCAGCACTAGATCCTCACCGCGGACAAGTAGCACCGTGGTATCGCCGACCTTGTCCGCGCGTTGCATTCCAGCAGCAGCTATGTCGGCGCCGCGCCCGATGCAGTGCCAGCCAGCGAAGAAGTTGGCGGTCTCCCAAGCGAAAACCTCTGGGGAGGTGTAGGCCTCTGGAGGAAGCATCCGGCTTTCGCCAAATGGCGCAAGTGACTTTGCCAAAGCGGCGGGGTCCAGGGGGGCGTGGGATGGATTAGCAGGCATATTAGAAGCATAGGCAATGCGGGAATTAGCGTCCACTCGACACCTTAATTTGTTATCTGTGAATCACGGCGTCTACCGCTATTGCGGTTGAGTTATTAACGATTACGGGATTGAGTTCAATCATGGTCCAGTTCTCATCCAGTAGGAGATTTCCGGTTTTGACCACGAGTTGGGCCAGTTCGTCAATCCCGTACGCCGGTTGGCCGCGGCCGCCGGTGAGAAGTTCGGCACCTCGTAGGTGGCCGATTTCACGAACTACCCGATTGTTATCTGTGGGTAACGCGATAACAGTGACATCGTTGATAATCTCGGCCCAGATACCTCCGATCCCGACGACAACGCAGGGCACGATGCCCAGGCGATGGGCGGCTACAAAGATCTCGACCCCGGGGTCGACCATGGCCTCAACTAACAATTGGGGATCGTCGGGGAGGGCCGCAATTTGCAACATCTTTTCGCTGGCTCTGGCAACGGCTTCCGGGTTGGTCAAGCCAAGGGCCAGGGCACCGATGTCGCTTTTGTGGAGGAGCCCGGGTGCGCTCAGCTTCACGGCAACGGGGAAACCAATTTCGACGGCGGCCGCCGCTGCCGCCGCAGAACCTCTAACAACTTTGGCTTTCGGAACTGCGATTCCGGCGGCGCTTAGTAACTCCTTTGCCGAGTGCTCGGCTAGGTACTGGGCACTTACCGTGGCCGGTGCGCGGTTGGCGCACTCGGCGATTTGCAGCAGTCGCGCAGGATCTGGTGCGGGCAGTTGGAGGGCGGCTACCGCTTTCATTGCCGAGAGCAATCCTCCGACCGCATTATCTGGTTCTTGTCCGGGCATTGAACTCACGAGCAGTGTCGAAAGTTGGGCTCGGATGCCGCCCGCAATGCCGCCTGCCCTGGTGGCATCCCATTCGGCGCGGGGTCCGGCGGGTAGCCCCGGTGGCAGGTCTTGGACATAGAGCAGGTGGCCGACCGCCGGGTCCAGGGCCACCGTCTCACAAATCGCGGCAACGGCCTCGGTGTCGGCCCAGACCATATTCGTGTGGTCGAGTGGATTGGTTGCGGTCGCCGTGTTTGGTAAAAGGCCCGCAAGTGCCTGCAGCGTCCGGGCCCCGAAGTCGGCAAGTATCGCCCCGGCGTCATCGGCGAGGTCCGCCGCGAGGGTGGCATCGCCACCGGAGCAGGTGACAACGCCAGCGCCGCGAGCATCACGTCTACCGTTCGCCAAGGCGCGTGCCGTCTCGATGAGTTCTGCGGGTTCGCGAACGAGCAACCCGCCGGCCTCTTCAATAAGTGCCTCGAAAACCCGTTGATCTCCGGCAACCGCCGCCGTGTGTGCTGCGCCGGCTGCTCGTCCACGCGAACTTCGGCCGGCCTTTAGAAATACCAATCGAATATCGTTTTGCGCGCACTTGGCGAGTGCTCGGGCGAGCCTCGCCCCGTCGCCGTCACCTTCAAGGTAGGCACCTATTACTCGGACACCGTCGGTGGTGGCAAGTGACTCGATCAACATTGCGGTGTCGACCACGGCCGAGTTGCCCACTGAGAAGATCGAGTGCAGGCCGAGGCCACCCCGGTGGGCGAGCAATATGACACCGATATTGCCGCTCTGTGTTATCAAGGCAATTGGTCCTGCGTCAGTTGGCAGGAGGGCCGCATCCCCCCAAAGCGCTGCTCGAGCGGGCACGGAGACCAGGCCGTTGCCGTTGGGTCCGATAACCGGTAGTTCACCAGCCGCCGTGATCAAGTCGGCTTGGGCTAGGTCATTGCCGATCTCAGCGAAGCCGGCGGCAAAAACCACGGCGCCGCCGCAGCCTAGATCGCGCGACTGCGAGAGGTAGCCCGGCACCGATTCGGCCGGCGTCGCGATCACCACCGCATCCACCGGCTCATTTAGGTCCGCAAGGCTGGGCACACAACGAAAACTAAGTACCTCTTGCCGAGTTGGATGTACCCCGATAACAGTTCCCGCATACCCATTTCGAATCAGGTTGAGCAAGGTGGTGTGTGCATAGGAGCCCGGGCGATCGGTTGCGCCAACCACAGCGATAGAGCGTGGGTTGATGAGCCGTGAAATATCCATATTGGAAGTAGCTCCGCTCAGGTGAGCATTGACTTAACGCCGCGGCGTTCAAGGGAGCGAGCCACCACGAGACGTTGGATCTCCGAGGTTCCCTCCCAGATTCGATCGACTCTAAGTTCACGCCAGAATCTTTCGGCCGCCGTGGTGCGCATGTATCCGCGACCCCCGAAGATCTGCACGGCGCGGTCGGCGCAACGGCCGGCCGCTTCCGAGCAAAAAAGTTTCGCCATTGACGCCTTGCCATGAACAAGTTTGGGGTCGGCACCGGCATCAGCCAACCGGGCCACTGCCAGGCCGAGCAGGCGCCCGGCTGCCGCATCGGCCGCACTGTCGGCCAGCGGGAAACTCACCCCTTGATGATCAATGAGCCTCGCACCGCCTTGTTCGCGGTTTACTGCCCAGTCAACTGACTCCTCGATCAGTCGCTGCATCGCGCCAACACATCGCGCAGCGATACCGAGCCTTTCCTCGGTGAACCAAAGGCGCTGCAAATCGTCGCCATTACCCAGGCCCCCGAGGATGTCAGCATCGGTGAGTTCAACGTCGGTGAATCGCATGGTCGGGTGCCCATGCGGGTAGTTGTGGGTGAAAGGGACGTCAGCAATTATCTCAACACCGGGTGCGTCGGCCGGTACCGCGTAAAGGGTAGGTAGCAACTGACCACCATCATCCGCCAACGCCATCACCACTATTACCTTGGCGACGGACCCGAATGTCACGAACCACTTCTCGCCGTTGAGTAACCACCTATCGGTACCCGTCCGGACCGCGGTTGTTGTAATTCCCGAAGGGTCGCTACCAGCATCAACCTCGGTTACCGCATAGGCATCGTGAAGCTCACCGCGAAGTGCCGGCTTAAGCCAACGTTCGATCTGCTCGGGCGAGCCGGCTTTCCAGACGTTATAGGCGTTGGGGATATACCAGGAGACCCCATTAGTCGAGCGCCCGAGTTGCTCTTCGACGAGAAACCACTCCGTGGTGGTCCAACTATTGCCACCATGCTCGTGCAAGTGCAACCCACCGTGTAGGCCAAGGTCGAGCGCCCGCTGGGCTATTTCACGCTGCGCCGCTGCGGGCAACGGACCGCCGGCCAGCTCGGCCGTTACTTCATGCGGGATGAGGACTTCGTCGACGAATATGGCCGCGCGCTCACTTAACTCGGCAAGGTGCATGGGGTCACTCGGGTCTGGGGCAGTAGCCATCTTTTCGACTCTCCTACACTGGTACGCAGTTTCGACAGCAGCCTAACCTGAATGACCGTTCAATAACCCGCTCGGGTTAGATTCTTTCGGGGTGAAGCTAAGTTTTGATAAGGAGTTAGATGGCTGCAGTGGCCTTGGCGCCGAAAGCGCCACAGGAGCGGCGCGAACGAATCCTGCGCGCCACCATCGCCGTCGTGCGCGAGCGTGGGTTCGCGGGGACGAGGGTCACCGACATTGCGCTGGCAGCCGGCACCTCGCAGGGCCTGGTTCTTTATCATTTCGGTTCACTGGCCGGCGCATTAGCGGCCAGCCTGACCTTGCTCGAAGACGAGTTCTATGAGGAGCTGGAGCGTAACCTCAGCGAGGTGGTTGGCCCGGTGCCACGCCTTTGGCATATCGCTGAACTCGGCGCCGGATATGGCCCGGCGGTCGGCGATTGGCGGCTCTGGCTGGAACTATGGGTTCGGGCCATCCGCGATGAAGATGCCCGCACCGCCCGGGAGTCCTTAGATAGCAGGTGGCGGGGTGCATTGCGCCAGGTGGTTGACGAAGGACTGGCCGCCGGGGTTTTTGCCGCGAGCGATCCGAAAGCGTCGGTCCTTCGGTTGGCCGCCTTGATGGATGGCCTCGCGATCCAGCTGGCCTTGGCTGAGCCGGGCATGACGGCCGGCAAATTCACTGAATTGTGGTGGCAATCGGCGGTACTGGAACTGGGGATTTCGCCGGTAAATGCAGTAACTGGCTCAAATGGGGATAGGAAAAAGGACTAAACGCGCACCCTAGGTACTTGCTGAATGGTCAGTCAGGATGTTATGCTGTGGGAATCCTGAATGACCGTTCAGGATATAAGGGTGTGGGAAATGTTTACCAAGCAGCGCCTAGGCGCTAGCGCGGACCAGGATGCAGCGCGGGCGCACCTGCTCTTGAATTTCACTGATTTAAATAACTTCGATGACCGACCGGTCCCGGTGATGGTGCGCGGCGACGGCTGCGAGGTCATCGACTCCCTTGGACGCCGATATCTAGATGGCCTCTCCGGCCTCTTCTGCACAAACCTGGGTCACGCCTATGGGGCTGAAGTCGGCGCCGCAGCCCAGCAGCAACTTTCGGAAATGGTGTTTTCGCCCAACTGGTCGCTGACCCACCCGGCCGCAGTACATCTCGCGGAGCGGTTAACGAGCGCAGCTGAGCCGCTGGGCATGACCAGGCTATTTCTCACCAGCGGTGGCGGTGAAGCAGTTGAAGCCGCGTGGAAACTGGTTCGCCAATGGCATATTGCCAATGGCCAACCGCAGCGACGAAAAGCAATTGCCCGCGACCTTGCGTATCACGGGACTTCACTTGGCGCACTTAGCTTCACCGGGCTCGATGATTGTCGGGAGCCATTCTTGCCGTTGCCGATCCCGGTATCTTTCGTCAGCACCACCAATGCTTATCGCCACCTTGATGGTGCGAATGAAGCCGCGTTCACCAAGTCGTTGCTGGACGAAATTCACCGCACCATCATTCGTGAAGGCGCCGACGAAATCGCGATGCTGATCGCCGAGCCGGTGCAGAACTCCGGTGGGGCGTTCACGCCACCCGCGGGCTACTGGCCTGGGCTGCGTGAATTGTGCGATCGCTATGGCATCTTGCTGGTCGCCGATGAAACCATCAGCGCTTTTGGCCGTGTTGGTGAGTGGTTTGGCTCGATGCGATTTGCTGCTCGGCCCGATATCATCACGTTTGCCAAAGGGGCGACGGCGGGCCATGCGCCATTAGGTGGCGTCCTCATGAATGACCGGGTAGCCGAGCCCTTTGCGACCGGAGCGGTGACCTACATGCACGGACTAACGTTCAGTGGGCACCCACTCTCGACTGCCATTGCGCTAAAGGTCATGGATATTTACGACCGCGAGCAGGTGTTCGAGAATGTGCGCGCCCTCGAAGGGTATTTTGAAAATAGGCTGCAGGAGTTGCGCGCCAACCCACTCGTTGGCGATATCCGCGGTGCCGGATTCTTCTGGGCAATCGAGTTGGTGAAGGATCGTGAAACCCGTGAGATGTTTGACGAAGCAGAGGCAAATTGGCTCCTGCGCGATGAACTATCCGGGCATATGGGCGAATTGGGACTGCTCTGCAGATTGGACGATCGCGGTGAACCCGTTATTCAACTTTCGCCCCCGTTGGTCTGTGGCGCCAAGGAGATAGACCGCATGGTTTCGATCATTGGCGAGGCCACCGACCGCGCTTACCAGGCTTGGAGCAAGGACCGCGCCCGGCTCATTAAGTCGGCTGGGCGCGGGCCCGCCATCAACGTCGCCTAGCTAAAACTCCGCACCGACCCGAAGTCCATCAAGAACGGCCTCCTCGGCTGTTCGGGGCGCGAGTGCATCACCGATTAGGCGCACATTTGCTCCGCGCTCGGCAAGCTCATGAAATAGCGAGTCGTTAGCACGGTGGCCGGTGGCCAGCACAATTGCCGATACCCCGGATATCTCCACGGCCTCTTCGGTCAGCGTGTGGCCCAAGTAGACGGTGTCACCGGAGATACCGCGAATACGCAAATCGTTACGGATGCTGACCTTGTGCCTAATGGCGTCGGCCACCATCTCCTTACGCACATATTGCTGCAGTGCATGTCCAGCGGCCCAACCCTGAACGCAAAGGGTTACCGGGTGCCCACGCTCCGCGATCAAGGTGGCAACGCCGAGGCCGATCCAGTCACCGCGCCAGTCAGCGACGAGGATTTCACCGGCAGGCAGTAAAGCCCCGCGCAGGACTTCCCAGGAATCCAAGATCGGGGAGCTTAGTTCTTTTTCTAGGATTTCGATGGTTGGTGCATAGGGCAGGGCTCCCGTTGCGAGCACCACAAGATCGGCTTGATGCTTGGTAATTGAGTTGCAATCCGCGGTTTTGTTGGTTGAAATGCGCGCGCCGGCGCGGGTGGCCTCCCCGACCAGGTTCGGCACAATGCCGCCGAATTCAGCGCGCCCCGGCAGTAATTGCGCCAACTGGGCCTGACCACCAAGTAGTGCCGCGGCTTCCCAGAGTTCAACGTCATGCCCCCGTGCGGCCGCAACGGCGGCGGCTTTCAGGCCCGCCGGTCCGCCACCGACGATGAGCACCCGTTTTGGGCTGCTGGTCATCGGCAAGTTGCCGAACTCGCGTTCGCGGCCGCTCTCGGGGTATTGAATGCAGGAGATGGGCACGCCGAGGTGGAAGTGCCCGATGCAGGCCTGATTGCAGCCAATGCACAGTCGGATAGTTGCCGTATCGCCCGCCTGCGCTTTCCGTGGCAGTAGCGGATCGCAAATAAGCGCGCGGGTCATCGCTACCGCATCTGCTTTGCCGGAGGAGATGATTCGTTCGGCTTCCGCGGGGGTATTAATTCGACCGGTAAGGAAGACAGGCACGTCCACGGTGTCACGTAGCTGCGAGGATAGGTCTGCTAGGTAGCCGGGTGGGTAGTTCATCGGCGGCACAATGTGCACGCTGCCTGCGTAAGTCGCGCTGCTGCCCGCGGTCACCGAAAGGTAGTCAACCTGATTGGCGAGGTGCCGGCAGGCCTGCATTGACTCCGGCGGCGTTAGTCCGTCCTGATCCCGTTCGCCCAGGCTGATGCGCAGGCCGACGACGAAGCCTTCGGGGGTTGCGGCGCGCACCGCTGCAACTACCTCGCGCGTGAAGCGCATGCGATTTTCAAACGAGCCTCCGTAAAGGTCATCACGAATATTGGTGCGGGGGTTGATGAATTGCGCAGGCAGGTATCCGTGGCTTGCGACTATTTCGACCCCGTCAATCCCCGCTGTTGCCATTCGAGCGGCGGTCAGGCCGAAGCCTTGCACTATTTCCTCAATCAAAGTGATGGGTAACGCCCGAGGCATCACGTGGAATCTCTCATTGGGCACGGCCGAAGGTGCCCAGGCAACGCCTAGTAGCCCGTCGGGGGTGGTCATCACTTCGCGCCCGCCATGGAATAGCTGGGCGAAAACATGGCAGTCATGGGCATGAATTGCCTCTGCGATTTTCCGATACCCGGGTATTACGTCATCACTGGTCGCCATTAACTCACTGTCCGTGTACTCAGCAGTCTCGTGCACACCGGAAACTTGAAGGACGATATGACCGACCCCTCCGGCCGCGCGAGCGCTTTGATAAGCGATCAACTGATCGCCAACCCGACCCTTTTCGGCCATCACGGTGTCATGACCTGAGGAGAACATTCGGTTCTTCAGGGTGATTGAACCTAGACTAAGGGGGCTAAATAGGCTCTCAAACACATTCTGAGTTTACGCGGGAGGGCATCGTGGCGCAGGTCGTAAGGGCGGGCGAGGGCGTTTTTCTATATGAGGAGCTGCACGATGGGATTGGCAAGATTTCAGTGCAACGTTATTTCCAGGGTGCACACCCGTGGAAGATGGATTTAGAAATCTGGGAACTACCAGTTGGTGCGAGTGAGGGTGCACATTCCCATGACGAGTCTGAGCCCGAATACGGGGCAATGTCTGAGGTCTACCTCCTTATTGAGGGTAGTGCTCGAATGACAATGGATGGAGTGACGGTGGAGTTGGGCCCCGGGGACGCCGTGTTGGCCGCACCCGGGGTCTACCATGATTTAACGAATACCGGTTCCATACCTTTACGGGTCTTGGTGATCACCGACCCAGCCACACCAGATGACCATGGAGCCGCATGACCGCACGATTCACCATGAAGCAATGACTCCGATATCGCTTTGATAATGGCCTTGCGCGCGGCATCTGGGTAGTCCTGATCTGGCTCGGGGCCGTGACCGCCGTGCGAGTGCTGCTGGTTTCTACGGTTACCTGGCTCCCGCGTCGAGGCCCTGGTGATGAGCCGGCCAGTTTTCCCGAAGGGGTGTGGCTCGCCATGGGCCGCTACCTCGATGCCGGTACGTTCACCGGTGACCAGGGTTCGAATAACCGGATCTTTAGTGTGCGGATCACCCTGGTCGGCATTTTTATCGGCGCTGCGATCATCGGTTTGATTTCCAGCGCCATCGAGCGCCGACTCGAAGAACTTAGGCAGGGCCAGTCGGCGGTAATTGAACGCGGCCACACCTTGATCATTGGCCGCAGTGAGAAGTTGCCGGTGGTCATCTCCGAACTCGTGGAAGCCAATCGGAGTAATCGTGGTCACGTCATCGTGGTGCTGAGTCCAGATGATGTGGTGGACCTATCAGATGCGTTGAATCGTGATATCAGTGACATGGGTGATTCGCGATTGGTCGTGCGAAGTGGTATGCCCACGCGCCTTGGTGACCTATCCCCGATGAATGCGCCAATCGGAACGATTGTTGGTGCGGGGGATTGTGCAATAGGCATCGCGGCGGATGATTCGGTATTTGTTATGGACCTAGTACCTGACCCTTGGGAGCTTGGTGATATCAGGGTGTGGGAGTCACTAGACGCCAAGCGTGAGCGCTCATTGATAGTGGGCTGGAACCTAATGGCGCCGATTATCATTGACGAAATAGAAACTCATGTGGCCTCGAATTCGGAGTTAGTGGTTCTGATTGATGGTGATCTGTACGACCCAGGTGCGGTCAGCGCTCAAATTGAAGGACTCGGTCTGACCAATCAGTCTTTGCAGTTGGTTGAGGGTGACACCATTAGCAGATCAACCATTTTGTCGGTGGCTGATTCAGGAGTTTTTGACCACGACCTAATCCTTTGTGAAAATCCACCATTTGGCGTCGACGAAGCAGATGCTCGAGTGCTTCTCAGCCTCATGCACCTGCGCGCTGCGAGCTCTGTGCACGAGGGCAATATCGTTGCCGAGCTGCGTGACCGAAGTGACGTCGAATTGGCCAATGAGGGCGATGGCGATGACTTCATCGTCAGCCAGCGATTGATCAGTTTGCTACTCGCGCAGTTGAGCGAAAGCCCCCAACTCGTTGATGTGTTCGCGGATCTTTTTGATGCCGATGGGTCCAGCGTGACCAAGCACCCATTCGAGCGTTACGTCGCGTTCGGCAGCACGACCTTTGGCGAGGTCATCGCAGAGGCCCGCAATTGGGGAGTAGTCGCGATTGGCTACCAGTGTGCTTCGGCGACCGACACCCCTGGCTCCTTGGCAGGCGGTCTTCACCTCAACCCGCCCAAACGTGAGCAGATCACCTTCAGCGCCGGCGACCAAGTGGTCGTGATCGGCGAGCGCCGCTAGCGTTTACGGCGCGGCGAATAGGCGCGTGGCATCGGGCGTGCAAGAGTTGGGTACAAATCAGGTCGGCTTTTTAGACAATGGAGATGAGGTTAGGCATGGCAAACGGCGTATCTCGTCCGGCCGGGGTGACCCTTGTTGGGGTGATCATCGTCCTCAGCGGCCTACTCGGCGTGCTTCTTGGCGTACTTGGGCTCTTCAATCTGAATGATGAGGTAGGCGCTGGCCTTTGGGGCGTCATCGTGTCATTGGTCATCGGTGTTATCTACCTGCTGGTGGCCAAAGGCATCTTTGACGGTAACCGAATCTCGCGGTTGATAGTGGCAATCCTGACCGTCATTAACCTACTTAAAGGCGTTTCATATCTATTCGCGGGCCGCGAGATTATCGTGAATGGCCTGATCGACATCATCATCGCACTGATCATTCTCTATCTTCTCTTTGGTGGCCGGGCACGTATTTTCTTCGCCAGTTCCTGACCGGATAAAAAGCTAGGGCGGGTGAGGGAGAAGTCCCTACCCGCCCTAGATTCATTTGTTGCCGCTACAAAGTGCCCGGCCTGACAACACAGGCTCCCACCGAGGAAGTGCAGGTGGTTGGCAGCGTCAAAGCACCTGTGTCATTGAACCCAACAGTCACCGATGCACCCGGTGCCAGTTGGCCATTCCAGTCGGCGGCCGCTGCCGTCAACTTGCCACCGGCGAGAGTGCCCGTGGCATTCCACATCTTTATTGCGGTCCCAGCCCACGGCATGGTCACCGACCAAGTGGACAGCGACCGGTTACCGGTGTTGGTGACCACCAGGTCCAAGGTGCGCCCGGTACCCCAGTCGGATCCAACCGCAAGGGCAATGGACAGTGCCGAAGTACCCGCGGGTGCGGATGGCGTCGGGGTAGCCGTCGGAGTTGCAGTGGGGGTAGCCGTCGGAGTTGCAGTGGGTGCAGCGGTCGGCACCGGATTTGGCGGGACCGTCCCACCCATGCCCGCGATGAACGCCCTGGCGAATGCCCACTGCGGTTCATTGGTTTTCGTGCACAGGTACAGACCCTGACTCGTTGAGGTGCACGGAGTATCGCGTGTCAACTCCCACCAGGCTAGTGTGCCGACGCCATTGTCCTTGACGAATCTAGCGACCTTAGCCGTATCAGCGATGGTGAAAATCTCGCTGGCGACGTCATTTTGTCCGATCATTGGCGTGATGCCAACAAGTGAAAGCAACGCACTATTCGAAAGGCTCGAATATTTCGGGATTGTCTTCAACTGGGTGGCGGTGTTCTGGGCCGCGGTAATGGCATGCGTGCCCATGTCGGTCCATTCGGTGCCGTAGTCCATCGCCATTACGTTTACCGAGGCAAGGTTCACTCCTGCGGCGGCAAACTCCTTTACGGTGCGCAGGCCATTGTTATCGAGGCCGTACGGCATGACTGGAACGGTCAGGGAAACCTCAATGGTCTTGCCTTGGGCCGCGTAGTCCCTCTGTAATTGCGAAACTACCTTGGCGCGGAGTTGGTTCGATACCGAATTGGCAATATCAGCGCCCTCTATATCAAAGTCGATACGGTCAGAGCCGAATCGGTCGACAACCTTCTTATAGGCGGCGAGCAGGCTAGCTTCATTAGTGCAGCCATTGGCCAATTCGGATCCGGAGGCACCCCCAAATGATGGGATCACGCGCCCACCTTGCCGTTGGAAGTCGCCGATGATGTCGACGAAGTCATTGGTGCCGCCCACCGCGTACGCGGCGTAGCCACCCCAGGAGGGTGAGCAGGCTTTACCAGCCTCTTGCACCACGAACGCGGCGGTGACTGCTTTAACGCCGGTGGCCGCGGACATATTCACCAGGTTGGCCGTTGGCCACAAACCCATATCGACATACGGAGCGATCACGGTCTTGCCAGGGGTGCCGGTAATCGGTGCACCGGTGGGTGCAACCGTCGGTGCACTTGTCGGAGCCAACGTTGGTGTAGTCGTTGGTGCAACCGAAGGCGAAGCAGTCGGAAACGGTGCGGGTGTGACCGCCGCGGCCCGAGTGGCGCAATAGCCGAATGATGTTGGTGCGTCCGCTTTTACCGTCGGGTTCCAGGCCGCCCCATTGATCAGGACACTGCCGTCGGCGCCGGTGGATTTCTTAGCATTCCAAAGGCTATTAACAGTGATACCGGTTGGCAGGGTGGTACTCCACGTTTGTTCCGTGGTTGCGCGGGTTGTAATTGCCACATCAGCGCAATATCCCGAACTCCAATCAGTATTTACCGTGGTGATCGCGCTAACTCCATTTGTTACAACCGTATTTGTGGCAGCTGCCACTGATACTGCAGGGATGATCGCCAGCGTGGAAATTGTGGTTGCCGCGATTGCAACGGATATTGCGGTCCGACCTTTAATCGGGGACATCGAGACTTCCTTAAGTTGGGTAAGCCCATGCGAGGCTTACTTGAATACAAGTTGGCACTAGACGCTCTGACGGGGTGCACTTGGATAAAGTTTCAATATTTATCAAGTTCTAACGGAAATCTCGCTCCGGTGGCCAAAAGGTGAGGCTTTCCCCAGGCCCAGGGAGGAGGAGTTTCATCCTCGGGTGCCTGTAATAAACTCAGGCCATGACTTGGGCGCCCGTGAGCGGTATTACGAACTCCGCATTAGTGGTGCTTGATTGCAATGAACTTGATGAAACTCTGGCCTTCTTCGTCGACAGGTTGGGATTTCGACTTGAGGTGATCTCTCCCGCCGACAATCCGGTGATGGTGGTTGTCTTTGGTTTCGGCCTGCGTCTGAAATTGCAAGTGGTCAGCGGCAGGTGCACACCAAGTCATGTTCAATTGTTTTGTTCGGATCCAGCGTCCCTCTTTGATGGGGAGGTCACCCTCACGGCACCGAACGGCACGCTGGTTGAGCTGGTCGCAGCCGACCCGGTAGTGGTGATCCCGCCGGTATCGCAGTCGCTCGTGGTCAGCACCATTTCGGGAAATGCCAAGTGGGGGACGGGTCGCGCGGGTATGCAATACCGCGACCTTGACCCTAACCGCCAAGGTGGCCGCTTCATTTCATCACATATCCGAATTCCAGATGGTGGCCCGGTACCCGACTATGTGCACTTCCACAAAGTGCGTTTCCAGATGATCTTCTGCTATCGCGGGTGGGTGAAAGTTGTCTATGAGGATCAAGGTGAACCATTTATTTTGCAGGCTGGCGATTGCGTTTTGCAACCGCCAGAGATCCGCCATCGCGTACTTGAGAGTTCACCCGGCCTAGAGGTAATCGAAATAGGATGCCCGGCCGAGCACGCGACACTCGCCGAGCAGGTAATAACTTTACCGACCCCGCAATTTCTACCAGATAGAGATTTTGCGGGCCAATTATTCGTGCGCCATCAAGCCGAATCTGCCACCTGGCTCCCGTGGCGGTACGACGGTTTTGAATATCGCGACCTTGGTATCGCCGAGGCGACATCTGGGCTAGCAGGTGCGCGCGTAGTTCGGCCAATCACTGCGGTCCAAACTCCGATGTCGGTGGTCGAAAACGAATTCTTCTTCACTTTCATCATGGAGGGTGCTACTACCTTGGTAATCCCCGGGCAGGCTGATCGAATCTTGGAAGCAGGGGATTCATTCGTGATGCCAGCCGATCAGTGCCATGCATTAAAAGACATCTCGGCTGATGCTCAACTGCTTGAGGTCTCCCTGCCCGGCAAACTCGTGGCGACAGGCACGTGATGAGGGTAAGCCGCAGTTTGGCTCCCATGGACGAAGCGTCGGCCTCGGGACCGCGTTGATGGCACAATCAGCCTGTGCCTGATATTCCCGTAATCGATCTGAGTGATCTTGGGTTATCTCCGCAAGCCGACAGCCGAATCGGCCAAGCGGTAGTCGAGGCATATAGCCGCGTTGGTTTCGGCTACGTGGTGAATCACCCGATTTCCTTGGACCTCGTGGGCGCGGTCTTCGAGCAAGCGCGCAACTTCCATGCTCTGCCAATGGTGCGCAAGCGTGCGATCGAACTCAATTCGCAACATCGTGGGTACATACCGTTCAAGGCATCCACGGATGTGAACTCTAGCCTGGAAAAAATTACCAAGCCGAATCAGAGCGAATCGTTCATGATGATGCGGGAGCTTGGTCCAGACCATCATGATGTGGTTACCGGGGTGTATTTGTCAGGGGCTAACCAATGGCCCATGGATCTGGCCGGATTCAAAGAGACACTTAGTGAGTACCACGATGCTATGAGCAAATTCGCTCGCTCGATCATCGGCATTATTGCTTCAGCCTTAGGCGATGATGGTCGACTGGCTGCATCCTTTGACTCACCGACCACTTGGCTGCGCCTATTGCACTACCCACCGCAGGAGGCTACGGCCCCGGCGGATGAATACGGGTCAGCACCGCACCGAGATTTCGGTGCCATCACCTTGTTAGCGCAGGACGAGGTGGGTGGGCTAAGCGTTCGCACGACAGACGGTCAATGGGCTGATGTGGCTCCCATGCCGGATACTTTCGTGATGAATGTCGGCGACATGCTCAGCAGGTGGAGTAACGGGTTACTCCTTTCCACCCCGCATCGGGTCACTAATCGCAGCGGTCGGGAGCGGTACTCGGTGCCATTCTTCTTTGATCCGCATGTCCGCACCGTGATCGATCCGCTGCCAACTTGTGTGGCTCCCGGTGAATTGCCCGCCTATCCACCGTTGGTGTTTGGCGAGTTCTTGCGCAGTGAGCTGGAGTCGGCCTACGTGAAACACCAACCGGTCGACTAGTTGCCTCTGCTATAAGCCTAGGTTATACCCCAAGGGGTATACTGATAGGGAAATACGATCACGTACCTTAGGAGGCAAGATGGCGACCAAGGCGGTAGCTATGAAGAAGACGCCGGCACCGATAGCCCATGTGCTGTCTGACCAAGAGCGCCTTGCGGAGATCACCAAGCGCCTGTCGCGGGCCCAGGGCCAACTAGGCGGCATTGTGAAGATGCTGGAAGGTGGCCGAAGTTGCGAGGAAGTAATAACGCAAATCTCAGCGGTAAGTAAGGCCATAGATACCGCGGCCTTCACCCTGATTTCATCGAGCCTCAAGGAATGCATACAAGAAGATCGCGCTGATGCCGATGCGGTGTCGGCCCAACTTCAGCGCCTTTTCCTGATACTGGCCTGATGAGTGCCATGTTAATGTCAGCGACCCCAACTATTGAACTGGAGTCTGTCCGTGTGTAGCCCGGCGATTTGCCAGAATTGCTTGAAGATCACCTATACCGGCTGCGGTGACCACGTTGAAGAGGTACTCGGGAGTTTCCCGGCGAGTGAGCGTTGTGATTGCCACGTCGGCAGCCCAGCGAGGTAGAGTCTCGTCTGCGCAGGTACCTACCAGAAGGAGTCGCATGGATCCGTCAGCCGGATATTTGCGAGGTAAGCGCGCCCTTGTCACCGGAGCTTCGCGTGGAATCGGCCGTGATATCGCGTTGTATTACGCGCGGGCTGGGGCAGATGTTGCCATTGCGGCCCGCAATGAGGAAGCACTGCTCGAACTGCAGGGTGAGATAACTGCGCTAGGGCGAGCATGCGTGGTCATACCGGCTGACGTAACCAAAGATGGGGCGGCAGCAAGCATTGTCGAGCAGGCGGTAACTGGTCTTGGCGGACTTGATATTTTGGTCAACAACGCGGGCGGCAACAGTTTTTCAGTAGCCCTGCAATCGATGAAATTCAGTGGCTGGCAAAAGACAATGGCACTTAATGTCGATTCAATTGTGCTGCTAATCCAAGCCGCTCTCCCGGTACTGATGGAGAGTGGAAACGCGTCAATCATCAACGTCTCCTCGGTCGCCGGCCTGCGCGGCGCGCCCTTAATGTCACACTACGGAGCCGCCAAAGCCGCCTTGATCTCACTGACGCAAAGCCTGGCTATTGAGGTAGCAACCCAAGGGGTGCGGGTCAACGCCTTGGTGCCCGGCTGGATTGAAACCGACCTCACGGGTTTCCTAAGGTCCGAAGACGCCATCGAGCAAGGGCTGCTGAGTCAAGTGCCGATGGGGCGGTGGGGCAGGTCCGAGGAGATCGCCGAAGGCGCGCTTTTCTTGGCAAGTGACGCATCCTCATTTATGACCGGGCAGGTACTGGTGCTTGACGGTGGGCTCAGCGCTCGCCCCTAGCCAAGTAGGTCTACCAATTGGCAGTCGCCGCGTCGGTATCCGATGCTAAGTGGTCACATTCGGTTGGAGTAATCCCAAGAGGTGATCTTTAGGTGGTCAATTCGGATTGCGACTTCCTGGTCGACGCGTGAAAGCAGCCACGTAGCAAGTTGCGAATCACTCGAAATTGAATAACGCTCGAAGAGTTTCGGCAGCAGACCGGCGGCCTCAGGAGCAATGAGATGGGCGAGGCCGGTGCCCCGAACACCCCGGTAAGGCGGTTGGTCCGCAGATATCTCGAATCCACAATTTGGGTTCTTGCGGAGGCGTTTGGCTACTACGGAGTCAGCCTGGGTGCAGCACCAAAGGGCATCATCGTCGAACAGATACCAAAGTGATTGCACCATCGGGCTGACTTGTCCGGAGGACGCGAGTCTTATCGGGATACAAGTGGTGTTGAGATAAGAGCGGATTTTAGCCTCGTCCCACGGCCCCGAGCGCAGGGTGAGACCAATTCTTTCGCCCATGCCGCTCAACTCCGCAACTTGCGTTGGGTGAAAATAAATGCCGCTATGACAATCGCGAGCGCGATGATGAACAAGAGAGTCCAGAAATCGAACAGCTGATTCACGAGTCGGACACCAAGAGCAAGGGCGATCATGAAGGCTGCAAAACCCTGCAGGAAGAGGGAAAAACGCAATTGCCTACGGGTCACCTGATCCACGAACTCAGCGTACTTTGTGTCGTTAGTGCGTGAGGCCCAGGCAGGTTATTCGGCATTCCATTGCCGGATCACCTGCTGCTCGTGCTCAAACCCGAGGGCGGACAGCCGGGCCGGATCCAGTGCGAAAAGGCGGCCGTCTATGGGCGGTAAGCCCAACCAGGTCGCGGTCAGGATGCGCAGGACATGCCCGTGCGCGACGAGCACGCAGTCCATACCCGCGGACACCACCGGCTGACACTTGTTGATAACGCGGGCGGTTCTCTTGGCGACATCGCCTAGTTGTTCGCCCGGGGTTTCGCCCGGTGTCACCGGGTGGTGCCAAATCACCCAACTCGGATCACCCACTGCAGCGCGGATTTCCTTGGTGGTCCGGCCCTCCCAGGAACCGTAATCCCATTCGAGGAGATCCTCGGTGAATTCATCCGGGTGCAGGCCGGCAAGCTCGGCGGTGTGCCGGCTTCGAGACAGTGGACTGCACAGCACCAAACTGGGGGTGATACCAGCTAACTCTTGGCCGACAGTTCGAGCTTGGTCTTCGCCGAGCGCGGTGAGCGGAATGTCGGTGCGTCCGGTGTGGCGCAGGTCACGACTCCATTGGGTCTCACCATGTCTAATCAGCCAGATGTTGCCCGTCATGGGGATAGCGTTTCACCGTGACATCCGAAACTGCAACTACCCCGGCTCAGCCCAGGCTCAAGGCCAATTCGCTGACCTTCGTGGATGCACTGGCGATTGGCTTGAATTCCACTTCTCCGGCCTATTCACTTGCTGCAGTACTTGGACCGATTGTCGTGTTGGTCGGTGTCAGTGCACCCGGCGTGCTAATCGCATCCTTCGTGCCAATGCTGCTGATTGCCTCAGCATTTAACTACTTGAACAAAGTTGATCAGGACTGCGGAACTACATTCTCGTGGGTTGCGCGGGCCATGGGTCCGTGGATGGGGTGGTTGGGTGGTTGGGCCATCGCGATGACCGGAGTGCTAGTTGTCGGCTCACTCGCTGATGTCGCAGTTCGTTTCACCTTATTGATGTTCGGTCAGGATGAGATGGCCCAAAATCGATATCTGGTAATGGGTATCGCGGTGGTCGTCATAATCTTCATGACCTGGATTTGCGTAGTTGGAACGGAAGCGACCTCGAAACTGCAAAATGTCTTGGTGCTTGCGCAGATCGCCGGACTGCTAATTCTGGTCGCAGTCGCGCTGATCCGGGCGTTCACCGGTTCGGGTATACCGGGTGCTCCGTTGCCGGAGTGGTCCTGGCTCAATCCCTTCGGGCAAGGCTCCGGTGCGCTCACCGGTGGACTGCTAATAGGGGTTTTTGCTTATTGGGGTTGGGAGTCAGCTTTTAACCTAAGTGAGGAGACGAAAGATTCGTCGCGAATTCCCGGCCTTGCCGGGTTGGCGTCAACGGGGATTTTACTTGTCACTTATGTCGCGACGGCCATCGCCGTATTGGCATTCCTCGGTCCGAGTTTGCTAGCAGCGCACTCCGATCAGCAGGAAATGATTTTTGCCACTGTTGCCGGTGATGCCCTAGGTGGCTGGAAGTGGATTGTCCTAGCAGCGGTCGCAACATCGGCATTGGCGTCCACTCAGACCACGATCATCCCGGCCTCGCGCACTGCGCTTTCGATGGCCCGCAATCAAGCCATCCCGAGATATTTCGGCAAGATTTCCGCGACGCGCCAAACTCCGAGTGTGTCGACCTGGTGGGTTGCGACGATTGCAATCGTTTGGTACGTCGGAGTTAATCTCATCAGCACGAATGCGCTAATTGACTCCGTGACCGCACTTTCCATGCTGATTGCCTTTTACTACTCGCTCACCGGATTTGCTTGCGCCGTGTACTACCGCCGCCAAGTGCTGCATAATCGCCGAGCCTTCTTCTTAATTGGCGTTGGGCCGGTCATTGGCTCAATTATGCTGTTGGCTCTATTGGTGTTGTCCGGGCTGAGTATGGCGGACCCGACGAACTCCGCGACCGGTGAATCCTGGTTCGGAGTGGGCCCACCACTGGTGATCGGTGCCTTCATCTTCTTGATGGGGATTATCTTCATGGTGGCCTCGCGCGTGTCGGACTCACCGTTTTGGCGCCGCAAGCCGTGCGTTGTTGATCCGGCACTGGTACCGGTGGCTGATGGGGGTAGCAAGGTGCACCACGCCAGTTGATTCAGCGGATTTCGTGTTTTCGGCGCAATGGCGTAGATTGTGAAGCCCGCAATACATCTGCACGCGAGTCTTGGCACCATCGAGGTCGATTCCGGACCACAATCGAGACGCGCTTGTCGTCTTGATTGGATATTTTTAATGAGTTCGAAATCTTCGAAGAGTGCTGTGCAATTTTCCGATTTGGGCATTGCTTCCGTTCTGGTTGACGTGCTCAAACGTTCCGGTATCAAGGAGCCATTCCCGATTCAGGCGGCGACGATTCCTGATTCGGTTGCCGGTCATGATGTGCTAGCCCGAGCCCAGACCGGATCCGGCAAGACCCTCGCCTTCGGCCTCGCGATGCTGACCAAGCTCGGTGGCCGTCGCGCCGAGCCCCGCCAGCCCTTTGGGTTGATCTTGGTGCCGACTCGCGAACTCGCCATGCAGGTCAGCGATGCTTTGCAGCCGCTTTCGGATGCCTGCGGGGTCCGCGGGCGGTTGATCGCCGGCGGCATGCCTTACGTCAAGCAGATTCAGGCACTTGACCGGGGCGTCCATTATCTGGTGGCCACCCCGGGGCGCCTGGTAGATCTGGTCAACCGAGGTTCGGTCGACCTCTCGAAAGTCACGTTCACGGTACTTGACGAAGCAGACCAGATGGCCGACATGGGCTTCATGCCGATCGTTCGTGAAATCCTTGACCTCACCGGCCGGGGTAGCCAACGTCTACTTTTCAGCGCGACCTTGGATGGCGATGTCGATGCGTTGATCAAGCGTTACATGAAGGATCCGGTCCGGCATTCGCTATCACCAGTTCAAGCATCGATAGACACCATGGATCATCACGTCCTGCTAGTGCACCCGGCTGACAAGAATGAAGTTGTCACGCAAATCGGTGCCCGTGACGGTCGCACCATATTCTTCGTCCGCACCCAAGCCGGTGTTGACCGTCTCGCCGACTACATGACGTCTAAGGGTGTTGCTGCTGGTGCGCTGCACGGTGGTAAATCGCAGGCGGTGCGTACACGAACCTTGGCTGATTTCCGTGCCGGAATCACGCCAGCACTCATTGCCACAGATGTCGCTGCCCGCGGCATCCACGTGGACGGCATCAGTTTGGTTGTCCACGTGGATGCTCCTAATGATCCCAAGGATTACCTGCACCGCGCCGGCCGCACCGCGCGCGCTGGTGAATCCGGCACGGTGGTCACCTTGGGTTCACCGCGGCAGCAGCGTCACATCAGTGCGCTGACTTCCAAGGCCGGCGTGAAGCCGGCGGTGGCTCGAGTACGTCCAGGTGATGCCCAGTTGATCTCGATCACGGGTGCGCAAGAGCCATCGGGCATCGCGTGGTTCCCCCCGAAAGAGAAGCCGGCCAAGCCGGCATTTCGCCAAGGCCGTGGTGGCCCGCGCGGACAACGCGGCCCACGCCAACACGCCACCGGCCACCCGTCAGGCGCGCGGCCGGGTGGGAAATCTGGTGGGCATCGCAAAGCCGCAAAGAGTGGTACCGCCCGTAACAGTAAACCTGGATCTAGATAAGGCTCTCGTCGATAAGTAGGTGACCTTTTCGCTGGCGCCGGCGGTCCCACCAGTAAAGCCCGAGCGCCCCGAGTCCAACAAGTAACTGCGGTAGGAACCAAGCCAGACGCCAGATCAGGTCGGCCGCTATCGCGGTCGAGCTATCAAGGCCGAAACTAATTAGAAGTGCGACGAGTGCAGCATCAACCGTGCCCAAGCCACCCGGGGTCAATGGAACGGCGGTAAGCAGCAACGCGATCGAGAATGCTGCGAATACCTCCAGGAACGACAAATCACCCGGGTAGGCGCCAAGGCCGGCTAGGGCCACGATCAGCACGCCGATCGGAGCCAATTGCGCGCCGAAGTTGGCAATAGTCAGCTGGGGCCAGCGTGTTGCGATCATCTGGGATGCCCGAGTATGGAACGTGACCAATGAGCCGGTGATGTTAGGCGCCGGTTTCTTGAACTTCGTGAAGATTGCCCCGACCGGCTTGCTTACGAATGCACCGATGCGTCGGGCAGCATCTTCACTTCGCAAGATGGTGATGACGACGATCAGGGAAACGATGACTATCACCACACCAACCATGGCTAGCACGTTGTAGGCGGTTACTGATTGGCCATTGATGTTCAAGAGCAGCAGCGCGATGGCCGGAGTCCCGAAGGTGAATAAGTAGGTGAACACGGCGTCGGCAGATACGGCAGCGGCGGCGCGTGCCGAGTTCACCCCGTACTTCGCCAAGATGGCGTACTGCGTTGCCACGGCCACTGCCCCGCCGCCGGGAACCACGTTAGAGAGCAGGAATCCAGATTGTCGCGACACGAACGTCGCACGATAGGAAAGCTTAGGGATGGCAGCGATCCCGGTAAATGGGTAAATGACGATATTCGCCAACGAGGCGGCACCTAGCGCGACAATCCACCACGGCCCCATGGCAGCGACCTTGGTGAGTGCTGTCTGGTAATCCCCGAACTGCGGGAAGAGGAAGGCGAAGACTAAAACCATCACGGCAATACCCACCAGAGCGAAGATGATCTTGCTCCACGGGTTCTTCTTGGCGGGCTTAACTCTACCAGATGGAACCGTGGTCATCTCACCAGTTTACGTTCTGATGCATTGCTAATGCGTGGGTAACGACCTCGTTGTGCACAGGGGTTTAGGCGTCAAGTTCTGGAAACTCGTCCTCGCTGATGTTTTCCGCGGGTTTCGTGCGGTCGCGGCCAAAAGTACCCACGATCATCAGGCCGTATCCCACCGATGGTCCGATGAGTAAGGCAAATAGCACGGTACCGAGCCCAACGACGCCGCCCAACAACCAGCCGATGCCGAGTACCACAACCTCAATTGACAAACGCACGGCAGGCACGGGCCACCCGGTGCGCTGATGGATTCCGGTCATCCAGCCGTCTCGTGGCCCCGGGCCGAGGTTTGTGGTCAGGTAGAGCCCACTGCCGAGTCCGATCGCAGCAATCCCGATTAGCACCTCGGCCAATTGCAAACCGAATATCTGGGGACGCGGCAGATAGATCAGTGACACTTGCAAAGCGAGCGCGATGACGATCGCATTGCAGATGGTGCCAAGCCCTGGGCGTTCCCGTAAGGGAATCCAAAGCAGCAGCACTAACACGCTGACAAGAAAGGTGGCGAGCCCAATTGACATCGGTAATTTGGTTGAAAGTCCTTGCGCGAGCACCGTCCAAGGGCTGACCCCTAAACCGGCGGCCACCAGCATGCCGTCACCGGTGCCGAAGAGCCAAAGGCCGATGACGAGGACGGCGAAGGTGGATGGCTTGGTGCGCCATCTCGACGGGGCTCGCCACCTGGTCACGGGGATAGTTCGTGAGGGTTTCAGCCAGCTCATGATGTCGGAAATCCTGAACACCCCTTTATCTGAGGCCGCGAAGAGGTAGCGTTTGAACTCTTGGAGGACCGATGATTGCACGTGCGCGAACGAGGGCATGGCTGGCCCCAGGATTGGCTTGCGCACTGCTGTTACTAGCTGGTTGCGGATCAGGTGACGAAGCGGCAATCCCCGCGGCCCCAAGTGCGGTGGCCGCAGCGTCCGCGGTGGCGGGGGATCCGGATGTTTTACTCGAGGCTCAGGCTTTAACCGTACTCGATCAACCGGTGCGATACCCGAAAAAGAAAGCCGCGGAGATCACGAGCGAGATTCTTGCCCTGGATCCTGGCCAGGAAACCGGCTGGCACAAATATCGCACACCCTTGTATGCGTATATTTTGGAAGGCACTCTTACGGTTGAGTATGACGCAGGTGTCATCAAGGAGTTTGCGGCGGGCACCGCCCTTATTGATGCCATGAACGTTTGGCTAAATGGTTCCAATCGGACCGACGCGCCGGTGCGGGTCTTGATGGTCCACCTAGGGGCGGCCGGGGTGACCAATAGCGTGAAACGCCCCTGACCGATTGCAGCAATTCGCAAAGTGGCATTGTGGTCTGTGGATATGCCCCATAGCCTGACGCCGTGATTGACGCAGCTGCCCCGGTGGGAGTGGACTACACCCGACGTGTGCTGACACTTGTGCTGGTCGTTATCGCGCTTTCATGGTGTGCCTTGGCGGTCATGCCGATGAGCCACAGTCAATTGGGGTTTGTGGCCATGTGGGCCCTGATGGCGATTGCCATGATGATTCCGACCGCCTTGCGCCCATTGGTGCGGATAGCCGGGGGATCCGCATTGCGCGCCGGGGCTTTCCTGGTTGGCTATTTAATGATCTGGGCGGTGATGGCAGCCCCGGCGTTAGTTTTAGTTGATGCGATTCCTTGGTCCGGCCTGCTCATCTCATTGGGCTGGATTGCGGTGGGGCTTTATCAACTGACTCCGTGGACACAGCGAGCCTTACGGCGTTGTCGGTCCTTGCGCGCTGCGGATCCGGCGTTTGCGTCGGGGATAAAGGAGGGGCTTGCCTGCGTGACCGCCTGCTTCCCGCTCATGTTGATCGGGGTGGTCACTTTGACCGGTTTGCATACAGCCGTTTCGCTGCTTGCGATGGTGGCCCTTACAGTATTTATGATCTGGGAGAAGCCGCAGCGTGTTGGCGCGGTAGCGCTGCGGGCCAGCGGGATTGCGATAGTGCTTGTGGCCAGCATGATGCTGGCACTTGGTGGGCCGGCAACCGGGCATCAGCATTCGGTTAGTGATCCGACTCAACTGGTTGGGTGATTCGCGCCTTCATGAAATGTTGTAGTCCAGGTCAGCACCTGATGCGACGTCGGCAATCTCAATCAACTCAACATCTTCGCGGTCGCGTAGGTAGGTCCGCGCACCTTCGTCACCATGGGCGATCTCGATAATTTCGGCCCAGTGCTCGCGGTTGAACTTAACCGGATGCCCGCGCTCACCTTGGAAAGTCGCGGCGACCACCCCGGCGCGTGAGCGGACTATGCGAGCACACCCAACTGCAGTTAGCCCCGGGAGGTCGACCAAGGTGATGAGCGCACTCGTTGCCGAGGTGGTGAGTAAGTAGTCGAGGCCGGTGCGTAGCGATGAGCCCATACCTTCTTGCCAATGCGAGTTGATAACAGGGATGGCGCCTGGAACCTCGCCGATCCACGCGCCAAGCACGACCACTATTGGCGCGCAGCCGGACTCTTGCAATATCCGAACCGATCGATCCACCAGCCGCTCACCGCCCACGACCGCCGGGGCTTTCGGGCCGCCGAATCTCTTACCTGCGCCGGCGGCCAAGATGAGCCCTGCGGTGGATTTAGGTAAGCCGGTCAGCGGGGTGCCCCCGGATGTATTGGGCCGTCGGTACTGGCAAGTGAAGCCCCGGTGCCGCCCCAACGACTTTGCACCATTTGCGCGGCGATCGAGATGGCGGTCTCCTCCGGGGTGCGTGCCCCCAGATCAAGTCCGATTGGTGAGTGCAAACGGGTGAGTTCTTCTTCTGTTAAGCCAGCCTCCTTCAGGCGCACTAGCCGGTCCTCGTGCGTGCGGCGCGAGCCCATCGCACCTACGTAACCGGCGTTTGTGCGCAAGGCAATTACCAACGCAGGGACATCGAACTTTGCATCATGGGTTAGTACGGCGATAACTGTTCGCGGATCAACATGCTGCTTTTCGAGCCAACGATGCGGCCAGTCCACGACAACTTCGTCAGCATCTTGGAAACGCTTCTTGGTGGCGAAAACGGGGCGGGCATCGACAACGGTGACCTTGAATCCGAGGAGCTTGCCGACACGAACGAGTGCTGCTGAAAAATCGATGGCACCGAAGATGAACATCTGTGGCGCCGGCGCATAACTAGCGACGAACACGTCCAGACCCTCCCCGAGCCGTTCGCCGTCCGGTCCGTAGTGCAAGAATCCCGTCGCACCAGATGCGAGCATGCCGATGGCGTCCTCTCGCACGGTGTCATCAAGGCGAGTGGTGCCGAGTGAGCCCTCTGAGTGATCAGGTCGAACCACTAAGTGTCGGCCCACATAGTGCGGTCCTTGCACGATTGTCGCTACGGCAACCGGTTGCTCGCCATCGATACTTGCTGCAATCCCGGGGAGCTCTGGCCAAGTTTCACTATTTACCTTCTCAACAAAGACCTCAAGAATGCCGCCGCAGGTCAGCCCCACGGCAAACGCATCGTCGTCGCTGACCCCGTAGGTTTCGTAGCGGGGTGAGCCATCTGCCAAGACCTGCTGGCCCAGCTCGTACAGCGCCCCCTCAACGCAGCCGCCGCTAACCGAGCCGACCGCCTCGCCCGTATCGGTGACGAGCATTGAGGCACCGGCTGGCCGCGGTGCGGAGCGCCAGGTGCGCACCACCGTGGCCATAGCCGTGCTGCCACCGCCATTGGTGGCGGCCACTAATTCGCTCAGGACTTCTCGCACAGGGCTACTTTCGCGTATCCGGTGCTGCCTCGCGCGGGGAACCCCTTGATAATGGGGTCGTGGGTATCATCCGGCTGGCCGAGGTTACCGAGCAACCCCTCGACGCCCAAGCGATGCAGGCGTTGGTGGCAGACGCGGTGGCCGGGGCCGTGGTTACGTTCAGCGGGGATGTCAGGGGCGTAGACCATGGCAAGATGGTGCGTTCGCTTACCTATGAGGGACACCCGACGGCGGCCGCGGTGCTCAGGCAGGTGGCCGAAGAAATCGCTGGGCAATTTGAACTCATTGGTTTGGCCGTAGCCCACCGGGTTGGCGAACTGCAGATCTCCGACGCCGCCTTGGTGGCCGTCGTTTCTACCGGGCATCGTGGGGAGGCCTTCGCCGCGTGTCAGGCGTTAGTGGATTTAACCAAGGCCAGGCTTCCGGTCTGGAAGCACCAAGTTTTCGCCGACGGCACCGATGAATGGGTGAACTGCGCATGAGCATGCTAATTGATACTTTCGGCCGAGCACACCGTGACCTGCGGGTGTCGCTAACCGACAGGTGCAATCTGCGGTGCACCTATTGCATGCCCAATGATTTTTCCGACTGGATCCCCGGGGATCACCTATTAAGTACCGACGAGTTGATGACGGTGCTTGAGGTCGCAACCTCGCAGGGGATCACCGGCATCCGGCTCACCGGTGGAGAACCACTCCTCCGCCCCGACATCGTCGACATAGTCAGGCTTATTAAGGCGCTGCCATTGGCACCGAAAATTGCATTGACGACCAATGGCTTGCGACTGCCGGAGATGGCGCAAGATCTCGCCGATGCCGGTCTAGGCCGCGTCAACATCAGTCTCGACACTTTGCAACGCGATCGCTTTAAGGCACTTACTTACCGGGATCGGTTCGATGACGTGATTGCCGGGATTGATGCTGCTAAGGCGGCAGGTTTACTTCCGGTGAAGATCAATAGCGTGTTAATGCGTGGCGTCAATGATGATGAGGCTTTGCCGTTGCTGCGACATAGCTTGGCGAACGACTGGAGTCTGCGATTCATCGAGCAGATGCCACTTGATGCTGGTGGCTCATGGGAGAAGTCCTCGATGGTTACCGCGGCAGAGATTTTTGAAGTGCTTTCGACAGAATTTGAACTAACTGCGGTGTCAAACCGCGGCTCTGCTCCGGCGGAGGAATTCTTCGTCAATGGCGGCCCGGCCACGGTTGGGATTATCGCAAGTGTCTCGAAGCCATTTTGTGCTTCCTGTGACCGGCTGCGGCTAACCGCCGATGGGCAAATCCGCAATTGCCTATTTGCCCGCGATGAAACCGATGTCCGAGGCACCTTGCGCAACCCGCTGCTGTCTGATCAAGATCGCCGCGCGAGTATTGCGAGGTTATTCCAAGGTTCGGTGCTGGCGAAATTACCTGGCCATGGGATAAATGACCCGTCGTTCATTCAGCCCGATCGGCCCATGTCGGCAATCGGGGGCTAGCCGCCGGCAAATGGTGGGAGCACATCTACCCGTGAACCCGGACCGAGGCTGACCAGGGCTAGGTCACCATGGGCCGCCAAGCCATTAACCAAGTAGCTGCACCGCGGCGCGACCGCGGCGAAGGCAGGGTATTTGGCGATTAGCAAGGCCACCACCGCGCCTAGGGAAGCAGGGGAGGTGGTGACGGATGCTTGCCCAACCGCGGCCCGAGCCGCCGCGAACAGGTGCACTTCTACGGTCCCCATGGGGCCGAGGGTACGCGGCGGGTCCGGGGGTTTGCTCCGGAGGCGACAAAAATTGTCTTGTGGATGCGCTCTGGCCCTTTTGACCCTATCCTCGCATTACGCGAAAGCTGGGGCTGGAACATCTCTTGGTGGCGGCCCACCGACGGAGGCTAAATGGATCTGCAGAATTCTTTTACGGTGCCGGCTGATATCGATACCGCATGGAAGACCTTGTTGGACGTGGAGTCAATTGCGCCATGCATGCCCGGTGCGACCTTGGAGTCGGTGGATGGTGATGAGTTCACCGCGAGTGTGAAAGTAAAGCTCGGCCCGGTGTCAATGACCTACAACGGTGAAGCCCGTTTTCTTAGCAAAGACGAAACCAATCACACCGCAGTCATCGAAGGCACCGGTAAAGAGACCCGTGGGGCCGGGACTGCAAAGGCACTCATCACCACTAACTTGGTAGCCGAGTCCGCGGATCGCACCCGCGTTGACGTGACCACGGCTTTGACCATTACCGGAAAAGCCGCACAATTCGGCAGGGGGGTCATGCAGGATGTGGCGGGCCGCATCATTGATCAGTTCTCCAGCAACCTGGAGCAGGTAATTGGTGCTCGCGGGGATCAAGCCGCGGCACAAGCCTCTGGTGACCCAGCAGCCGTGGCTGCCCCCCCCGTGATTAAGGCTGCTGACAGCATTGACCTACTTGGCACCGCGGGCGCGCCGGTTCTCAAGCGTGCCATTCCGGTACTCATTGGAGTCATCGTCGTAGTAGCAATTATCTGGTGGCTCGTAGCTCGTTGATCGATAACACCTTTTCAAGTACCGACCCGTTCAAATTAACCTATAAGAGAGAGGTCAGCAATGCAAACACCTGCGCCGGTTGAATATGCGCGAGCCACCTCGGTAGGAGATGCGATTGCCTTGTTGGAAAAGCACGGCGATGAGGCCCGACTCCTGGCCGGTGGCCACAGCTTGCTTCCGATGATGAAATTGCGCCTTGCCAGACCTGAGATCTTGATTGACTTAAATGATCTCGATGAGCTTCGTGGGATCCGCATAGAGGGTGATGAAATTGTGGTGGGTGCGATGGTCACCCACGCCGAGATTCTTGACTCACCGGTGCTCGCCGAGCACTACTCGATCTTCCGCGAGGCGGAGAAAGTAATTGCAGACCCGATCGTGCGTAACAAGGGCACTATCGGGGGCTCCATGTGCCAGGCGGATCCATCGGAGGATCTGTCGGCCGTCGGCTCCGCCCTCAAAGGGTCGGTGATTATTCAAGGCAGTGGTGGAAAGCGCAGCTTGGCTCTGCGCGAGTTTCACGAAGGTCCGTATGAAACCAAGGTTGGTGACGCGGAAATCCTGACAGAGGTGCGTTTCCCGATTCGCCCGGGCGCCGGCAGTGCTTATGAAAAAGTCGAGCGGCGGGTAGGGGACTGGCCGGTAGCATCCGCTGGGGCTTTTGTCGTCGTTGCCGGTGGAGTGGTCAAGGATTGTGGGATCGGTCTAACGGCGGTGGGCGCGGAACATTTCTGCGCTCCCGATGCCGAAGCCTTCCTAATCGGCAAGGCCCCGACCGAAGAAAACCTCTCGGCGGCAGCCAAGTTGGCCGCGGATGCCTGCACCCCGTACGCCGATCAACGCGGCCCGGTGGACTACAAGTTGCATCTAGCCCATGAACTCACCCTCCGCGTGTTGCGCAGGGCCGTAGCGTCTAGCCAAGGAGCCTGACATGGAAGTTACGATCACAATCAATGGCACGCCGGTGACGAGTGACGTTGAACCCCGGACGCTGCTGGTGCACTTCGTACGCGAGAACGCCGGGCTACGGGGCACCCATTGGGGCTGTGATACCTCAAATTGCGGTACCTGTGTCCTCTGGGTTGATGGCTCGCCGGTAAAAAGCTGCACCATGCTCGCGGCCCAAGCCGATGGGCACGAGGTGACAACCGTCGAGGGGTTGGAGCAAGGTGGTGTCCTTGATCCAATTCAGCAGGGCTTCATCGAGTGCCATGGTCTCCAGTGCGGGTTCTGCACGCCGGGAATGATGATGACCGGCCGCTGGCTCTTGGATAACAATCCAAACCCATCGGAGGTAGAGATTCGGGACTGTATTTCAGGACAAATCTGCCGGTGCACCGGCTACAAAAACATTGTTGCCTCAATCCAATGGGCAGCTGAGCATCCATTGACAAGTGAGGTGACAGCATGACCGCCGTAGAAGAGGTGCCGCTGAGTGCGGCCGGGAACCCAATTGGGTTTGGTTCGATGCGAAGAGTTGAGGACGCCCGGTTCGTACGTGGCCAAGGCAACTACGTTGACGACGTAAACCTGCCGGGCATGCTGCATAGCGCCATCCTGCGCAGTCCACATGCGCACGCGCGCATCGTGTCGATCGATGCCTCTGCTGCAGAAGCACTGCCAGGGGTGGTGGCTGTCATTACCGGAAAGATCCTGGAAGGTATTCCGCGCCCATCTTTACTCGGAGATAACTTCGCGTGGATGCCTACGCTGTCTTATGACACCCAGGCGGTGCTTGCCACTGACAAAGTGCGTTTCCAAGGACAGGAAGTGGCTTATGTCATCGCCGAAAGCCGCTATATCGCTAAGGATGCATTAGAGCTGATCGACGTAGATTATGAAGTCTTGGAACCGGTCATGGATGCCAAGATGGCGTTGGATGCGGGCGCGCCGATTATCCGAGATGACAAAGGGCAAACTGATAACAGCATTACCGACGTCCATGGGAACAAGACCTGGGAGTCAGGTAATGCAGAGTCAACAGCGGCGGCTATTGCAGCCGCGAAGGCAGACCCGAATTGCGTAGTCGTCACGCAGGAGATCATGTACCCGCGCGTGCATCCAGCACCCATGGAGACTTGCGGTTCGGTGTCGTATCTTGACAAGGTGACAGGTCAATTGACCATGTACACGACCACGCAGGCACCACATGCCCACCGAACGGTGTATGCGATGGTGGCTGGGCTGCCGGAGCAGAAGATCCGGATTATCAGCCCGGATATCGGTGGTGGGTTCGGCAACAAGGTGCCCGTTTACCCAGGGTACGTACTGTCGGTCATCGGTACGATCGTTACCGGTAAGCCGGTTAAGTGGATAGAAGACCGCAACGAGAACCTGACCTCCACGGGCTTTGCGCGTGATTACCACATGACCGCCTCCATCGCGGCCACCAAAGAGGGCAAGATTTTGGCGGTCGATGTTGATGTGCTGGCCGATCACGGGGCCTTCAATGGAGTGGCCCAGCCGACCAATTACCCGGCAGGGTTCTTCAATATTTTCTCTGGTTCCTACGACTACCCGGATGCCCACTGCAAAGTGACCCCGGTGTACACCAATAAGGCCCCGGGCGGTGTTGCCTATGCCTGCTCCTTCCGCATTACCGAGGCGGCATATGTAATCGAGCGGGTGGTGGACTGCCTAGCGCAAGAATTGCAGATGGACCCGGCCGAACTTCGATTGAAGAATCTGCTGCGCCCCGAGCAGTTCCCCTACACCTCGCCAACGGGCTGGGAGTACGACTCCGGGCAGTACGAGAAGACGATGCGGGTGGCGATGGAGATGGCCGGTTACGACGAACTTCGTCGTGAGCAAGCCGAAAAGCGCACTCGCGGCGAATACATGGGTATCGGGATCTCCTTCTTCACCGAAGGGGTGGGCGCCGGGCCCCGCAGGGACATGGACATCCTCGGGCTGGGCATGGCCGATGGCATCGAATTGCGCGTACACCCAACTGGTAAAGCGCAACTGCGTTTGTCTGTGCAAAGCCAAGGGCAAGGCCACGAGACCACTTTTGCTCAAATTGTGGCCCATGAGCTCGGTATTCCCCCGGAGGATATTGAAGTTCTTCATGGAGATACCGATAACACCCCTTTTGGCCTCGGTACCTACGGTTCTCGGTCGACTCCAGTGTCGGGTGCCGCAGCATCGGTGGTGGCGCGCAAGGTACGCGATCGCGCTCGCATCGTTGCGGCCGCAGCGTTGGAGTGTGCGCCAGATGATCTGGACTGGGAGTTGGGTCGCTGGTATGTGAAGGGTGATAGAGAACGTGGCAAGACCATTGCCGAAATCGCTCTGCTCTCACACAGTTCCCTCGAACTGCCAGAAGGCGTGGAAGGTCACCTTGACGCGACGGCGGTTTACAACCCGCCGAGTCTGACCTACCCGTATGGGTGTTACATCTGCGTAGTCGATGTTGATCCGGGTACCGGCCAGGTCAAAGTCCGAAGATTCATCGCGGTTGATGACTGTGGCACCCGGATTAACCCGATGATCGTCGAAGGCCAGGTGCACGGTGGTTTGGCCGACGGTGTCGGGATGGCCTTGATGGAGCTGATTGCTTTCGATACCGATGGCAATAACCTTGGTGGTTCGTTCATGGATTACCTGCTGCCGACGGCCGTCGAGTGCCCGGATTGGGAACTGGGCGAGACGGTGACCCCGTCACCCCATCACCCGATCGGCGCCAAGGGTGTTGGTGAATCAGCGACCGTTGGATCACCTGCCGCCGTAGTAAACGCGGTGATCGATGCGCTCAGCCCGTTCGGGGTGCGGCATGCGGACATGCCATTGACCCCTGCCAATGTGTGGCGGGCAATTCAAGGCAATGCCATCCGTGTGGATATGGCAATCGAGTAGCGAAAGAATGCGGAGCATGACAAGACGGGCGGTGCGCGAAAGGGCCGAGCAGCTTTCTGCTAATCGGATCCCTTTCGTGCATGCCCGTGTTGTGTTTGCAGAGAAGCCGACTTCGGCAAAGCCTGGTGATGAAGCCCTGATCCTCGGTGACGGAACAATGTTGGGTTTTGTCGGTGGGCAATGCGCTGAGGCAACGGTGCGCGCCCAAGGACTCGCGGCTTTGAGCACTGGCAACTGCGTGCTGCTACGAATTGCTCCAACCCCTGAAGCTGACCAGCATGGCAAGTTGGTCGTCCACAACCCATGCCTTTCCGGTGGCACATTGGAGATCTTTATGGAGCCGGTTTTTCCAGCGCCACTTATTCGAGTACTTGGTAACAGCCCGATTGCTCAGGCCTTAACCGTTATCGGCTCGACCTTGGGTTACGAGGTGGCGCCGTGGGTGAGTGGCCCGCTGACCAATGTTGATGCGGTAATTCTTGCCTCGCATGGCGACGACGAGGAGGCCGCGATAATTGCCGCGCTAAAGGCAAATGTCCCATACATAGGCCTGGTCGCCAGCCCGAAGCGAGGGTCCGCGGTACTTGATTCCCTTGATGTCACCACCTGTATGCGGGCTCGTGTTCATGCCCCCGCCGGCTTGAATATCGGTGCGCAATCCCCCGAAGAGATCGCGGTGTCGATCTTTGCCCAGATAATTGAGCAACGGCGCGCGTCGCAACAGGAGGGCGTGGTGGCGATGGTGACGGTGTCCGGTGCCGAGGAGGCCGTTGACCCGATTTGCCACATGAGTGTTGCTGCCGTAGCAACGAGCATTCACGCAGATCATGACGGTGCCCGCTGGTACTTCTGCTGCCTTGGCTGCAAGGAGAAATTCCTAACTGATCCGGCTAAGTTCGCGGGAGTGATGTGAGCATCGCTGACAAAATCGGATCACCGCAGGATTTGATGGCAGGGCTGGCCGAGCAGGATTATCTGACCGAGATCGGCCTAGCCACGTCTTTGTTTTGCGCGGTGCGCCTGCCGCAGCCGCTATTGCTCGAAGGCGAAGCGGGGGTAGGTAAAACCCAAGCTGCAAAAGCACTCGCAACAATGCTCGACACCCCGCTGATCCGGCTGCAGTGCTTCGAAGGGATTGATGCCTCTGAAGCACTTTATGAGTGGAACTATCCGAGGCAATTGCTTGGGATTAGACTTGCTGAGGCGCGAGGATCAGATTTAGCCGAAGAGTCCCTTTTCAGTCGCGAGTACTTGGTGGAACGCCCCCTCCTGCAAGCCCTCGAACATCGGGGCCCAAACCCTGCGGTGTTGCTGATCGACGAAATCGATCGTGCTGATGAGGAGTTTGAGGCATTTCTATTCGAGATGCTGGCTGAGTCGACCGTGACTGTTCCGGAGATCGGCACCCTGCGGGCCACCATCCCGCCGGTCGTGATTTTGACCTCGAATAGAACTCGGGATCTGCATGACGCGCTGAAACGACGCTGCCTGTACCACTGGATCGACTACCCGAGCCTTGAGCACGCGGTCGCAATTGTGCGGTTGCGGGTGCCGGAAGCCTCGCCAGAGCTCGCGGCTCAGATTGCGGGTGCGGTGCAGCGATTGCGCGGCTTAGATGTGCAAAAGCCACCCGGAGTCGCCGAGGCCATTGACTGGGTGCACGCAGCAGTGCTGTTGGGGGTCGAGCAGTTGAGCGCTGAGGCGGTGTCGCAGACCTTGGGGTCGGTGCTGAAATATCGTGAAGACCAGGAGTTAGTGCGAGATCAAGGCTACGCCTGGGTCGCGGGTGGCTGAGCTCGCGCAGATTGCGGCCTCATTCGGCCACTTACTTCATGCCGCCGGTGTGCCGGTTACTCCTGAGCGGAGTGCGAGATTCGCAGCCGCCATCACCCTCGCAGCACCGCAAGACCTGACACAGCTGTATTGGTTGGGTCGGGTAACCCTGATTACGGCTCATGAGCAGATCGATATATATGACCGGAGCTTTGCTCAGGTATTTCGTGGCATCATTGATATGGCTGACTTTCGTGGTGAAAGCGCAAATCAAGCTCCACCGGCCGCCGCTCCGACCGGTGAGCGCAAGCCAGGAGACCCCGAGCGCACCGGGGAGTCAAATAACAATCCGCGCGGAACCAACGCCACCCCCGGTGCCCGCGATGATGATGATGGCGCAGACGAGGCGAGCATGCTCGCGGCAATGAGCACCGATGAGCGGCTTTCGAATAAGGATTTTGCGGCGGTTACCGAGGAGGAGTTACTGCTAATTAGGCAGTTGGTCGAGCAGTTGCCGTTGGTACCGCCGATGCGCAAAGGGCGGCGCGAAAGATCGCACAGTGCCGGTCGGCGCCTGGATATCCGCAAGACATTGCGAGGGTCCCACCGAACCGGTGGTGACCCGGTAAAGCTGGTCAAGCGCGCTCGGGTCCCCCGCCCTCGCCGCATCGTCTTCATCGCAGACATCTCCGGCTCCATGGAGCCATACGCCCGGGTATATCTGCACCTGGCAAGGGGTGGAGTGCTCGCGATTGGTGCGGAGGCATTTGTATTTGCCACCCGGCTGACCAGGCTAACCCGGGCGCTGGCAATTAATAATCCAGATGTTGCCTATCGAAAGGCGGCGGCGGCGGCGCCGGACTGGTCAGGTGGCACTCGAATAGGTGAAACCTTGATGCGTTTCATTAATGATTACGGGCGGCGCGGCGTTGCGCGTGGGGCCGTCTTGGTAATAATTTCTGATGGCTGGGAGATTGAGGATCCGGCACTGGTGCGGATCGCAATGGAGCGACTCTCGCGGCTCGCCCACCACATTATCTGGGTCAACCCACGAAAAGCGGTGGCATCTTTTGAGCCGCTAGCCGGCGGAATGGCTGCGGCCTTGCCCTATGTCGACACCTTTGTCAGTGGACATTCGGTGCAGGCGCTGGAAGATGTGGTGCGGGCGATCGGCGCTTCGTCCGTTGACCGCTCACCAAAACTTGAGTCCGCTGGTAAACCCATAGGCTTAAGCCATGCTCAGCGTTGAGGATTACCGGGCTCAGGTATTGGCGGGGGTCAAGGCGCTGGCGCCCATTGAAATGCCACTTCTTGATGCCCATGGCTGCGTCCTGGCCACCGAGGTCTCGGCTCCATGGCCACTGCCTTCCTTCGACAACTCCTCGATGGATGGTTACGCGGTGGTCGCGGCTGACCTAGCCGGCGCCACCGGCGAGCACCCGGTGCAATTGACGGTGGTTGACGATGTGCCGGCGGGCTTTCGAGCCACCGAGGTTGTGGTGCAGGGGGTCGCGATCCGCATCATGACCGGAGCGCCGATGCCCGAGGGCGCCGACGCCGTCGTGCCGGTGGAGAAGACCGACGGTGGCACCGACCTCGTGCAGATAAATGAGCCCGTGAGTAGCGGTGCGAATATTCGGTTGGCGGGTGAGGATGTACTGCTGGGTGAGGTGGTGATGCGCCCGGGCACCTATCTGACCTCGAGGCAGCTATCACTACTTGCCTCGGTGGGTAAAGGCTCGGTGCTGGTGCATCCAAAGCCGCGGGTGGTGGTGATTTCAACCGGCAGTGAACTGGTCGAGCCGGGTACGCAATTGCGAAAGGGACTGATTACCGATTCGAATAGTTTTCTGCTGGTCGCGGCGGCGCAGGAGGCGGGTGCGGTGGCATTTAGGGTGCCACCTGTGATTGACGACGAAGGCGTCTTCATGTCAACACTTGAAGATCAATTGCACTTTGCAGATCTAATCGTCACCAGCGGCGGTGTCAGCATGGGCGCCTACGACACCGTCAAGGCGGTGCTAAGCAAACTCGGCACTGTCACTTTTACGAAAGTCGCCATGAACCCGGGAATGCCCCAGGGCCACGGGCGCATTGGGCCGAATGGCACGCCCATCATTACCCTGCCGGGCAATCCGGTCAGCGCTTACGTCTCGTTTGAGACTTTTGTGCGCCCGGTGATTCGCACAATGCAAGGGCACCAGGAAATTTACCGGCCTTATGTGCAGGCCATCTGCGAGGTGGAGCTGGCCTCACCCCCGGCTAAGCGCCAGTTCGTGCGCGCCAAATTCGGCGGGGCGCAAAAGGCGACGGTCGCCCCGGTGCGCGGTCAAGGCTCCCATGCGGTCGGTGGGCTCTCGCAGGCCGATTGCTTTATTGTTATCCCAGCCGGCCAAGCATCGGTGGCGGCGGGCGCTACCGTTGACGTCATCGATTTGAGGAATTGGTGAACATGACGGAAAAATCGTTCACGCATTTAAATGACCAAGGTGACGCAAGGATGG
Organism: Actinomycetes bacterium; assembly: GCA_014190275.1. Taxonomy (GTDB): domain Bacteria; phylum Actinomycetota; class Actinomycetes; order S36-B12; family S36-B12. Next base: position 46,721 of record BJGE01000001.1, on the reverse strand, counting down.
TTGACGTCAGCACGAAGGAAGTCACCGTGCGCTCAGCAACCGCGCGCGGGCAGGTTTCAATCTCTGCCGAGGTGGTGAGCATGCTGCGCGGCGCTGGTGTCCCAAAAGGTGACGCCTTAGCGGTTGCTCGCATCGCCGGAATCCAAGGAGCCAAGCGCACCCCAGATCTCATCCCGCTCTGCCATCCCCTCGCCATCCACGCGGTGGAGGTGGAGTTACTCGTGGTTGACGCTGGGGTTGACATCACGGTCACCGTGCGCACTGCTGATCGGACCGGGGTTGAAATGGAAGCTCTCACTGGGGTTTCAGTGGCGGCGCTAGCGCTGATCGACATGGTGAAAGGCGTGGATCGAATGGCTTCAATTTCCAGCGTCGAACTTATTGAAAAGCAGGGGGGTCGTTCGGGGCATTGGGTGCGGGGCCGGTGAGTTACCGAGCACTGGTTATTACAGTCTCAACGCGCACCGCGGCCGGTGTTTGGCAGGATACGTCCGGACCAATTCTCGTCGCAGGTTTAAGTGCACTCGGTATCGCAGTCGAAGGGCCGGTTATTGTCGCGGACGGTGACCCGGTCGGAGCGGCGTTACGGTCCGGGATTGACTCAGGATTCGACCTGATCGTGACCACCGGCGGCACCGGGCTCAGCCCAACCGACTTCACCCCCGAACAGACGGCGCCGCTTTTGGATCGCCAGATACCCGGGCTCTCCGAGGCTATCCGGGCCCAGGGTATTGCCGCCGGTATCTCAACCGCCTCCTTATCCCGGGGACTAGCAGGCCTGGCCGGGCGCACCTTGATCATCAATGTGCCCGGGTCCGCTGGTGGGGCCCATGATGCTGCAGTGGCCCTTGAGCCGACCTTGCTACATGCCTTGGATCAGATCCGGGGCGGCCAGCACTAGGGGTCCTGACTCGAAGCCCGGTGTTCACTTGGATCGCTCAGCTCGAACCGGATCGGGTGCTCCTGAAAAACTCGTTCACTATCCGTTCATCATCTGTTAAAGCTTTGGTTTCTAATTGCGGGTAATTCGGAAACATGGTTTCACGACACTTACGCCATGGCGAATTTGGCCCAGATGGAGCTTCGCGATCTTCAGTCCGCGGCTACCTCACATCGTGGCGATCGGGTATTTAGCCGGACGGTAGCGGGGGCGGCCTTTACCTCCCTGGCGGTCTTGGCGGGGATAGCCATCTTCTTGGGCCTACAGGCGATTCCGGCATTCCAGACCCAGGGCTGGGCGTTCCTTACGACAACGGGCTGGGATATCAACACCACCCCGCCGACCGTGGGCATCTTCGGCATGCTCTATGGCTCGGTGCTGCTAGCGGTCATCGGCTTGGTGATCGCGGTACCTGCGTCGTTACTACTGGCCGTTTTCATGGTGTTCTTGTCTCCTCCTCGCCTTGCGAAAGTACTCACCAACCTGATCGACCTGATGGCAGCAATCCCATCAGTGATTTTGGGCTTGTGGGCTTTCTACATCCTGAACCCGACGGCCGAAGAGTGGCAGGTGCTGCTCAACAAGTACCTCGGGTGGATTCCGATTTTCGAGAATACTTCGGGTAACTTTCTGGGAACCCCATTCATCGCCGGATTTGTGCTCGCGATCATGATGATTCCGATCATCACCGCGGTCACCCGAGAGGTGCTAAGTCGTACGCCACCGGATCTCATCAATGCTTCAGAGGCTCTTGGTTGCTCACTTTGGACGATGCTGCGATACGTGGCACTGCCTTATGGGCGGGGCGGCATTGTCGGCGGAGTGATGCTGGGCCTTGGGCGCGCACTCGGTGAGACCATCGCGGTATTCTTCGTACTCAAAATTGTCTTTGAGACCAACTGGGATAAAGTCATTGAGTCAGGCGGCGGTTCGGTGGCGACCCTGATCGTTAGCCGCTTCGGCGAGGTGTCCGGCCCCCTCGAATTGCAGTTGCTCCTGGCCGCGGGTTTCTTCCTTTTCATCATGACGCTGGTTGTTAACGTCATCGCCAACCTAATTGTGAGCCGGACGGGTCGGTTGCAAAAATGAGCACCATAACTTTTGACCCGGAGACTTTGGAGAGCCTGCAGCAGCAAAAGTCCACGCGCCCGTGGCGCAAAAAGCCAAACAGGTTCACCGCTTCGGTGACCTTGGCGGTGGTCATCCCTGCACTTATTGTCTCCGCTCTCTATCTGACCAGCGACATCCCGGTGCCGATCTTGCTTGTCGTAATTTATCTACCGCTGCAGCTGATTGCATCAGGAATAGCAGCGTGGGCGACTAAAGGCACCCGCGGCATTGCCGATTCCGTGATAATCGTCAATGCCATTGGTGCAAGCCTGTTCAGTGTGATCGTCTTGGTATCCATCATAGGGTCACTGATCGTTCGCGGTTTGCGAGCTGTTAGCCCCCACTTCCTCTTTCAAAACAGCGTCTACATCAGCCCGAGTACGCCATTGGATTACGGCGGTATCGGACACTCACTGGTTGGCACGCTGCTCATCGTTTTCATCGCATCGCTAATCTCGGTGCCGATCGGTATCGCTACCGCTGTCTACATCACCGAAGTTCGCGGCCGAGCAGTTCCATACGTTCGCTTTTTCGTTCAGGCCATGAGCGGTGTGCCATCTGTGGTTGCCGGTCTTTTCATCTTGACAATAGTGGTGGCAACCGGTGCCTTCAATCAGAGTGCATTTGCCGGCGGGCTGGCTTATGCAATCTTGATGTTGCCGACGGTTGCCAGAACCGCCGAAGAAGTACTCAAGTTGGTGCCCGATGATCTGCGCACCGGGGCGCTAGCGCTCGGCTCCACTAGGGCTAGAACCGTACTAAGAGTTGTGATTCCGGCCGCCCGCACCGGAATCATCACGGCGATCATTCTCGGGGTGGCCCGGGTTATTGGTGAGACCGCTCCCTTGCTGTTGGCGGCCGGTAATAACGACCAGACAGTGGTGAATCCGTTCGGCTCGCCGATCTCATCGGTGCCGACCTATATCTTCAACAATGTCGCCCTCCCGTACCCCGATGCGGTTGCCAGGGCTTGGGGATCGGCCTTAGTGCTAATCATTTTGGTTGCCATTTTGTTTACCCTAGCCCGCATCATCGGGCGTGGGCGTGTCGGACGATAGGAAGCGAAGCCCATGTCAACTGCTGAGTTTGAGGATGTTATGGACCTAGACATCGAGGGCGTTGAGGCCTCAACCGCCCACCCGGCGGGCCCAACCGAGATGGAGTCGCGTGACGTCAGCGTCTGGTTCGGGCAGCGGAAGGTGCTGGAAGGCGTCAACATCGCCTTCCCCAAGAACACGGTGACTGCGCTCATCGGCCCATCAGGTTGCGGCAAGTCGACCTTCATACGTACCCTGAACCGCCTACATGAACTAATACCGGGGGCCGCTTTGGCCGGGTCGGTACTTTATGAAGGCAAGGACATCTACGACGCCGCCGTGGATCCGGTACATATTCGCCTGCAGATCGGCATGGTCTTCCAAAAGCCGAACCCGTTCCCCAGCATGACTATCCGTGGCAATGTGCTCTCTGGCTTGAAGCTCTCGGGGATGAAGCGTGCTAATCACGACGACATTGTCGAGGAGACCCTCACCGCAGCCGGCCTATGGAACGAGGTGAAGGATCGCCTCGGCAATGCGGCCGGTGATTTATCCGGTGGCCAGCAGCAGCGACTCGTAATTGCGCGGGCGCTGGCAGTCCAGCCACATGTGCTTTTGATGGATGAGCCGTGCTCGGCTTTGGACCCGGCGTCGACCTTGAAAATCGAAGAGACGATTCGCGAACTCTCGAAAGAGGTCACCATCATCATTGTCACGCACAACATGCAGCAAGCGGTCCGTGTTTCCGACTACACCGCATTCTTTCTTTCGGAAGAAGGCACCCCGGGACACGTGGTTGAACAGGGGGCGACAACAGAAATCTTCGGTAATCCGCAGGAGCAGCGTACCCTTGACTACGTAAATGGCAGGTTCGGTTAACCCGCTGTTCACCTGTACATGGATTGTTCACCTAAAAGTCCAGCGAGTTTCGCCATAGAGACAGGGTGGATTCACCGGCGTTGATTACCCTTCCCATGTTGTTAACTTCAACTCTAAGGAGTACATAGTGCGTCGCTTAATCGCGCTTCTAGCCAGTAGTGCACTCGCGGTCGGCACGGTAGCATTGGCTGCGCCGGCCCAAGCCGCCGAGAATATCTCGGGCGGGGGGGCATCCTTCCCGAATGTGTTCATGCAGCAGTGCGCCGCGGACTTCAACGGCTCACAGAGCAACTTCACTGTGTCCTACACGTCCACCGGATCTGGTACCGGCAAAGGTAACTTTTCCAAAGGAACCTTTGTTTACGGACAGTCAGACTCGGCTTACTCCTCGGGTGCACCAACCTTCGGCTGGGAATACATCCCGGACATCGGCGGTGCAATAACCGCACCGATCAACTTGAAAAACCCCACGACCGGTCGCACCTTGGGATCGTCCATCCAGTTGAAGCAGGTCACCTTGGCGAAGATCTTCGCAGGGGCCATCACGACCTGGAACCACCCGGAGATCCTCAAGGACAACCCGAGAATTGCCAAGTCTTTGCCTGCAACACCAATCACCATCGCATACCGCTCGGATGCGTCTGGTACAAGCAACAACTGGTTGCAGTACATGAATGCTTGGGCTCCGACTGTCTTCCCGAAGGTGCAAGATGACATGGGCACCGCCTTCCCAGGTGGCGTACCACCGGCCAACTCGGTCGCCGGCAAGGGTAACTCGGGCGTGATGGCGAATGTGCTCGCCAAGGAGGGCACCATCGGCTACGTAGACCTAGGTGATGCCAAGGGTTATCCTGCAGCGCGTATCCAAAATGCCCTGGGTGAGTTCATCGCTCCGTCGTCTGCCTCCGCCGCGAAGAACTTGGCGAATCAGACTGCGGTTGGCGCCAACGGCTTGGTTGCGCTCAACTACAAGGTAGCGGTTTCGGGTGCCTACCCAATCGGGATCTTCAGCTACGGGCTAGCACGGACCGATGGGGGAGGCCCCAACGGGCTGGGCGTGCGCCAGTTCTTCGACTACGTGCTGCAGAAGTGCGGTCCGTCCCGCGCTGCATCACTTGGTTATGTACCGGTCGCCGGCAAGGTGCTTGCCACGGCCAAGACATTGGTAGCGAAGGTCTCCTAGTAAGTCTCAGCAGCAACAACGAAGCGCAAAGGTGCGGGCGATGCCTCGGAGAGTCATGACAATCCGGGGCATCGTCCTCGCTGGTTTCCTAACCGTTCTGATAGCAGGTTGTACGCCGCCGATGCCCCCGGATGTGCTTGCAGCTCGCGCTGAAGCCCAAGTGGCTTGCGGCACCGGTGAGGTTCGAGTAAGCGTGCCAACCGGGTTCAGCGGGGCGATGGACGCGGTTGGGGCCGCACTGTCGTCGGTGTGCCCGGATGAGACCGTATTTGAGGTGCCGGTAGACGAATCCGCGCCGCTGGCGTTGGTTGACAAGACCCCCTCTCCGGCCGACATCGAGGCATTTAAGGCCACTTCATGCCCGGATAATCCGGTCATCGTCGTACCGGCATTTGCGTATCCCGTGACTTTGGCCTACAACGTGGTTGGACTCGAGGGCCTATTCATGACTCCCCAGATTGTGTCGGGGATTCTCAGTGGCGCGATTACCTCTTGGGAGGACCCACTGCTGCTGGAGGCAAACCCGGACTTCGATTTGACCCTGTTGCCGCAGATCGCCCTAATGTCCATCGACGCACCCCAAGGTGATGTCGAGGCGATGACAACCTGGCTAATCCAGCAAGACCCCGCCTCATGGCCGCAGGGCAAGGTTGGCATGCTGGAGATGGGCCAAAAGTTCGCATCGCAAGCCGATCTGCTGGCTGAGATACTGGCGGTCGAAGGTTCAATTGCGGTGCTGCCGATCTCGGTGGCGTACAACAATATTTTGGCGACAGCAAACTTGCCGGTTAAGGGCACCGATGCCAACGGCCAAGAAGTTGACGCAGTCATTACCACCGATGATGTGCAGCTCTACAAGATCGGTTCCGGTGCCACCACCGTCACTAAGGATGCCTCGGGCAATCTCTTCGCCAGCCCGGCAACCGGCGGGTTCCCGGTTGACGGTAATTTTGATTTTGCCTCATCTAAAATCATGATCGCCGATGGCGCACCGCTTGCGGGCTGGCCGGTTCTAGGGTACGCGCACCTGTTGATCTGCGATAACCCGGCGGAGCCGCTGCCGCTGCTCTTTGCCCAGTATTTGGTCCGCCTGGCCGGGCAGGGCTCACTTGAGTCATTCGGGCTGACGCCAATGCCAGAGCCAATTCGAATTCAAACATTTGGTCCGCTGAAGGTTGTTGTCAACGTGGACGGTGAGGAAGCACCGAGTGCGTCACCGGTTTCCAATTAGCAGGTAACCGGGCTAAGGCGTTCGGCCTGCCCCTAGGGTGGGGCCATGGAAGACGGCAGCAAGGGCGCCCAGTTGCCACGCTGGTACGTGAAAGCAATCTGGTATGCGATTTTCGCCGTTACATTGTCAATCGCGGGGTGGTACATCGCACTTCAACTCACCGACTTAATGGTCACGGTGGCCATTTGCTTCTTCTTGGCATTTTGCATTGAACCAATCGTCAACAGACTCGCGGCGCGGGGCTGGCGGCGCGGACTGGCCACCTTGTTCGTCTACGTAGTGGGCATCGTTGCGGTTTCCGCATTCTTTGCCTTCTTCGGGTTGGTCTTCTTCCAACAGGTCGTCGACCTAATCTCTGAAATCCCCAATCTTTACGACGGTATCCGAGGTTTCTTCGATGAATCCCTATCAATCACCCTTCCGGAGCCGTCAGTTTTAATGGACCAGTACCTCACGGATGCCGTCTCACTCCTGGCCAATGGTGTGATTGGTGTCATCAACACGTTCCTGGGGGTGGTATTTGGGGGGCTGACGGTGTTACTGGTGACTTTCTACCTGGTGGTTGACGGCCCGCGCTTTCGCAGCGTCGTGTGCTCGCTTTTCTCCCAGCGCCGGCAGCGCGAGATCTTGGCCGTCTGGGAGGTGGCGATTGATAAGACTTCCAGTTACATGATCTCAAGGTCAATTCTCGCCTTGGTTTGCGGGACCGCGACCACCGTTTTCCTGTTGATCATCCAGGTGCCCAATGGGTTGGCCCTGGGTGTCTTCACCGGCTTGGTCTCGGCATTTATTCCAACGATCGGAACCTACATCGGCGGGATCTTGCCGGTTGCCGTCGCCTTCGGCTCGAGCCCGATCCAAGGTGTTGCCACCTTGGCCTTCATCTTGGCCTATCAACAAGTTGAGAACTTGACGATTGAGCCACGGATTTCGGCCAAGGCGATGGAGTTGAATACCGCTGTTTCATTCTTGAGCGTGCTTGCTGGCGCGGCCGTGCTCGGGCCCGTTGGGGCCTTTTTGGCACTGCCATTCGCGGCAACACTGAAAGCCTTTGTCGGTACCTACTTGCGCCGCACCGAAGTAGTTGCCTCGAAACTCACCGATGGCAGCGGCCAGACTTAGCTTCAAATGAATCTCACCCTTGCACCTTCGGTGAGCAGGTTATAGGTGCAGAGCCGAACCGCCCCACTACTCGCGAACCGCCGTTACACTTTCGGCGTGGGTCAGGACACCGAGTGGATTTGCACGGAGTTCCAGATCACCGCGGGCTAGGAGTCGCAGGGCCGAATTAAGCCAGGTTGAGGCACCCTCGAAATTACGGTTTCCTGTTGGAGAATACTGGTGGTTCGTCCTTCAAACAGTTGGAATTCATCGGACCTCCCCATGGTCTGCCGAACTCTTGAACTTCTGAATTAACTAGCGCTGGGAGTTTTTGAATCGATCCCAGGACGCTTTTATCTCGGCCTCGGCTTCGGCGCGTCCCACCCAGGTGGCACCTTCGACACTCTTACCGGGTTCAAGTTCCTTGTAGACCTCGAAGAAGTGCTGAATTTCAAGTCGATCGAACTCTGGTACATGGTGGATGTCTCGTAGGTGCTCAACACGTGGGTCACTCGCCGGCACGCAGAGCACTTTGTCATCACCACCGGCTTCGTCGGTCATCCGGAACATGCCGACCGCCCGGCACCGGATCTGCACCCCGGGAAAGGTGGGCTCACCGAGCAGCACGAGGGCGTCCAGCGGGTCGCTGTCGAGCCCGAGGGAGTCTTCGATGAACCCATAATCATGCGGATACCTGGTCGAGGTGAACAGCATTCGATCAAGGCGAATCCGGCCGGTGACGTGGTCGATTTCGTACTTGTTGCGGCTGCCGCCGGGGATCTCAATTGTGACGTCGAAGATAAGGGGCTGCATGTGTCGTAGTCTTCCCTATTGTGGGTACCCGGGCACCATTGACAGGGCAATACCGCGCGGCAGCCTACGCGGTGCCCGGCTTGGTGCTGGCCTTGGTGGCCGTGCTGTCCCTAGTGCCTACCGCGAGTGCGGCGAACCCAATCCCGCCGGCCGGCCCGGTGCTGAACCCCACCACGGTGGTCGGCTCGAAGGCACCGGCGCCCACACCGGGAGGGGTCCAAAAGGCCACCGCCCGAGTGCTTGCCAGCAGCGCCCTGGGTGCCTACAGCGCATTGGTCATCGATCCGGCGACCGATCAGGTGTTACTTGAGGTGAACGCCAACAAACCCCGGATCCCGGCGTCAACGATCAAGCTGTTGACCGCCGCCGCCGCCCTTGAGGTGCTAGGCCCCCGAACCAGACTCGCGACCAAGGTAATGCGCGATGGCAACACCATCACCTTGGTGGGTGGCGGTGACACCTCCTTGGTGCGCGCCCGCGGTGGTGACCCGCTCACTGGTGGTGCTGCATCACTCAAGGCGCTCGCTGAGCTGACGGCAGCGGCGCTACCGGACCAACCGGTGCAACTGAAGTACGACGACTCACTCTTTACCGGTCCGACCACGGGACCGAACTGGCCAAAGCAGGCAGCGCGTTTTGGCATCGCCGCACCGGTCAGCGCCTTGATGGTGGGCGAGGGCCGGGTGCGGCCGGGAGCGATCTCGCGGGTCAGTGACCCGGCTAGGCAAGCGGGGGAGGTTTTCGCCGATTATCTCGGCAGAGCCGGTGTTGAAGTCACGAAGACCACCGCGGGCAAAGCGGCATCCGGTGCGACCGAAATCGCCCGAGTGGAGTCCCCGCCGGTGGCTGACTTAGTCGAGCAACTATTAACCGATTCGAACAACGACATGGGTGAGTCACTTGCCCATTTAGTCGGTGGGGCGAGCGGAGCCGGTACCTCATTTGCGGGCGGAGCGAAAGCAGTGACAGCGGCCATCAAGAAATTGGGGTTGCCGACTGCCGGGTTAGTCATCGTCGATGGGAGCGGGCTTTCTAGTAGCGACCGGGTCCGCGTTGATACCTACGGGGCCCTACTGGCCGAAGTAGCACGCAACACCAATCCCGTGCTTTCTGCTATTGGATCTGGACTGCCAATAGCCGGCGCGACTGGCACTTTGGCTGATCGCTTTTTGACCGGGCCCACCGCACGCGGTGCGGGCTATGTGCATGCGAAGACCGGTTCGCTGACCGGTGTGATTGGCTTGACCGGCACGGTCAAGGATGCCGACGGGCGGATACTCGTCTTTGCCATTCTCGCGAACAATGTCAAGAGCCTGATTGCGGTAAGGCAGTCAGTTGATTTATTCGCAACCAAACTAGCGAAGTGTGGGTGCACAGGATGACAGTCACGGTGACGCTGCTGCCGGTAAATCAGTTTGACCATTTCTACCGGGGTGGGGACCGCATAGGCGCCCTCCGCCATGGGCCGGGTGGACCGAGTCGACCCGAGGAGTGGATCGGGTCAACGACCGCGCGCTTTGGGCAGGCACCGCAGGGGTACAGCGTGTTGCCCGACGGCCGCTTACTTGTCGAGGCGATTGACGATGACCCGCTGGCGTGGCTTGGAGCTAAGCATGTTGCACGCTATGGCGCAAGTACCGAAGTACTAGTGAAGCTACTTGATCTGGGTCAAAGATTGCCGGTGCACTTGCACCCGAATCGCGCATTTTCCAAAACCCATCTCGGCCTGTCACACGGCAAGACCGAAGCTTGGTACGTACTTGATGCACCGGTGGGCGCTGAAGTGGGTGTTGGGTTTAAGGATGCGATGACCCTGGATCAGGTTTCATCTTGGGTACGCGAACGCGATAGCGCAGCGCTGCTTGGGGCCCTGCAAACCAAGGTTGTGCATCCGGGTGATGCGATGCTCGTGCCGGCGGGTCTGCCGCACACTGTTGCCGACGGTGTCTTCGTACTTGAGTTGCAGGAGCCAACCGACCTATCGATCCTGCTGGAGTGGCAGGGGTTTGCCGTTGATGGCGCAAAGGACGGTCACCTCGACCTCGGATTCGATGTCGCACTGCATGCGGTTGATCTCTCAGCGATAACGGCGGCCGACCTTGATCACTTGGTGGTCCCGGCTTCGACAATTCAGGGCGCCGGATTGGTTTCGGTGATGCCAACCCAGGCCGACCCATATTTTCGGGCGCAGCGGATCGACACCGCAGCCGGCCGGGTTAATGTGGATGCGGGGTTTGCGATCGTGCTTATTACCGAAGGCAGCGGGGTTCTTGTCACGAACCTTGGGTCAGTTGAAGTCACTCGCGGTGAAGTAGCACTCGTACCATTTGTGGCGGGGGATTGGTCCCTGGAAGGTAGTTGCGTAGCTGTTGCCTGCCGCCCCCCGGATGCAAGTGCCGCAGATGGCCGCTGAAAGTTTGGTCAACGATAGCGTCGACTGGTCGCTGGCAATCAGTACGGCGACGAGGATTGCCCCGAGCGGACCGGTTTTGTCACGGCAGCAAACCCAAGCGGCGGTCGATATGTTGCGCGACCTAGCCCTGGAGGCGGTAGAGCCGGTGCAGCAGGTCACCGGGTTGGCTGCACCGCCCACGTCGCGGGCACAGGTCGTTGATCGCGCCACGTGGATTGAATCAAATGTGGCCGGAATGCAGATTGCGTTAGCGTCCCTTTCCGAAACTATCTATGAAGGCGGGCTGCCGGCCGGGGTGCGCAGTTTGGGCACCCGCGGCTCCGCGGTGCAACTTGGATTGGTTCTCGGATGGCTCTCCGGCAAGGTGCTGGGACAGTACGAAGTATTCACCGCACCAGGGCAGCCGGGTCGGTTGCTGCTCGTAGCCCCGACAATTGTGCAGGTGGAGCAGCAACTACAAGTCCCGTCCCGGGATTTTCGGCTCTGGGTTTGCCTGCATGAGGAAACCCACCGCGTGCAATTTGGGGCGGTGTCATGGCTCGGCGGCTACTTAGCTTCGCTGGTGAATGAGTTCATCGAGGCTTCTGACCTAAGTTTTAATGAGACGTTGCGGCGCGTGACGGCGGTGCTGGGGTCCATTGCCCGCCGGACGAGCCTGATGGAAGCCGCCCAATCACCTGAGCAACGTGAGGTGTTCAACAAAATGACCGGTGTTATGTCACTTCTCGAGGGCCATGCTGATGTGGTGATGGATGCGGTCGGTCCACAGGTGGTCCCGAGCGTGGCGCTGATTCGCGAGCGTTTCACCGAGCGCAGGAATAGTCCCAAGGCCATAGATGCGGTGGCTCGCCGCGCCCTCGGCATGGATCTAAAACTGCGCCAATACACCGAAGGCGCTGCGTTCGTCCGCCAAGTAGTTGAGGCGGTCGGCATGACAGGGTTCAACCAAGTATGGACTTCACCGCAGACACTCCCGACGCGAACCGAGATAACCAATCCTGATGTGTGGATCAAGCGGATGGCAGGCTAATGGCACCTGCTGGTGAGGCAACGGTATTGATCCGCAATGCGGTAACGCGTGCGCTCGGTGAGTGCGAACCGGGTGACCGAGTACTTGTTGCCTGCTCCGGTGGGCCGGATTCACTCGCCTTGGCCGCAGCCACCGGTTGGGCAGCGCAGCGCCTCGGGCTCTTAGCTGGTGCGGTAATCGTCGACCACCAATTGCAGGAGGGCTCGGCCCAGATCGCAGCATGGGCGGCCAGGGTATGTGAGCGCTTTGGCCTGAGCCCCGCCTCGGTGGTTGCTGTTCGGGTTGACGGCTCTGGCGGGCTGGAAGCGGCGGCCCGTGCTGCGCGTTATGCAGCACTTACTGAATCTGCCGAGCGACTTGGCTCCACGGTGGTGCTCCTTGGCCACACCCAAGATGATCAAGCGGAAACCGTGCTGCTTCGCCTGACCCGTGGGTCCGGGGCTAGGTCATTAGCGGCGATGGCGGAGGTCAACGGCCTGTGGCACCGCCCACTACTTGAAATACCGCGGGCCCTCGTGCATGAGTCGGCAACACAAGTGCTCACCGAGCTGGGGGAGCAGGCATGGCAGGACCCCCATAACTTGGACCCGCACTTTGCGCGCGTTCGCGTTCGGCAAATATTGGATTCGCTGGGAGTAGGACTCGGCCCCGGGGTGGTCGTAGGGCTAGCTCGTTCTGCCAGCTTGTTGCGAGATGACGCTGACGCCCTTGATGAATTAACCGATGCCTTGTTTGCCGACGCTGTAACTATCGACAACGGTGCGGTGTCGGTCGCAGTCGATGACCTTGACGGTATTCCACGAGCGATCCGCACCCGTCTGGTTCGCGCGATGTGCTTGGCTGCCGGAGTGGTGCCAGGGGACTTAAACCGGGACCACGTGCTGGCCGTCGACCGGCTGGTGGCGAAGTGGACGGGGCAGGGGCCGGCATTTTTGCCGGGGGGAGTTCAGGCGCATCGCGCATGTGACAGGCTTACGATAAGCCGGGTGACCCAATAGTGGGAGTAAAAGTTGCAGCCAGAAGATCTCGGAACCGATCTTGCCCACGTGCTGCTCACGGAGGAGCAGATCCACGGGCGAATTTCAAAGTTAGCGGCGCAGATCGAAGCCGATTATGCGGACAAGGATCTGCTGCTAGTTGGGGTGTTGAAGGGTGCGGTGATGGTGATGGCAGACCTAGCGCGGGCCCTAAAGCGCAGTTCGGACATGGACTGGATGGCCGTCTCGTCCTACGGCTCGGGCACCAAGAGCAGTGGCGTGGTGCGAATCCTCAAAGACCTAGACGCGGACATTGCCGGCCGCAATGTGCTGCTGGTCGAGGATGTTGTTGACTCTGGCCTGACCTTGTCGTGGCTCCTCAGGAACCTCAGCTCGCGCGGGCCGGCCTCGGTCGAGGTATTCACCTTGATGCGCAAGCCCGACGCCATGAAGGTCGAAGTGAAGGCCCGCTATGTGGGATTTGATATCCCGAATGAGTTTGTGGTTGGTTACGGCTTGGATTACGCCCAGAAGTATCGGAATTTGCGCTGCGTGGGCACGCTGGCCCCGCACGTCTACGGCGGCTAACCAGCAAACCCTCCCCCGGTGCCGGTGGCCCCGGTTCGCTCTGCGCGCAAAGGGCAACCGCGCGGGTGTGGGGTCAGCGGGCTCGTAGTACCGTCAGGAGGTGGATTTCAAGCGCCTTTTTCGCGGGCCGATCTTTTGGATCGTGCTGGCCGTCCTGCTCGTGCTCCTAGGCTCCAGCTTGGTCTCTGGCCTCGGCGCGCCCGACCAGGTAGATACCGGGGCTGCGGTCAGCGATATTCAGGCGGGCAATGTAGATACCGCGGTGATCACCGACCGCGATCAGGTGCTGGACCTGACCCTAAAAGACGGCACCAAAGTCCGGACCTCATATGTGACGGGGCAGGGAGTAAACCTCCAAGAGTTGTTGCAGCAAAAAGCTGATGCTGGTCAACTACCCGGTGGTTACAACGTGGTGGTGCCGAGCGAAAGCCTGCTAATGACCTTATTGGTCTCGTTGCTGCCGATTGCGTTGATCGTCTTCTTGCTCTTCTTCTTCATGGGCCAGATGCAAGGTGGCGGCTCGCGCATCATGAACTTTGGCAAGTCCAAGGCCAAGATGATCACGAAGGATATGCCACAAACAACTTTCGCGGACGTTGCCGGCGCGCAGGAGGCCGTCGAGGAACTTCAGGAGATCAAGGAGTTCCTCGCGGAGCCGGCGAAGTTCCAAGCTGTCGGCGCGAAGATCCCCAAGGGTGTGCTGCTCTACGGCCCGCCCGGCACTGGCAAGACATTGTTGGCACGTGCGGTGGCCGGTGAAGCCGGAGTGCCGTTCTTCTCCATCTCAGGCTCCGACTTCGTCGAGATGTTCGTTGGCGTCGGTGCTAGCCGGGTTCGCGATCTTTTTGAGCAAGCCAAGGCCAATGCGCATGCAATTATTTGCGTTGACGAGATTGATGCCGTGGGTCGCCACCGCGGTGCCGGGCTGGGCGGTGGCCATGATGAGCGCGAGCAAACGCTGAATCAGATGCTGGTTGAGATGGACGGCTTTGATGCCACCCAGAACGTCATCATGATCGCAGCCACCAACCGACCCGACATCTTGGATCCAGCATTGCTGCGCCCGGGCAGATTTGATCGACAGATTGCGGTCGAGCGACCAGACCTGAATGGCCGTGAAGCAATCCTGGAGGTGCACGCAAAGGGTAAGCCGATGGCTGAGCACGTCAACCTGCGCTCGGTTGCCCGCCGCACCCCAGGTTTCACCGGCGCGGACCTCGCCAATGTGCTTAACGAAGCGGCGCTCCTTACGGCGCGCGAGGGCAAGTCATTCCTTGACGATCTGGCACTTGACGAGGCAATAGATCGTGTTATCGCCGGCCCACAAAAGCGCACCCGGGTAATGGACGACGAAGAGAAGAAAATCACCGCCTACCACGAAGCCGGGCACGCACTTGTTGCCGCAGCGCTGCCGGGCAATGACCCCGTGCACAAGATCACCATCTTGCCGCGTGGCCGTGCACTGGGTTACACGATGGTGCTTCCAGATCAGGAAAAATACTCCACAACTCGCAGTGAGATGCTTAACCAACTCGCCTACATGTTGGGCGGCCGCGCGGCTGAGGAACTTATCTTCCACAATCCGACAACCGGGGCGTCGAACGACATTGAGAAAGCGACGGCGCTCGCGCGTGCGATGGTCATGCAGTTCGGCATGACCGAGCGCTTGGGTGCGATCAGATATGGCAAAGAGCAGGGCGAGGTGTTCCTAGGCCGCGATATGGGCCAAACGCGAGATTACTCCGAAGAGGTCGCGGCAGCTATTGATGAAGAAGTCCGTGCCTTCATCGAGGCAGCGCACCAAGAGGCGTATGAGGCGCTGGTGGCTAACCGCGATGTGCTTGACGCATTAGTTCTTGAACTGCTGGAGAAAGAAACCCTCGATAAAGCACAGATCGAAGAAGTATTTGCCGCATTGAAACTGCGCGAGGTGCGCCCGGCCTGGACGGGTTCGACAAGGCGTCGCCCGGATGAGCGTGGGCCGGTCGCTACGCCGTCAGCAAATGGGTATCACGGGGTTCCCACGGAAGCCACGTGACCGGCATCGGGCCGGTGACCCTAACCGGTGACGACGCCGCGGGGCCGTACGACGCGGCCGGGGTGGAACGAGCAATTCGCGATCTATTGGTGGCGATTGGCGAGAACCCAGATCGTGAAGGCTTGCGCGATACCCCGGCGCGCGTGGCGCGCTCGTATGCTGAGATCTTCGGCGGCCTGCAAATGACCGCGGATGAGGTCTTGACCACGACCTTCGATATGGGGCACGAGGAACTCGTCATCGTGCGAGATATCGAGATGTATAGTACGTGCGAGCACCACCTGGTGCCGTTTCACGGAGTTGCCCACATCGGCTATATCCCAAACAGCAGTGGCACCATCACCGGGTTATCTAAATTGGCGCGACTAGTTGACGTGTTCGCACGCCGACCCCAGGTTCAAGAACGCCTAACAACTCAGATAGCCGATGCACTAATGCGAATCCTTGATCCCCGTGGTGCGATTGTCATCATTGAGGCTGAGCATCTATGTATTGCAATGCGCGGGGTGCGTAAGCCGGGAGCCAAGACGATCACCAGTGCGGTGCGCGGCTCCTTGATGGTGCCAGCCACCCGGGCCGAGGCGATGTCTCTCATCATGAGTCGCTAGCTCAGAGCGTTTCATGTCGCGCCGCCACCCGTCGGGTCTGCCCGACACCCTCCTGCAGTTGCCGCGACCACTTGTGATCGGTGTACTTAATGTCACGCCAGATTCATTTTCGGATGGTGGCAAACACTTCGAAGTAAATAGCGCCGTTGAGCATGGGATCGCCCTGCGCCGAGACGGCGCTGACATCGTCGACGTGGGTGGTGAGTCCACCAGGCCGGGTGCGACTTTGGTTGATGTGAAAGAGGAGCTGAAGCGGGTATTGCCTGTGGTGAGCGCACTTGTTGGTGCCGGCGTCAATGTCAGCATCGACACCATGAAGGCCGAAGTCGCCCGTGAGTGCGTAGCCGCCGGCGCTTGCCTCGTGAACGACGTCAGTGGCGGTCTTGCCGATCCGGCCATGTATTCGACGGTGGCGGGTCTTGATGTGCCCTATGTGATCATGCATTGGCGCGGGCACGGCGCGGTGATGAACCAACTTGCCGTCTATGACGACGTCGTCGGCGATGTCCTCAGGGAACTCAATGAGCGATTGCAGACGGCGATCGCCGGGGGAGTCGATCCTGACTGCATAATCATGGACCCCGGCCTTGGGTTCGCCAAGGAAGCAGATGACAACTGGCGGTTGCTAAATCATCTCGCCGAGTTTGTCGATTTGGGGTACCCGGTGCTTATCGGGGCCTCGCGCAAGCGATTTCTGGGTGCCCTGTTGGCCGACACTGCGGGACAACCCCGTACCTTCGCCGAACGCGATGCCGCGACCGATGCGGTTTCGGCGATCGCAGCTGCGGGCGGGGTGTGGGGGGTACGTGTCCACAATGTCAAGGCTGCGGTGGATGCAGTGCTCGTCGGGCGGGCCTGCGCGAGGGGGAGGCAGTAGTGAGTGACGTCATCATGTTGACCGGGATCCGAGGTCATGGGCACCACGGGGTTTTCCCCGAGGAGCGCCGCGACGGGCAGGAGTTCATCGTCGATGCCCTTGTATATATGCAAACAAGTGCCGCCGCCACCACGGATGCGCTGGTCGATACTGTCAATTACGCGACTGTCGCCCAGATAGTTCATGGGCTGATAATCGGCGATCCGGTTGATCTCATTGAAACCCTTGCCGAAAACATCGCAACCACGATTCTCCAACTGGTTGGGGTAGTGAAAGTCGAGATCACCGTGCACAAGCCGCAGGCCCCGATCCCGGTGCCATTCAGCGATGTCGCGCTCCGCATTACCCGGCCATGACTTCGACCCCAACGGTTTTGGCGCTCGGGGCGAACCTTGGTGATCCGATGGCGGCACTACAAGGTGCTGTTAAAGCACTAAGTCAGCATCCGGCTATTGAAATCACCTCGGTTTCTAGTGCTTATCAAACAGATCCAGTGGGCGGGCCCGAGCAACCGGTTTACCTGAACGCAGTTGTGCTGGCGAAGACCACGCTGACAGCACATGAACTCCTCGCGGTGGCCCACGAGATTGAAAACTCCTGGCATCGAACCCGCGAGGTGCATTGGGGGGCGCGCACTTTGGATATTGACATCATTACTTACGGAGATCTCGTGTCGCTGGACGAGATTTTGACCTTGCCGCATCCGCGTGCAGGTGGGCGAGAATTCGTCCTAGTGCCTTGGCTGGAGATCGACCCATCGGCGGAGCTCCCCGGCATTGGACCGGTTGCTGGGTTGGTGGCTGCCCGGCCTACCGGATCGGTGCGCCGTACCTCGGTACTACCTTTCCAGGGGTTGAACCCATGAGAGGCAATCTATGAAGCCAACCAAGGTGCGGGTGCTTATCGTGCTGGCGGTGCTGGCAGGCGCCATCGGCTGGGGTGCGGTGGGCTTGATGCAGGGGCAAACCGGGCGCACCCTGCCGGTGTCGTGGTTGGCAGCCAGCACCATGTGGATTTTGGCCTTGGCACTGGGCATCTGGACCTTCCTAGCTCGCCCACGTCTACAACGCCGGCCGGGTACCAAACCAATGCCACCGATTGTCGCTGCGCGCACGGCTGCCCTAGCGATGGCCGCCTCGCGCACCGGATCACTTGTCGGGGGGTTTTATGTTGGGGTTTCACTGGCCGCGCTACCGGCCCGGTTCACGGCTGCGGGTCAAGGCACCCTCTGGGCTGCTGTCGGCACGGCGGCCGGCTCCTTGGCGCTGGTGATCGTCGCACTCTGGCTGGAATATATTTGCCGATTGCCTATCGACGACGACGATGTCAAAGGCGCCCAGATAGGGTCAGCCCCATGAGTGAGGTTCTTGAGGATCTGCCTTTTGATGAATTGCGCCAACGCGCCTTTCATGTCGCCGAGAAGCGCCTTGACCTCGGGTTCTTCACCGATCTATTCGGCCATATGCCGGGGATGGTTGCCATCGAGGGTGAAGGCGGTGACCTCGGGGCGGTCGGCGGAACTTTCATTGAGACGGTGAAGGCAGTTCGCGAGATGCTGGGCGATGAGCAACTGGACCCAACCACCGAAGCGTTGCTTCGGGCGCGGTTCGCGACCTATCTACGCGAGCACGAGAAGTAACCTGGCGAACTTTCGCCACAGTTAAATCCCGGTTACCGGTCGATATCACCTACCACGAAGAAGAACGACATCAACGCTGGTCCAAGATCTGCCAGCGGCAGCCCGGAGACCGCTATGGCCATCGCCTGCACATTGCTAAGTGATGGGGTGCGAAGTTTTAGTCGCCAAGGTGATTTTGCGCCGATACTGACCAGCAAGTAGCCACTTACTCCGAGTGGACCTTCGACTTGGCCATACGAAGTGCTCTCTGGGACTTTGACAACCTTTGGCAGCGGCACATTTATCTCACCCACACCGAGCACGTGGTCGGTGCACGCAGACATCAAATTGAGCGACACGGGTATCTGATCAAGCAACATGCGGTAACGCGCCGGCAGATCGCCAGCGGCCGAAGTTGGCACGATTAGCAGATCAGCCAATTCGCCGTACGACAAGTACGGATCGTCCCGTCGAAGGTCTAGGTCAAGACCACTTGCGCGCCCCACCGGCCCGGTGACCCCGTAGGCGATGGCATCGGCCTTCGATAAAACCGCGTAACCAGCAAATGGTGCAGTTGCTTCTTCGGTGGCGGCGGTGATGGCCGGTAGCTGCGAATTGAGTTCGTCGATCACGGTCATCAGTTCGGTGATCCATTGCTCGGTGAGTGGGTGCGCTAGGCCTCCGATGCGGTTGATCATCGGGTGTACGCGACCCCCACTTGCCAGCTCCTGCAGCGTCAAGAATCGCTCGCGTAATTGCAGCAGTTGCAGATCGCGGGTCGGGGCACCCAATAGCAGCAGTGATGCCGAAACACGATTCATCTCAGCGAGCAATGTTCGAGTCCAGGTCGCGCGCGGTGGCGGATAGATACCCATGGCGGCCTCAACCGTGAGGGCTACGCCCAGTTCGGAGGAAAAGGCCGATAGCCAATCATGCCTGTTGGCGAGCATCATGATCTGTCGGTAGTCGCGTGCTTCAAAAAGCTTTTCGGCGCTTCGGTGCAGTAACCCGACCTGTGGATCGGCGGTGCTGATCAGACCTTGGTCATCGAGAGTTATCCGGATTTGTAGTGCAGCATGTGACGCGGGATGCAGATCGTCCAACTCGAGCACATAGTCATGGTCAAGGTATCTCGCTGCTCCTACGGCAACCAGCAACTCCTGCACCCGCTCATCTTGTCAGGTGTCCGAGAACTTCTGGGTCAGCCAGAGGATCTCGCCTAGGCCACCGGGCTTTGCTACGTGGCCCCCGTGCAGCACCTCGGTTTGCCGCTTAAGGGTGACCTCGCAATTTATCCGCGCTGCTGCTATTGCATCCATGGCCACATGAGCGGTGATATTGCAGGAGCCGTCAAGGATCGGTGATACGGCCCGGCCACCGCGAAAGCCAGTTAAGGTGCCACCATCCCAGGTGCCAGCTTCGCGCTCTGCGCTCAGGTGCCCGTAGTCGATTGCGATTCCGAGGCCACTTGTTATCCAACCGGTCAAGTGGCGCCAGGTGGCATCGCGGGTATTGCCGATTTCACCACGCACAAAGGGCCGGTGGGCCGGCCACCACTTATCCAGCCAGTTGCGTAATTGCGCCGCGTTAACCTCCAGTCGGGCGCACCCGATGTCATCGGCTAAACGCGGCCCCATTATCGCTTCACCGTCAGCGACGATGATCAAGTGTGCTTCGCCCCGGTCATCGACTTCAAATATTTCGCAAGGGATATCGTCAAGGAATTCATGAGCGATAACCACCCGACGTGCTGGGTGCAGCGACAGCGAGCGGGCGTCACCCACCAACCACTGCACCTTTTGTGGTAGCAGCTCGGGTGCCGGTCGAAGATCAATTGCCTCAAAGCTGATCCATGGTCGCTCACCCAGTTGGTCGGCAAGGGCGATTGATAACTGCCCGGCGCCGGCACCCACATCGGTCACAATCAACTCGGTGCCGTCATCGATTCCACGGATCAACTCGGCTACAGCCGATGCGACCTCGGCATTGAACATCACCGAGGTTGTGAAGTGATCTGCCGGCGGGTGGTCGCGATAGAAACTATTGGCTCCGGCAAGAGTGTGCTCCCAGGCCTGTTGCCAAGAATGCTGGGTAGCCACGAGATTTAAGGTTAGTCGCGGTTAGGTGGCGGTCCGACCGACCGGGCGCGATTGGTGCGGGGCGGTCGCCTGCCTCTACGCTCACCATGTGAACGAACCCGGCCCACCCCGACTGAGAATCGGCGTGATTGGCGCTGGGCGGGCCGGGGTGGTACTGGGGGCGGCGCTGCGCCGGGCCGGCCATCAAGTACTCGCGGTATCGGCGGTTTCCGACTTGTCTAGATTGCGCGCCGAGGCGCTCCTACCGGGGGTACCGATCACCGATGTGCCGGGTGCGACCAAGGACGTCGACCTGGTGCTTGTTGCGGTACCCGATGACACTTTGCCAAGTCTGGTAGCGGGACTCGCCGAAACGGGCAATGTGCACCCGGGGCAATTCTGGGTGCATCCGGCTGGCCGTTACGGCATTTCAGTGCTGGCACCGGTAACCCAACATGGTGCGGTGCCGATTGCGGTGCATCCGATCATGACTTTCACGGGCACCAGCGTCGACCTAGCGCGATTGGTGGACTGCCCATTCGGGGTGAGCGCTCCAGCTGCCATGCGGCCGATTGCCGAAGCCCTTGTTGTCGAGATGGGTGGTGACCCGGTTTGGGTCCCGGAGGAGGCCCGCGCCCTGTATCACGCGGCACTTGCATACGGATCCAATTATTTAATTACTCTGGTAGCACAAACGGTTGACCTCTTAAAAGTTGCCGGGATCGAGAATCCGCAACAACTTATTGCGCCACTGCTTAGCGCCTCACTTGACAATGCGTTGCGGCTCGGAGATCAGGGGCTAACCGGGCCGGTCGCGCGTGGTGATGCCGCAGCCGTTGCCGCTCACCTTGAGGCGATCGCCCAGGTTTCTGAGCAGGGCGCTGCCGGCTATCGGGCGTTGGGGCGGCTGACCGCCGACCGCGCGGTGGCAGCCGGGTTACTTAGCCCGCAGGCCGCCGAACCATTGCTGGAAGTCTTGGGTGAGGGGCGATGACCCACCTGGTGCATTTTCACCGCGATATTCCAGAACTACGCCGAGGTGAAATCGCGGTAGTGATGACGATGGGCGCGTTACACAATGGCCACGCAGAGTTGATGCGGGTTGCCCGCGAATGCGTGGGCCCCGATGGCACTGTCATCGTCACGGTATTTGTCAATCCGACTCAGTTCGGCGCCGGTGAGGATTTCACTAAGTATCCGCGCACCATCGATGCTGACTTTAGGATTTGTGAAGCAAATGATGTCGACATCGTCTACGCGCCGGAAGCCTTAGATGTTTACGGCACCGCGAATATGGCAGAATTAGCCGAAAGCGAAATGATTGATGCCGGCTCGGTCGGACTGATTCTGGAAGGTGCTTCCCGGCCCGGACATTTTCGCGGCATGCTAACCGTCGTGCGCCGACTGCAGTATTTGACCGGTGCGCATTTTGCGATGTTTGGCGAGAAGGACTATCAGCAATTGGTGCTCGTCACCTTGATGTTTGCCGAACGTGAAGTGCCTGTCCAGGTGGTGCCGGTACCGACGGTGCGCGAAACCGATGGGTTGGCCTTAAGTAGTCGCAATCGCTACCTAAGTGCGCCCGAGCGGGCCCAAGCAGCGTTGATCCCGCAGGCGGTCGCTGCGGCGGTTGCCGCCGCGCAATATGGTGAGAGGGCAGCTGTTGCTGCAGGCTTAGCAGTCCTTCATAAGGAGCCAGAGATAAAAGTGGACTATTTCGTGGTGACCGCGCCAGATCTGGGGCCAGCTCCGGCAAGTGGCCGGGCTCGGGTCATCATTGCGGTGCGCATTGGTGCCACCAGGTTGCTCGATAATGCATCCTGTGAGTTGGGGGCGCCCGCATGAGTGACATTGGCCTGCGCGACCTTCGGCTCACGCAGCGGCTGCGCGCGGATCAACCCGGTTGGACGGCCCGCGCTGATGTGGTGGTCGTGGGTTCAGGGGTCGCAGGTCTCACGGCGGCATTGCATGCTCGGGCTGCTGGAAAGACGGTATTGCTAGTTACCAAAGCGCAAGTCAATGAAGGGTCAACGCGGTGGGCCCAAGGTGGCATTGCCGCGGCAATGGCCGAAGATGATTCACCGCAGGAGCATCTGCAGGACACCTTGGTCGCTGGGGTTGGGCTATGTAACGAAGAGGCGGTGAAGGTACTCGTCACCCAAGGGCCGGCCGCCGTCCGCGAACTGATCACCTTCGGCGCGCATTTTGATCTCGATGCTGCCGGCGAGATCTCACTAACACGTGAAGGTGGGCATCTGCGTGATCGCATTGCGCATGCGGGTGGTGATGCCACCGGCGCAGAAGTATCGCGCACCTTGGTCGCAGCGGTTGCGGCTGATGAAGGCATCGAAGTAGTCGAGAACGCACTTGCACTCGACCTGCTCCTGGATGAAACTGGTGCCGCGCAAGGGGTGACCTTGCACGTGGTCGGTACCGGGCAACGCGGCGGGATTGGTGCAGCGCTCGCCCCGAGCGTCGTACTTGCCGCGGGTGGCTTTGGTCAAGTCTTTC
Source organism: Actinomycetes bacterium (assembly GCA_014190275.1). Classification (GTDB taxonomy): domain Bacteria; phylum Actinomycetota; class Actinomycetes; order S36-B12; family S36-B12. Next base: position 23,689 of record BJGE01000001.1, on the reverse strand, counting down.
TGCAATCCACAAACCCGTATGTTGCGACCGGTGATGGCGTTGCGCTAGCCCTGCGGGCCGGTGCTGATATTGCCGACCTTGAATTCGTCCAATTTCACCCGACTGTGCTTTGGCTCGGGCCCCTAGCCCAAGGCCAGCAGCCACTTGTCTCGGAAGCGGTGCGCGGGGAGGGCGCGGTGCTTCTTGATAGCGGCGGCAAGCGTTTTATGTTGGATGAACACCCGCTGGCTGATCTAGCCCCGCGTGATGTGGTGGCCAAAGCGATTATGCGCCGCATGCGCGAGACGGGCGCGGCCCACGTTTGGCTTGACGGCCGGGCCCTTGGCGCTGACCGATGGGTGCACCGCTTCCCGACGATCCTTGAATCATGTCGAACCCGGGGTATCGACCCGGTTACCGATCTCATCCCGGTTTCACCCGCCCAACACTTTGCCTCCGGTGGCGTTCTCACCGACCTGTGGGGTCGTACTTCCATTCCCGGCCTCTTTGCCTGCGGCGAGGTAGCCTGCACGGGGGTGCATGGCGCAAATAGGTTGGCATCCAATTCACTGCTTGAAGGGCTTGTTTTTGCCACCCGAATTGGTGATGTGCTGGCGCAGGAGCACCCGGTGGTGCGGGAGCCGGCGTTAAACGCGGCCAGCGCGGATTTGTTGCCTAACGCCGTGCGCCGGGATATTCAACGCACCATGGATCAACATGCCGGTGTGCTGCGTAGTAAGGCATCCTTGGACTGCGCCGCCAAGGAACTCGCTGCTCTTGAAACCCATGATGGGGCAAAGCCATGCACCGAAGACTGGGAGACTACCAATATTCATGCACTCGCCAGCGTGCTCGTTCATCATGCGTCGTTACGGGAGGAGACCCGTGGTTCGCACTGGCGCGAGGATTTCCCGGACCTAAATGATGCAGTTTGGCGGGCGCGGTTAGTCTCGCGCCTTAACGAGCAGGGGCAACTGGAGACTAGGCGAATAGCTGTCGAGGCGAACTCAGGTCGCGGCAATGATTGATTCGACAGTGGCCGCACTAATTGAGGCCGGGCTTGACCCGGCTGACGTGAACCGGCTCGTCGCGATCGCCCTAGCCGAGGATCTGGCTGGCGGTGCGGATGTAACGACCGTTGCCACGGTGCCGATGGGGCAGCGCGCGACCCTTGATCTGGTAGCTCGGCAAACGGGCACTGCGGCAGGCATTCCGGTCGCGGTAGCGGTGTTCGAATGCGTAAACCCGGCACTTCAGGTCAAAGCCTTGGCCTGCGACGGTGATCGGGTCGAGTGCGGTGTCGTGCTGATTTCAATAACTGGCCCGACCCATGACCTGTTGCGGGCCGAGCGCCCAGCACTTAATCTGCTGGGTCACCTCGGCGGTATCGCAACGTTGACCGCGGCGTGGGTCGCAGCGATTTCCGGTACCGGGGCGGCTGTTCGCGATACCCGTAAGACCACGCCCGGTATGCGCGCCCTGGAGAAATACGCGGTGCGCTGCGGTGGCGGGCAGAATCACCGCATGTCACTGTCGGATGCCGCCTTGGTCAAGGACAACCATGTGCTGGCTGCTGGCGGTGTAGCCCAAGCCTTTGCCGCGGTGCGGGCGAGGTTCCCGAGTGTGCCGGTTGAAGTCGAGGTCGACTCACTTGCGCAACTTGATGAGGTATTGGCAGCCGGCGCCGATTTAGTGCTCCTCGATAACTTCGACGTCGAGCAATTGCGTGCTGCGGTGCAACGCACCAAGGGACGCGCGAAACTTGAGGCGTCGGGTGGGCTGAGCTTGGGAGTGGCTGCTGCCGTCGCCGCTACCGGGGTGGACTACCTTGCGGTTGGTGCGCTGACGCACTCGGCGCCGGTTTTGGACATCGGCGCCGACTTACGGCAGGAGAACTAGGTGCTGTTAGCGATTGACGTTGGTAACACCAACACTGTTCTAGGGATGTTTAATGGTGATCACCTGACCGCCTCGTGGCGGATCAAGACCGATGGTCGCACCACTGCCGATGAACTAGTGCTCACCTATCGGGGCCTGCTCGCGGGTCAGGAGAAAGTGACCGGAATTGCGCTCTGCAGCACCGTGCCCGCCGTGCTGAGCGAGATGCGCCTGATGCTCGATCGCTATTACATCGGTGTCCCAACCATCATCATCGAGCCTGGTATCAAGACCGGAGTACCGATTTTGACGGATAACCCAAAAGAGGTTGGCGCTGATCGCATTGTCAACACGCTAGCCGCGCATCAACTGTTCGGCGGACCGTGCATTGTTGTTGACTTCGGTACCTCGACCAACCTTGACGTGGTGTCAGCGAAGGGTGAGTTCTTAGGCGGGGCGCTTGCGCCCGGTATTGAAATTTCCCTTGACGCACTCGCCCAGCGCGCAGCGCAATTGCGCAAGGTTGAGTTGGTGCGCCCGCGCTCACCAATTGGAAAGAACACGGTCGAGGCGCTGCAGTCAGGGGCGCTCTACGGTTTTGCGGGTCAAGTCGATGGCCTGGTCGACCGCATCCGCGAGGAACTTGATGAGTTGACCGCCGTTGTTGCAACAGGTGGGCTGGCGCCCATCGTGGTGCCCGAGTCGCGCACGATAACCCATCACGAGCCGGATTTGACATTGATCGGACTACGGTTGGTCTACGAGAAAAATCAGTAGTCGGGCCACCGGCAGCCACCTGTCGGATACTCGGCATGTCGGCAGTTTGGTGGGGTAATCCTCACCTTTTGCCTAAATGTTTCAGATAGTGCCTGCGTTGGCTTGTATTTCCTGGCTCGGCATCGCACCATCTCGGTATGACAAAACGTGAGGGCTGGATCACTGGAATCGTCATTGCCGCGGTGCTGATTGCCGCAGCCGGGGTGTGGGCAATTGCCAGGCCCGCCTCAGATGCCGCGGCGGAGTCTTGGCTTTTCACGCAAGGCGCCCAGGGCGGCTCCCTCAGTGAGAACGCCGATGGCAGCTACACGTTGGCACTAACCGGTATAGATATGCACACATTGGCATTCACGGATCGCCCGATCCGGGCCGCCAAGGTGGTTAACACCTCTGGCGTCGTCAACTCGTGGAACGAGATCTTTCAAGGTGATGCCCCCAATGCTGTGCTAGTTGAATTGAATCCAGCGGGTGCTGAAGACTCGGTTGTCATGACACTCGGTACCCCGAAGATGACGGGCAGTGTCGTCACCTACCCGGTCACCATCTTGGCGGATGAAGCAATTTCGGAAACCCTTGAAGGGGCCGTTGGCACTCGAAAAGCTGCTGCGCCGATGAAATTCAATACCGCCTCGCTCTTCATCGACGGAGCCAGTTCACTACCATCTAATGCTTGGGCAAGTAACGTGCTGGTGGCGCCTTATGTGGATGCGGGTGGCTGGCCGGTACCTGACTTCGTTGGCATGGGCAGCGCGACGGGCCTGAAGAACTTCTCTGCCGGGTTCATCACCCAATCAGCCCCGTGCGTGCCACAGTGGGGCGGAGCTAATCAACCCGTCACCGGTGGCACAGTTGCCGCGGCTATCACGGCTTTCCAAGCGGTGGGTGGTCGGGTGATCCCATCCATCGGTGGGCAGTCGGCGCCCGAAGGTGGCCCGGCTGATCTGAGCGCAAACTGCCCTGATGTGGTGAAGTTGCAGGCGGCATTCGAGCAAATTGTCAGCGGCCTAAACCTTGATCGCCTGGACTTCGATATCGAAGCTTCAGGTGGCATCGTGTACAACCAGGCAAACTCCCAGCGACGCGCAGCGGCGGTGGCGGGACTGCAGGTTGCACATCCTGATCTGCAGATCAGCCTGACCCTCGGGACCTTGCCTGATGGTTTACCTCAAGCAGCGGTCAGTGTCGTCAATGACTTCGTTAACGCCGGTGTTAAAAACCTGAGTCTCAACGCGATGGCGATGTGGTTCGGGTCCGATCAACCCGACATGGGCGCGACGGTGTTCGCCTCCCTGCAGGCAACGCAGGCCCAGTTCCCCAACCTCCCCGCCGGGGTAACACCGGCCCTCGGGGTACAGGGCTCGGGTGAAAACTTCACCACCGCCAACGCCTGCGCCCTCGGTGCGTCCATCGCCAAGGCCGGCAATGTCAGCAGCCTGGGCTGGTGGAAGGTGGGCCCGCAGGCACCCGATGCCGACCCCGGTTACCTATTCGTCAGCAGTTTTCAAGCGGGGCTAAGTGGCAACACGTGTCCGACCAGCCCGCCGACACCGCCGGGCCCAACCCCTCCGCCGGCCGGCACCGTTGGAGTCGATATTGCCCGCAGCGCCGGAACCACCACCATCACCGTCAACGGTTCGAGTGTGCCGTACCCGATGACCGTAGTGCTCTCGCCGTGGAGTAGCTCTGTCACCTGGGTCGGCCAAGATGCAGGTTGCGCGCAGCCGGGCTGCCTGGTGGTTGCCTCTGGAAAGCTGACGCTGACCACCAGCGATGCGGGGGTGGCTTTCGGTGAGAGCGGAACTTCAACTCCCACCACCTGCACCTATACCCGCAGTGATGGCACCACGGCTCCATGTTCGATTGGGTCGGTTACTGGGTCAGCTCCGGTAGCACCGGTGCCGGCGGTTTTACCGGATGTAGTTCCGACCGATTCACCGTCGCCGTCAGCGACCGATTCCCCGTCGCCGTCATCGACCCCAGCTGTTTCGCCATCGGCGGAGCCGTCAAAGTCGATCCCGGTATTGGTCCCGGCCTCAGCCGAACCATCCTTGAGTTTAAGTTGAGCGCATCCGGTTAGTTCGGCAGTATCAGCCTGGTAACCGCCGCCAACCCGTGCACCGGCCCCCAGGTGCGCGGCATGATCAAGGTGCGAAGGCCGAGTTCCACGCCGCCGGTGTCGTCGCGCCCGCTATCACCAACCATCAGGGCCTCAGCGGGAGCACAGGAGATTGCGGCAAGGGCCGCGGCGAAGATACGTGGGTCCGGCTTGACGTAGCCAACTTCATAAGAAAGCACCACCGCATCAACCAGTGGCGTGAGGCCATCACGATCGAGTACATCTCGGATGGGCACACCAGCATTTGAAAGTAGGCAGATCTTGATCCCGGCGGCCTTTAACGCCTGCAGGGTTGGCACCGTGTCGTCATATGCCTGCCAGACGTCGAGCATGACTTCATAAAGTGCTGTCGCAAGTGTTGGGTCAACCCCGGGTCCGGTTTGCAGCAACTCGTGAAAAATCCGCTCATGATCGGCGAATGAGAGGTCACGAAGGCTCTGCGGATCACTGATGCGGGCACCCTCCCAAATGCGGTCCAGGAACTCCGTTAACTCGGCGCGTTCTGGAATAGTTAAATTGTGTGGCGTTGACCGGAGTGCGGCGTCCAACCAGTTGATCGCTGAGCCTTGATCGATTAATGTTGAATGAATATCGAAGATGACCGCCCGGATGGGCGGGTACGTGACGAACGCCATGGTCGAACCATAGGGGAATAGGATCACAGTTCTGCATGCTCGGGTTGTCATTGGTGATGTTCATCTTGACCATCATGGGATTCGTGCACCTAAGCAAGACCACTGAGGCAGACGCGATCTTCGTGCCGCCCGCCGAAGCCGAGACCATAACCACGGGCGCCCAATTGAAGCTCCGAGTCGACAGGGGGATGGCATTGGCTCGGCGCTTCGCGCTGTGAGCCGGCCCGCCCGATAGCCTTGGGCCCTATGGCCGCCGAAAACACGGATCAAGATCTGGCCCCCGAGGTCGATCTGCCCGAGCAAATGCGGATTAGGCGCGATAAGCGCGATCGGCTCGCCGAGGCCGGCCTGGACGCCTATCCGGTGCAGGTGCCGATTACCACGACGATTGCAGCCGTCCGGGCGGCCCACCTGGACCTGCCAATTGACCACCAAAGCGGCGAGGTAGTGGGTATCGCCGGGCGGGTAATTTTCCAGCGCAATACCGGCAAGCTTTGCTTCGCAACCCTGCGGTCCGGCGAGGGCACTGAAATCCAGGCCATGGTCTCACTGGCCGGGGTCGGGGCACCCCTGTTGGATCTTTGGAAAGACCTAGTTGATATCGGTGACCATGTCTTCATCCACGGTGAGGTGATCACTTCAAAACGTGGTGAGTTATCCGTGCTGGCCGATTCTTGGCTGATGGCGGCTAAGGCGCTCCGCCCGTTGCCCGTTGCCCATAAGCCGCTCAACGAGGAGTCCAGGGTGCGGCAGCGCTATGTCGACCTGATCGTGCGCCCGGAGGCGCGGCAGATCGCCCGAACGCGGGTGGCGACGGTTGCATCCATTCGGCAGTCACTCGATGCCCGCGGGTATCTGGAGATTGAAACCCCAATGCTGCAGACGCTGCACGGGGGAGCCTCGGCTCGGCCATTCGTCACGACCTCCAACGCCTTGGATCTGCAACTCTTTTTACGCATCGCTCCGGAGTTATTTTTGAAGCGCGCGGTGGTTGGTGGGCTCGAGCGGGTTTATGAGATCAATCGAAACTTTCGGAATGAAGGTGCCGACTCCACCCATTCGCCGGAGTTTGCAATGCTCGAGTTCTACGAGGCATATGCCGACTACCGGGTGATGGCAACAATCACCCGTGAGCTCATACAAGCCGCCGCCCGCGCGGCGTTCGGCAGTGAGCAGGTATCGCACCTTGATGGTTCGGTGCACGACCTGTCTGGAGTCTGGCCTGAAGTCCGCCTATATGACGCAGTATCTACTGCCCTAGGTACCGAGGTCACCACTTCGACTCCGCGTGAACAACTGCAGAGCTGGTGTGCCACCGCCGGTATTTCGGTTGAACCGACCGCGGTGTCGGGCAAGCTTGTCGAAGAGTTATTCGAGCACTATGTCATCGAGGGTTTTGGTGGCCGGCCAACCTTTGTGATGGATTACCCGGTTGACACCTCGCCGTTGGTGCGCGAGCACCGCACCGATATCGGCAAGGTTGAAAAGTGGGATCTGTACATCAATGGCTACGAGCAGGCCACCGGGTACTCAGAACTCGTTGACCCGGTGATACAACGGCAGCGCCTCACGGAGCAGGCAGCGCTGGGTGCCCGAGGTGACGCCGAGGCAATGCAGGTCGATGAGGACTTCTTGCGGGCCCTTGAGCACGGGATGCCGCCAACCGGCGGGGTTGGCCTCGGTATCGACCGGCTGCTCATGACGTTAACCGGTTTGGGTATTCGTGAGACCATTTTATTCCCTCTCGTTAAGCCAGAACGTTAAGGGAGTCAGCGTGCAAATTCGCCCCGCGACAACCGGCGACGTCCGGGCCATCCGTGGCATGGTTGACGCCTACGCGCCAAATGGCCGGCTCCTGTCCAAGGCAACTGTCACCTTGTATGAAGATGTCCAGGAGTTTCTCGTCGCCGTCAGCGGTGATGAAGTAGTTGGCTGCGGTGCCTTGCATGTGATGTGGGAAGACCTTGCTGAGGTCCGCACCCTTGCGGTGCATCCGGACTTTCGTCGCAGCGGTGTTGGCTCGAAGATCTTGACCGCACAATTGGATCGTGCGCGCAGCCTTGGAATCAAACGAGTTTTTTGCCTAACGTTCGAAACTGAGTTTTTCGGGCGCCACGGGTTTACGGAGATTGAAGGTGCACCTGTTGAGCACGCGGTATTCGAGCAGTTACTACAGTCATATGACGAGGGCGTTGCGGAGTTTCTCGACCTCGAGCGGGTTAAGCCGAACACCTTAGGCAACCAACGGATGCTCCTGCTCTTGTGAGAGGCATCTTGGTTACTTTGGTCGCCATGGGGTTGGTGCTTTTTGGGTCAAGCACCGCACCGGCCTTTGATCAGCCATTGTCTGGCAAGACCATCGTCATTGACCCGGGACATCAATTGGGTAACGGCAACCCCAAGTTCGCGGATGAGATGAGTGCCACCAAGTTCAATGGGGCCATCGTTAAGTCATGTAACACAACCGGTACTGCCACGAACTCCGGTTTCCCGGAGGCCACACTGAATTGGAGGATCGCAAAACAGTTGCGGCGCCTGCTGGAGGCGCAGGGCGCAACCGTGGTGTTAACGCGCGATTCCAACTCGCGATCAAAGTGGGGTCCGTGCGTTTGGGACCGCGCTGGCATCGGCAACGCGGTGAAAGCCGATGCCATGGTCAGCATTCATGCCGATGGCGGTCCGTCGAGCGGCCGCGGGTTCTTTGTGATTCAGCCGGTAAAAATCAAGGGCTGGACCGACGATGTAATCGCGGTTGACCAGAGGCTGGCGGCTGACATGATCTCCGGTATGAAGGCAGCAGGCGCGCCGCCATCGACCTATATTGCCGGGCAGCTCATGGTCAGTCGAGAACAGTCGACCTTGAATTTCAGTGATGTACCCACGGTCATTGTAGAGGTGGGAAATATGCGCAACTCCCAAGATGCAGCGCTGATGACCACGACCGCGGGTCAGCGAGATTACGCAAACTGGTTACTAGCCGGGCTGACTAGGTTCTTTAGATGAAAGTCCGGGTGATGGAGCCGGCTTCCACGCGAGATATTGAACTCGTTGAAGAGCAATTGGGTCGGGCACCGCGCGGTGAAATGCAGATAGCGCATCGTTGCCCGTGCGGTGCACCGGATGTGGTGCGCACCACTCCGCGCCTTGCTGATGGCACGCCATTTCCAACCCTGTACTACGCCACCTGCCCGCGCTTGGCCGGTGCCATCGGCACCTTGGAGGCGAGTGGCTTAATGCGCGAGATGGAGCAGCGGCTGGCAGCTGACATCGAGTTAGCTGCCAAGTACTCAACCGCGCACGAGCAGTATCTGGCCGACCGTAGGGCAATTGCTCAGGTGGCTGAGTTGGCTGCCATCAGCGCCGGCGGAATGCCAGATCGGGTTAAGTGCCTGCACGTGCTCGCGGCGCACTCGCTTGCAGTTGGGCTCGGGGTAAACCCACTCGGTGACGAGGTGTTGGCGGCCCTAGCGCCTTGGTGGACGCGGAATCCGTGCGGGGATCACGCATGAGCTACGCCGCTATTGATTGCGGAACTAATTCAATCCGGCTTTTGATAGCCGAAGTTGATGAAACCGGGAAATTGCATGAGCAGTTGCGCATGATGCAGATCGTAAGATTAGGTGAGGGAGTTGATCGCACCGGTGAATTCTCGGCGGGGGCCCTCGCGCGTACCTTCGCTTCTTGCGATGAGTACGCCGCACTAATCGCAGCGGCGGGTGTGGACGGGGTGAGGTTCGTTGCGACGTCGGCAACCCGTGATGCGCGAAATCGCGATGAGTTTGTCGCTGGTGTGCGGGCTCGCTTAGGCGTTATTCCGGACGTTATTTCCGGTGATGAAGAGGCAGTGCTTTCATTCACCGGCGCGGTCCGCGGCCTGCCCACCGGCTTGGTGCAACTGCCAGCACTTGTTGTCGACATCGGTGGCGGCTCGACCGAATTCGTTCTGGGTACCACTGAACCCGGCTATCGTATAAGCGTAAACATTGGCTGTGTGCGTTTCGCCGAACGGCATCTAATAACTGACCCAGCAACACCTCAGCAACTAGCAGCTGTTGAGTCGGATCTTTCGAAAGCACTTGCTGAGGTTCGGGCGGTCGTGCCGTTGGAGCAGGCTGCCAGTGTGGTCGGGCTGGCCGGGTCGGTTACTACCGTGGCGGCGATGGCTTTCGATCTACCCGCATACGACCCGGCTTTGCTGCATGGGTCAACCATCACCGCGGAGCAGGTGGAGACTGTAACTGCACGGTTACTTGTGATGACGAAGGCCGACCGCGCCGCTTTGCCATTTATGCATCCGGGTCGGGTCGATGTAATCGGCGCAGGGGCGATGGTGCTGCGAGCCATCGTCCGAGCAACCGGGATCGCCGAGGTGATCGTGTCCGAGACAGATATTCTCGACGGCATCATCTACAAGTTGACCAGCCCCAAAGGCGGAACCAAAGTAACCGATTCAATGTAAGCGGTTGCCTTCTTGACTCTGGCGGAGTTTAGACTGCTGCCGTGAGGGGTTTTATGACAATCACCATTCGGGATGTGGCCCAGGCGGCTGGGGTTTCGACCGCCACGGTTTCACGCGCCCTCCGCGGCCTGCCAAATGTTGATGAAGCCACCCGGGACAAGGTCAAGCGGGTGGCCCTGTCGATGGACTACGTCATCTCACCGAGTGCCTCGCGATTGGCAAGTGGTCGCACCGGCAGCATTGGGGTCATCACGCCGCGGGTGGCAGGGTGGTATTTCTCGACGGTACTTTCTGGTATCGAAACCGTGCTACAGCAATCCACAATGGATTTACTACTACTCAGTGTTGGCGACGAGGCCACCGGCACACCTGATGATCCGGTAGCACCGCGCTTGAACCGTCGAGTCGACGGCGTCATCACCATAGCCCTGGCACCGGAAGACGCGCAGCTGCAAAGCGTGCTATCCCTGGGGCTGCCAACTAGCCTCATTGGCGTCGCAATTGATGGTGTTTCAAGTGTCAGCATCGATGACGTAGCCGCGGCCAAAGCCGCCACTACGCATTTAATCAAGCTTGGGCACCGGCGCATCGCGGTGATCACCGGTGCACCTCCCGGTGCACTCTTTACCGCACCGCATGCGCGCTTTCGTGGATTCATGGAAGCAATGCAGCAGGCTGATCTGGCGGTCGACCCAACACTCCAGGTACGTGGTTACTTCACCATTGCGGGTGGAGAGAAGGCGATGACTGAGCTATTGACCCAGCGCGACCGACCGACGGCGGTGTTCGCGATGTCTGATGAAATGGCATTCGGGGCGATGCGAGCCGTACGCAGCCACGGATTGCAGCCGGGCCGCGAGATCTCAATTGCCGGGATTGATGGCCATGATATGTCCGAACTGCTCGACTTAACAACGGTTGCGCAACCGGTACAAGACCTAGGACGCATTGCGGCAAAGTCACTACTGAGCCAAATCCGAAGTACCGACCGGCCGGCTCCGGCCCAGGTGCAGGCGCCCACCCACCTAATTGTCCGCGGTTCTTCGGCGCCACCGCCCAATTGACTTCGGGCGCGGGCCTGTCAGCAACCGGTCAGCAACCGGTCAGCAACCGGTCAGCAACCGGTCAGCAACCGGTCAGCAACCGGTCAGCATCGCGTCAGCGCGGCGGATGAGCAATAATGCAGTGTGCGCAATATCAAAGTCGAGATCAAAGGTGAGCAGGTTGACGGCGTTATCGCCCTACCCGCTTCGGGGTCGGGCCTTGGGGTCCTAGTCATCCAAGAGTGGTGGGGGTTGGTACCTCATATCCAAGGGTTGGTGCAACGGCTGGCGGCGGCTGGTTTTGTGGCACTAGCGGTGGATCACTACCGCGGCGTCGAGACCACCGAGCCGGACGAAGCCCAGAAGTTAATGATGGGTTTGCAGGTGTCGGGCGCAGCGGCTGATCTCGCCGGTGCGGCCACCTATCTAGTGGGCCGGCCAGAGGTGACGAGTACCAAGATCGCGGTGCTGGGATTTTGCATGGGCGGTGGGTTGGCGCTCTTGGCACCCACCGTTTCGGACGACATTGCCTGCGCTGCGGCTTTCTACCCCGCCATGCCGTGGCCTGATTACGCACCGGACTGGGCAAATTACGCCGGCAAGGCGGCCCTCGTCCACAAGGCGGAGTCCGACGAGGATTGGGCGGGCCCCAAAATCACCGAGTACGCCACTGCCATCACGGCGCACGGCGGCAAGGTACAGGTTTTTGACTACCCGGGCTCGGAGCATGCGTTTTTCAATGACGACCGCCCGGAGGTCTATGCGCCGCAGCAAGCCGAAGCCGCCTGGGAGCGCAGTACCGCCTTTTTCAGGGCGCAATGTACGTAGGTATCTAAGCCCATTCACCGTAGGTTCTATGGTTGCCCGGTAGCACTTCACGGCGCGGCCCTCGTAGTCCAACTGGCAGAGACACCCGGCTTAAACCCGGCACAGTATGGGTTCAAATCCCATCGAGGGCACCAATTGATTGCGAAGCACCGATGTTGAGTTATCATTTGGCCATGGACTCAAACAATCCGGTTTTGTCAAAGTACTCCAAGCCAGCCGACAAGGGTGGCTACACCTTTACGGCCGACCCGGCCCCTGGTGCGCAGTACGCCACCGGCTCGGCGGGTGTGGTGGGAGCCGTAGTCCCACCGATTGACACCAATGAGCAGTTCGCCAATTTGACGGCGGCTTCGGGACTGCGCCTGACAATCACCGACGTCATCATGAAGACCCTGCTGGTATTCGCGGTGGTCGTGGTGTTCGCGGTGGTTGGCTGGAACCTCACCTACGCCTTCCCGATAATCATGCTCCCGGCTCTGATCATCGCCACCGTTTTGGGCTTCGTGATTGCTTTCCGCAAGCAAGTCTCGCCCGCATTGGTTTTGGTGTTCTCGGTTTTTGAAGGCGCCATGCTCGGTGCCATCAGCAACTGGTACAACCAGTACGCCGAATCCTCCAACTACCAGGGCATCGTGGTTCAGGCGGTCCTTGCGACGATGACAACCTTCGGGGTGATGCTCGTCCTTTACTTGACCGGCATTATCAAGGTCAACAAGAAGTTCGTCAGTGTTCTCATTGCGGCCGTGGTTACCTACATGGTGATCGGGTTGGCTTCCTTCGTTGCTGCACTATTTGGTGTCGGTGGTGGTTGGGGCTTCTACGGTATTGATGGCATCGGGCTGATCATCTGCGTTGCCGGGGTGCTTATCGCCGCGTTCTTCTTGATGCTCGACTTTGAAGCCATCAAGCAGGGGATTGAAAACGGAGCTCCTGAGCGTGAATCTTGGCGGATGGCATTTGGCCTGCTGGTCACGCTCGTCTGGATCTACCTTGAGTTCTTGCGCCTGATTGCGATCTTCACGCGCAACTAATCAGGGCAGCACCAGGCGCAGCTCACGAAGCAATGCCCCAGCCGTTTCGCAGGGTCTACCGGAGTTGATCAGCTCCTGACCAAGTACCGCGCATTGGTCACCGAGCCCGCGTTCGGCAATATCGGGCACCGGCGTTAATTGCCCTGCCATTTCGGCTAACTGCGAAAGCACCGGCCGGGTCAGTTGCGCAGCTTGCGGCAACTTGGTCACGGGCATGGTGCGCAACCGATCAACTACTCGATCCAGCTCAATCTGGAATTCTTCGATATTTCTGGCACTCACGGGCGAGCACCGCGCCTAGTTAAGAAGGTACGGATGCGTTCGCGGGCTTTGTTCCGGATTTCCGGCCCGTGCGTGAAGGCGGCAATATCGAAGTCAAGGTCACCAAATAACGCAGCGGTAGCCTTACTTTGGTCATAAGACGTGCAGAAAGCAGATAGTGCCCAGGTCAGGCGCGAGCCGATATTGAAAATCGAATCACCGGTGATTAGCACGCCCGTTGATTCATGGAGCAGTGAGATATGTCCTGGGGTGTGGCCTGGGGTGTGAATCACCCGCAGGCCACCGGCGACGTCAATGAGCTGCCCGTCGGTGAGAACTTCAGTTACCTCAAACGGCGCATAGTGCCGATCTGGTATCCGAGCGAAAATTCGCCCCGCGGTTGTCGATCTATCGCGCGGGGGGAGGGCGCCGGCCCGCACGAATGCGGCGTCCGCTGCGTGCATTGCAGCGCCTTTGAGACCGGCGGCGGTGATCATTTCGGCCGCCCCGCCGAGGTGATCATCATGGGCGTGGGTGAGCACAATGCGCCCGACATCATTGGGGTGTTTGCCAATTATCGAAAGGCCGCGGACAATCGGTCCGGGGGCCATTTTAAGGCCGCAATCAACGAGGGTTATCGAGCCGTCAGGCTCATTGAAAACAAATGTATTGATGAAATTACCCAGGGTGCCAATTCGATAGACACCGGGAGCCAGGGCCACGATGGGGTCGGACACGCAACCAGCCTATGAGGTTCTAGGGTTTAGTCATGGATTACGCGGAGTCGGTTGTCGAACTCATCGGAAATACACCACTGGTAAGGCTGCGCTCGGTTACCGGCGGGGTGCCCGAAGGGGTCCTAGTACTTGCCAAAGTTGAGTATCTAAACCCGGGTGGTTCGGTCAAGGATCGCATCGCGGTGCGCATGATTGATGCTGCTGAACGCGATGGCACCTTGCAGCCAGGGGGTGTAATTGTCGAACCGACGAGCGGCAACACCGGGGTCGGCTTGGCCATGGTCGCTCAGCAGCGCGGCTATACCTGCATCTTTGTCTGCCCCGACAAAGTCAGTGAAGACAAGCGCAATGTGCTGAAGGCTTATGGGGCAGAAGTAGTTGTTTGCCCAACGGCGGTTGACCCAGATGACCCGCGCTCGTACTACTCGGTCAGTGATCGGCTGGCCCGCGAAGTCCCGGGTGCCTGGAAGCCGGATCAATACTCAAACTCAAATAACCCGCTATCGCATTTTGAGACCACCGGCCCGGAGATCTGGGCGCAAACCGAAGGACGCATCACCCATTTCATCGCCGGGGTTGGCACCGGAGGCACCATCTCGGGCACCGGTAACTTTTTGAAGCAGGCCAGCGGTGGCGCGGTGCACGTCATCGGCGCTGACCCCGTTGGCTCGGTCTACTCAGGCGGTACCGGCCGCCCGTACCTAGTCGAAGGTGTCGGCGAGGACTTTTGGCCGACCGCATATGACCCAAATATTTGTGACGAGATTATCGCGGTTTCGGATAAGGATTCATTCGAGATGACTCGTCGGATGGCGCGTGAAGAAGGACTTCTCATTGGTGGCTCATGCGGTATGGCGGTGGTTGCAGCACTCGATGTGGCCAAGCGAGCCAAACCCGGCGATGTGGTCGTCGTATTGCTACCCGATAGTGGTCGCGGTTACCTGTCCAAAGTGTTCAATGATGAGTGGATGAGCGCCTATGGCTTCCTGCAGGCCGATACCGACCGAACGGTCGGTGATGTGCTACTTGGCAAATCCGGTGCGCTCCCGCCCTTTGTGCATACGCACCCCACCGAGACGGTACGGGACGCAATCAACATCCTGCGCGAATTCGGGGTATCGCAGATGCCCGTTGTACGTGCCGAGCCACCCGTAATGACAGCCGAAGTCGTCGGCGCTGTGGTCGAACGCGATTTACTTGATTCGCTATTCAACAGCAAGGCACAACTTGCTGATCCGGTGGCAATGCACATGTCTGCTGCGCTACCGATGATAGGTGCTGGTGAGTCGATCCAAGTCGCAGTCCGGGCCCTCGAAGCAGCTGATGCGGCAGTTGTGGTGGACGATGGCATGCCCACCGGGGTTATCACGCGGCAGGATGTATTGGGTTACCTATCGAAGTGATAAAAGTTTGGCTCAACCCTGAATGGAAATGTCACGGCGGCGGGCGACAGCAGAAACGTACCTATCAACGCACGGCGCAGATAATTATCAACCGCCTGGGCTTCAACCTGCCGGAACCGTCACTTTGCGGCCATTTTTTGACGGTTTCAGCAGGTCTAAGGGTCGGGCGCCTGATGGCTGGCACATTTTTCCTATCTTGAAGTGACATATTTAGCGTAAAGTTGCCGCATGTCTAAATCCAGGAACATGCTGATTGGGATACTCGCAATAATGCTGATGCTTGCTGTCGTACCGGCGCATGCTGCTGAAAGTGCGCTAAATCTAACGCCCGCGCAGGAAGCTTGCGTTAAAAATGCACTCACCCCATCCGAGTATCAGCTGTTCCTGGTGAACCCGCATGACGTGGCGCTGAAAGGAAAAGTGAAGGCGTGCTTTACCGGTGGCGGAAGCGGCACGGGTACCGGTTCAGTAGCCGGGGGCTCCGGAAGTTCTAACGCGAAGGTCTCCAAGATACCGACAAGCGGAAAATGGATTACCGCGAATCCGATCGACTTATCCCAAGTTACTTCGATCAGTGTTTTTCGCTCCTGCTCAGGCCATGATTACAGCGGTACAAACACCAAAGGCCAGGCCGAGACCGACAGGTCCATGAAGCATTACATCCAAACTAATGTTCCTTGGACTGCAACGGATTCAATCAAGGGTTACGCACCATTTGCTGGCACCGTTTCAATAACCGATGAGCAGTTTCCGCTCGGTAAGCAACTGACTGTTACCTCATCGGTGACCGGGTGGCAGATGGTGTTCTTCCACGGTGACCCTCAGGTCAAGAGTGGCGCAAAAGTAAAAGCCGGCCAGGTGATAACAGCGTGGCCGCCGAGTAATGCCCCCGCCGTGATTGATCAACTGCACCAGGAGGGCACGAGTTTTGATCTAGCATTCAGGGCATATGACAGTAGGTACATTGATTCACCATTGCTGCATATGTCACCCGCGGTTGCTAAATCCTGGACGGCGAAAGGGTTCACGCCCGCGCGCGCCATCGTGTCGAAGTCTGCGCGTGATGCGTCACCATGCAACGGCAACTACAACGCGACCGACTCCACGGACTTTATCCGCGCTAACTAATTGCCGGCAGGGCCAAACCGGTGTTGGCGTGGCAGCGATAACCGTTCGGAATTTTGTACAGGTACTGCTGGTGGTAGTCCTCTGCGAAGTAATAGACCTGTTCTGACGCGGGACCAATTTGTGTTGTTATTGCGGGGTAACCGCGATCTGAAATGACTTTGGCATACGCGTCGCGGGTGCGCTCAATTAGGTCGCGCTGCTCGTCATTCGTATAGAAAATAGCGCTGCGGTACTGCGTGCCAACGTCATTGCCCTGCTGGTAGCCCTGGGTCGGGTCGTGGTTCTCCCAGAAAACTTTCAATAGTTCGTAGGTGCTCAGCACGGCTGGGTCATAAGTGACCGAGATGGCCTCGGTATGGCCGGTGCGCCCGGTGCAGACTTCTTCATAAGTCGGGTTAGGTGAGATCCCACCCAGATACCCGGCGCTAGTGGATAGCACCCCCGGTAGGCGCCAATAGATTTCTTCGGCCCCCCAAAAACAACCCATAGCCAAGTAGATGCGTTCGGACCCGGCGGCCCACGGGCCGGTTAGCGAACTACCTAGCACCGCGTGGGTGTCGCCAACGGAAAAGATGGGCTCACGGTGGCCGGGCAGTGCGTCAGCTGGCTCGACCATGCGGGACTTGCTCGATCCAAAAAGTGCCATACCCCTAGGGTACGAGGTATGAGTAATTCAGGCGCGGGCAATGTCGCTTCCGGTGGCTTCGAAACGAGGGCGATCCACGCGGGGCAGGCACCTGACCCCCTAACCGGTGCCGTTGTAACGCCGATCTACCAGGTTTCAACTTACGCCCAGGATGGGGTGGGTGGCCTGCGCGGTGGCTACGAATACTCCCGCAGTGGTAACCCGACGCGTACCGCGCTGGAGGAGTGCCTTGCAGCTTTGGAAGCGCCGGGAGTCGAAAGTGCCCGCGGGTTGGCATTTGCTTCTGGGTTGGCCGCAGAAGACACAATTATCCGTACGCTGGCGCATCCTGGCAGCCATGCGGTAATCCCTGACGATGCCTATGGCGGTACCTACCGGCTGTTTGCTCGGGTCGCGGGCCCGTGGGGGGTGGAGCACACTCCGGCCGCCGTCACTGATCCGGCAGCGGTTGCTGCCGCGATTATCCCGGGCAAGACGGTTCTGGTTTGGGTCGAAACCCCGACCAACCCATTACTCAATGTCGCCGATATCGCGGCTTTGGCCGAGGTGGCGCATAGTGCCGGCGCGCTACTTGTCGTTGACAACACCTTCGCCTCACCGTACCTGCAGCAGCCTCTCCTCCTGGGCGCCGACATAGTGGTGCACAGCACCACCAAGTATCTCGGCGGTCACAGCGATGTTATCGGTGGTGGGCTGGTAGCCATTGATCCGGAGTTGATTGAAAACCTTCGCTACCACCAAAATGCGATGGGCGCGGTGCCGGGTCCATTTGATAGTTGGTTGGTACTGCGCGGCATCAAGACCCTGGGCGTTCGGATGGATCGCCACTGCGCAAATGCCCGTGCGGTAGTTGAACTCCTCACCGCACATCCCAAGGTGGTCGATGTGATGTGGCCTGGGTTACCAAAACATCCGGGCCACGATGTCGCGGTGCGTCAGATGCGTGACTTTGGCGGCATGGTCTCGTTTCGGGTAGCCGGTGGCGAGGCCGCCGCACTTGCTGTTTGTGCCAAGACCAAGATCTTCACCCTCGGTGAGTCCTTGGGTGGCGTTGAGTCACTCATTGAACACCCGGGGCGCATGACCCACGCAACTGCGGCAGGCACCCCGCTGGAAGTCCCGGCTGACTTGATCAGGCTGTCGGTTGGCATCGAGTCAATCACCGACTTGCTAGCAGACTTAGAGCAAGCCCTCTAGCCCGGCAGGGGTTAGTCACGCCGGTGCCGTGGCCCGTCGATGCAAGGTTTCGGGCATTACCCACACAAATGCAACCGCGATCAGGCTGAGCCCAGCGGCAGCAGCGAATGCCCAGTCGAAGTCAAAGAGGTCAACCAGAAGACCGGCCGCCAACGGGCCGATGATGATGCCGACATCAGACATCATCTGGAAGGTGGCTACGACTATGCCGCCGCGCTTGCCACCGACGATATCGCCGACCGCGGCCGCCGGGGCCGAGCCCAGGTAGGCCGACCCGACGCCTTGGATCGCCATTGACAGCAGAAACAGCACGGTGCCGGCGACCGCCGTAGTGCCCCAACCATTTACGGCGATATCGGCGGCGGTGAGCGTCACCATGCCGATGGTGGTGCCGATCGTGCCGTAGAGCAGCGCCTTGCGCCTGCCGCTGGTGTCCGCAGCCCGCCCAGCCGGTAGCAGTAGCACTGCTTGGACTCCGGCCCCGACCAAGAATCCAATTCCGGTGAGCGAGGCACCCTTTTGTAGTCCCTCGGTGACGAAGAGCGGCACCACGGATGACCGAAGGCCGAGGATCAAGAAACCGCTGATCAGGTTCACGACGAGCACCGCGCGGTAAGCCCCATCATGAAGAGCCGCCCGCAAGGTCTCGAGCTTGCCTGCTTCACCCTGCGCTACGGCTTCCTCGCGCTCGTGCAGTCTGGATTTGGCCAAGAAGACCAGTGCGACGATTCCCGCAACCAGCAACGTAGCGGCGTACACGAAAAATGGTGCCCGAATTGACCACGCGACAACTAACCCGCCAACCGCGGGTCCGGCAACCCCGCCGAGCAGGAACCCGCCTTGGTATGCACTTGCTGCGCGGCCGCGCTGCGAGTTGTCGACAACCCGTAACAGCAGGGCTAGGGCCGACACCGTGAACATTGATGACCCAAGGCCACCAATGCCGCGCAATATGATCAACTGCAGGTAACTTTGGGATAACCCGGCTGCCAGACTTGATGCTGCAACTATGAAAAGCCCGGTGCCAAGAACTATTCTTTCGCCGATCCGATCAACCAGCGTGCCCGCGACTGGTGCGGTCACGAGCCTGGCGAGCGCGAATACTGAAATCACGGCACTGGCCTGAAGCGCTGAGACGTCAAAAGTTCGGGCGAAGACGGGCAGTGCCGGAAGTAGGATCCCGAACCCGAGGGCAACGCAAAAGGCGACGGCAGACAAGACGGCGACTTCGCGCGGGAGTCCTTTAAGAAGTGGGGTGCGGCGAACGGCCCCTCGCAGGCGGCTACTCACAATGTTATTGCAGTGCGCGCCTGCGCCGATTGCAGTGCCGCCTCGAAAATCCGGTGCGCGGTCAACGCTTCCTGCGGGGTTGCGGTGCCGAATCGATCGCCGAGGGCACCGGCGCGCTCGGCGAGATAGGAGGCCCACATCTGGAGGAGAGCATCGGCGAACCCGAATTCGAAAATAGCACCGGAGATAACAGGCCAACTGGAGATATTGCCCGGTTGCACCTCCTCCCAGACCTGCTTGCCCGCATTTACTGCGAACCGGTGGTAGGTGGCCGGCGTTCGGGTTGAAAAGCGCACCCCCGCGTCCATGCCAAGGGCCTCGAAATACCAGGTGTTCATCTGGCCGGGCGCGATGCGCCGTGTCTCCCAAAGCATCGTGAAGTCCCGCCCCGCCCCTCCGGGGGTGCGCATGGCCAGTAGTGCGTTATCCCAGGTATCGCAAGTGGTGGGCCCGGTCGGTGACGGGCGTTCGGTGACGATGTTGTCGAGCAGCGCGTACACGTCACTCGGCGCCCAGCCCAGGCGTAGGGGCACGTGGGCCACGTGCATGCCGAGATCGCCCATCACGCCAATCTCACCGCAGGTGGCTTGCTGCCGCTTCCAGTTGATGGCCTTGGTGCGATCGAGATCGGATGAATGTGAAAAGCCACTGCGCACGTCAACTAAATCACCCAAGGCACCCGATTGCGCGATCTCATAGCAGCGCTGGGCACCGGGGTAGAAGGGCAGTTCACTTGATACCCGGACGAAGGCTGATGACCGCTCAACCGCGTCGACGATTGCGGTGGCGGCCGCAAGATCTATGCCAAATGGTTTTTCGCCAAGGAAATCCTTTCCCGCGGCGGCAGCCGCGAGGTAAATCTCCGCGTGCAGATCATGTGGAACCGCGATATACAAGGCGTCGATATCACTATCATTAATGAGGTCATGCCAGTCGGCGGTGATTGTTCGCACGGTGGAAACCTGTTTGAACCAGTTGCGGGCATCCTCGCTTAGGTCGGCGACGGCCACCACCTCAGGCCTGACCGGGTGGTCAACCAGATGCAGCCACCGGCCGCAGACAGCCGCCAGCTCCCGGCCCATGAGGCCGCCGCCGATGATGCCGATGCGGACCGTTTCCATTCGATTCACGCACTAACGATTAGCAGTTCGGCTTGATCAACGCCTGCGCCGTCATGCAGCATCGCCATGATGGCTCGGGTCATGCCAACTGGATTTTGGTGCTGAATGATGTTGCGTCCGTAGACCACGCCGGCCGCGCCGGCTTTCAGCATGGCAGCAGTTCGGGTTAGCAGTTCGCGGTCTGGAACTTTGCCGCCGCCGCGCACGAGTACAGGCACGCCGGTTGCGGTTTGAATGACGTCGCGGTACGCCTCTGGATCATCAGTCGGATCTGCCTTGATGATGTCAGCGCCGAGCTCAACCGCCTGCCGAACGACGGGAAGGATGGTGTTGACATCACCGTTGACGGTGTAGGCACCGGATTCGGACTCTTTCATCGCTAGCGGCTCGACCATTAGCGGCATGCCATAACGGTCGCAGTCGGCCCGCGCCAACAGCACATTTTGCAAGCACGCTTCGCGTACTTCGGGCCGTCCGGGCAGATCGAAGAGGTTCACGACGACACAGGCGGCGTCCAGCTGCACACCGCGAAGGCCGGGCTCGGGAATCATGAGGCTGTACATGTAATCAGGCAGGGGCATGCCATACACGTTGGCGACATCGGTGCGAAGCACCAAGGCCGGGCGGTGGCGCCCACCGAGGCGTTGGAGCAGTGGAGCCTGGCCGACGGTCAATTGGATGGCATCGGGCTCGGCGGCGGCGAGGGTTTGCACGGCACTAAAGAGGTCCTCGATCCCGGTGAGGAAGGCGCGTTCGCCGAAGAATCCGTGGTCGACGGCAATATCGAGGCAGCGCCCGGAGTCGGGATTAAATAGCCGGCGGAGCCGGAACTCATGGTTTGTCATGGTTTGAGCCTATCCTCAGGGGCAAAGGCAAAGTTGCCCTGTTTGTTCCGCCCGGAGGGGAGTCCTGATGGCGCCGCGGTTGCTGGTCGGCCTTGACGTGGGCACCACCAGGATCAAGGCTGTTGCGGTCGACCTCGGGGGCCGCCAGCTTGCCGAAGCGGCACTACCGACCCCGTGGCGCCATCACGGCGCCGAGGCCGACGCGGACCCGATCGAGCTGGCCCTTACCGCTGAGTCGGTGCTCACGGCGCTACCGAGCGCGACGGGTTGGCCGACCGGCGCTCGGGTGATCGGGATCGGTGTCACCGGGATGGCCGAAACCGGAGTATTGCTCGATGCAGCCGGCCAGGTGGTCGCACCAGCCTTGGCCTGGCATGACCCCCGTGGTGAAGTCGAATTCATTGAACAACATATTTCGCGTGCGGATTTTCATCGACATGTCGGCATGCGACTGAACTCGAAACCTTCGGTCGCCAAGATTTTGTGGCTGCAAAAGAATATCCCTGGGGCGAAGACGGCCGTTCGGCACCTTTGTGTGGCCGAATGGATCGTCCATCACCTCGGGGGTGAGCAGGTAGGCGAGTTGTCCTTAACCTCGCGTACCGGGCTCTTTGATGTTGTCACCCGTTCGCCTTGGGCGCAGACCCTGCGGCTAACCGGTGATCTTTTGCCAAACCGTTTCGTTGTCGCCGGGGAGGATTGCGGATCGGTCAGCGGTGGATTACCTGACGCATATCGTGGTGCCGTCCTGACGGTAACCGGGATGGATCACCAGTCCGCAGCTTTTGCGTCAGGTGCTGCGATATCCGGTGCACTGTTTAATTCATTGGGCACCGCTGAGGCGCTAATGCGATTCGTGCCGGCACCGATCACTCGCGAGCGGCTCGAGGTCCTTGTTGACCAAGATGCCGCGGTCTTATGGGGAGTGATCCCAGATCACCTGTGTGTGCTCGCGGCGACTTTGGCGGGGTTGTCGATGGAGCGGGTGCACGCCTTATTAGGTATCAAGGGTCGCGAGCAATCGCGTGACTTAGCGCAAGCTGCTTTAAGTATTGATCGATCGACATCCGCCATGAAATTGGACCCAGCCTCGCACCGCGGCCTACGGCTATCAGGTATCGATGACGAATCGTCACCGGCATTGACGTGGCGGGTAGCGGTTGAGGATCTGCTCGAGCAAAGTGCCACGATGTTGACCTTCATCGAAGGAATCGTTGGCCCCCGGACTTCAGCAGTGGTCGGTGGTGGCTGGATCCATGATGCGATGGTTGCCGACGTCAAGAAGAGACAACTTGGTGATTACCGAGTATGTGACGTAAATGAACCGGGAGCGGTTGGGGCGGCACTATTTGCCGGCATAGCAACCGGTGAGATTAAGCGGCCCGGATCGGCAGAGCGCCCGACTTGGCCACAAGCTTGATGGATCACGCGCATGGTTGAGCCAGATTGGGGTCGAGCCGCGGTTTACGCAGCGGAGAACCAATGGTCAGCGGCTTTGGATCGTGGTGGGGAAATTGATTTCTTCGGGTCCAAACTGACCTTGCCACAACAGCGATATTTCGAAACTATCGATGCGATGCAATGCTACTGTGACGGTGTCCTGGGTGCGGTGAATCGCACTGCAAGATTTCCGTTCGCGGGGCCGGTGCTAGTACGGGCGCGGGCCGGGCAACGAATGGCGCATTATGAACCGGCGCGTCAAACCATCGCGATACCAATTTCAGGTTCCTTTGGTGTGCCTGGCTGGGCCTGTTGTGAGGCGGTAATACTGCATGAGTTGACCCACCACTTAATTTTTTCGTCCGCGGATCTCGCGACTACCGTTGGGGCGATGCACGGCGAAACTTTCACGACCACGATGTGCTGGTTGGTAGCTGAAGTGCTGGGCCCCCAGGCTGCGCTGGTGCTGCAGGGTGCCTTCCATGGTGCCGGAGTCACCGTAGGTGCCTATGTCACTTGAGCGGATAAGTGCTTTACTTGCAAAAGCCGAGCGCACCGACAATCCAGCTGAGGCCGATGCGTATTTAATGAAGGCCCAGAGTTTAGCGACAGCGGCCAGTGTTGACCTGGCATTTGCCAGGGCCCACACGGCGAAACTGGAAATGCGCCAAAGCCCGCAGATTCGCACGGTTACCATTGGTGAGAAGGGCAAGAGGGCAAATCAACATCTGATTTCGCTTTTTGTTGTGGTCGCGCACGCTAATGAAGCGCATGTTGACATAGCTAGCAACTCAACTTATGTCATGGCATACGGGATGCCCGGGGATCTCGATGCAATTGAGGCGCTCTTTGCGTCTTTGGCGGTGCAAATGACT